>CP102060.1:2802307-3113674 GCA_024579835.1 Clostridiaceae bacterium HFYG-1003
TGAATGGCACGTACCTGAATCCTGGACGCCTCAGCGGTCAGTCCTTCAGCTACACCATTCCGTCCAATGTGACCCGTCCCGGCAGGAACGACCTGAGAATCCAGGTCGCGACCCCCGGCGGCCTCCTCTATCAGACCAGCACCTTCACCGTGACCAAGGTTCCCACCATCGTGGTGGATGCCGGCCACGGCGGACGCGATTCCGGAGCAGTCGGCAGTCTCAATGGCAAGGCAATCTATGAAAAAGACTATGACATCAAGTTCGCCAGCAATTTGCGCGATGAACTGATCAAGCTCGGTTTCCGGGTTGTGATGACCCGCACCACCGACTATGATGTGCCTCGGGCCGACCGGGCCTCACTGTCCAACCGCTCCGATGCCGACCTGCTGTTCTCTGTTCATCACAACGCCGGTTCCAGCACGGTATCCGGCGGGATGACCCTTTACCCCTCGACGAAAGCCAATCCTTCGACTCAGGCCGCCTTCAGCGAAAGCAGGAAATTATCCGAAATGATGAGCTCTGCTTATTCCAGCTCTGGCATGAACTACCGCGGCGCTTATCGGGACAAGGACATGTCCGGCGGTTCGCTCTACATGCTCCGCAATACCAACAGCAGATCCATCCTGACGGAAATCGGCTTCATCTCCCATGCAGGTGATGTCAAAAAAATCATTAACCCCGCTTTCCAGCAGGAACTGTCAAAAAAACTGGCCAATCAAGTCTATAACTTCTTCTACAAGTAAAGCAGATCCATTGACTTAGATACTGGTCAATTTCCAGACCTGGATTTCAAATAATCAACAAAAACATAAGTCTCACTCGAAGTCGAGTGAGACTTATGTTTTTGTTGAACTTATATATTTTAGATGGCTTTCCCTTACAACCTGGATTCCCGGTTCACCTAACGAGGAATCCTTTGTATTTTCTCAAAAACTATTGATATCACTTACTTTCTATCTATTAAACCTTGCGGTTATCCTAGTTATGTGTTACACTATACATAACTAGGAGGGCGTATTATGGCCATGGTTAATCAGTTCGATAAGCGCAGCGGAATTACTTACGTTTATGAATCAGTTTCCCATTGGGATAAGGAAAAACAACAGCCTCGGTCCAAACGGTCGCTCATCGGCAAACGAGATCCGGTCACCGGCGAAATCATCCCAACGGATGGACGGGGTAAAAAACGTCGGAACCCAGAGGCGGGTACAACTGAAGTCAAGCCTGGCCCTGTGCCCTTTACCGTAGCTGATCGTAAGTTCTACGGTGCCACGTATCTGTTGGATCAAATCGGAGACTCTCTCGGGCTTACAGAGGACCTCAAGGCTTGCTTTCCCTCTCTCTACAAGCAGATTCAATCCATCGCCTATTATCTGATCCTGGAGAGCGATTCCCCCTTGTTTCGATTTGAAAAATGGAGTACGCTCCACCGGCATCCCTATGGAGCCAATATCCCATCTCAGCGCAGCAGCGAGCTGTTTGCGGGCATCTCGGAAGAGTCCAAACAACGTTTTTTCAGCTGTCTTGCCAAGCGCCATCAGCCCGATGAGTATTGGGCCTATGACACCACCTCGGTGTCGAGTTATTCCCAAACCCTTCGTCAGGTCCAGTACGGGAAAAACAAAGAAAATGACCCCCTGGCGCAGCTGAACCTGGCCTTGGTCTTTGGACAAGACTCAGGGTTGCCGTTTTATTACAGAAAGCTCTCTGGCAACATTCCAGATGTCAGCACGATCAAAAATTTGCTGGCTGATTTCAAAGTGCTGGGCTTCGATAAAGTCAAGTTGGTCATGGACCGGGGATTTTACAGTGAAGCCAATATCAATGCGCTTCTTGGGGAGCGACTGAAGTTCATCATTGCCGCTGGCACGCATCTGGCCTATATCCGAAGACATATCGACGGGATCTATGACAGCATCCGATCCTTTGAAAACCTGGATGAGCAATATGGCTTATACTCCTCAACCATTCTGACTGACTGGGAGTTTCAAAAAGAACGCCCCAACAAGAAAGATGTCATCCGAGAAAAACGCCGGGTCTACCTGCACGCTTACTTCAACATTGAAAAATACGCGGATGAAGAAGCTCATTTTGATCGACGACTGCTGTCGATGAAGGGGGAAATCCTAAGCGGAAAACGTAATCCCGATCATGAGACGTTCTACAAGAAATACTTTGAAGTGACAGATACCCCGGTAAGGGGCATTAAAGTTACCGTGAAAGAAGATGTGGTCAAACAGACGAAGCGCTATTTTGGATTCTTTGCGCTGATGACCAATGAAAAGATGGATGCCATCACGGCTTTGACGCTGTATCGGAATAAAGATCTGGTGGAAAAGGCCTTCGGCAATATCAAGGAACGGCTCAATCTGAGGCGACTCTTGGTTTCCTCAGAAAAAAGCCTGGATGGAAAACTCTTTGTGGCCTTCGTCGCGCTCATCTATTTGTCCTACCTCAAAAAGCAGATGCAGGATAAAGGAATGTTCAAAGATTACACAATGCAGTCTCTGCTGGACAAGCTGGACGTCATAGAGTGCTTTGAAAATCCAGGCCATGACTTGAGGGTTGGTGAGATTCTCAACAAACAGAAGTTGATCTATGAATTCATGGGTGTTGAGACCCCATCATAGTTATGTGTTCCGGGAATCCAGGTTACAAAACTACTTCGAGAACAACGCGTCCAAAGTAACTTGATCAAACACCCCTGTATAAAACCATCTTGACTCCCATCAAGAGGATCAATACTTACCTGAACCTGCAACGGATCCTGGAACAATAACCTTGGATAAAATATAGCCTTGTCCAAATTCCATAGTATAACAAGAGTTTTTTTGATAGAAAAACTTGAAATAGCAGGACAAAATAATCCTTGATTCACTCAAAATAAGTGAATTCAAGGGCTTTGCCATTTTTTATTCCCAGACTCATGAAATAGAGAGATCTACTTTGAAAATAGTGTGTCCAAAACAACTTGAACAATACCGCCAAGTCAGGGCTGTACTATTTATGCTGGAGCAATTTACTTACTTAAAAAAGGAAATCAATGTATTAAGATCGTATACTCCAGAAGATTTTAGGTAAATACTGTCTTCCGTTACAATCGAATCGATCTGCTCCAAGAAGAATCCACTTTTCGATTTACTTGAATAAAATATCATTTCATATGGGAAACCAAAGTAACCTTTTGGTCGAGCGGATGAATACTTGAACTTTGATTGCTGAAGATAATTTATGACTTCACTTTTAGAAGCTTCATCCTCAATTGCATTAACCAATTTATGGCCATTATATAGCTCTATTTTAACAATCTCGGAAGCATTCATTCCTGTCAGATCCAGTAATGTAGCCGCTGGTTTCATATGATTCCACACATCGCCAGCTATTAAAAGAGCCAGCAAAACAAGAAGGGTAATTTTACCTATTTTCAATCGTCTTTTTGTTCGATCCATCTAATTACCGCCTCACATACTAAAATATCAGCTGCTTCATTAATCCACTTCCTGAGCTGTATGCCTTGCCATCAACTGAATTGGCTGCAGCATATCATTATGGTAATATCGCATCTCAAGTTCCCACTCCCGGATCCCATGTTGAATGACATTATTGATGTTGCACATATCTCCATAGTATCAGTTTTCCATGAATATGCTATTTTTGGGTGTTTTTTTCAGACTGTGACAATTATATTAATTAACTATAAAGTGGCTGCTGAAAAGATTAATCGGTTTTAGATTTTTTGTTCTGGTTGCTTTAGCCATGAACAGTTTCTATGATCGGTCATTGCTGAAAAATGATCATGTTGATCAGACTGCAAAACCCTGGCTTCGCAAATCTTGCGAAGCCAGGGTTTTGATTTTTCTTATGGTTGAAGCACGTTGTGCCTTGTTATGGAAAGGATTCCTGATAGATTATTCTTCCGGATTCTCTGGTTCTGAGTCTTCTTCGTCGGATTCTTCGTCGGAATCTTCTTCGTCGAACAGGTCGTCAATCAGGCTGTCGGCATCCTCTTCCAGCTCATCTTCTTCGAGGGAGAGGAAATCGTCCTGCGGATCCTGGTCTTCAAATTCATCCATATCCGTCAGTTCCTCGTTGTCAAAGTGCCGCTCATCGCGATCCAGCAGTTCTTCGGAGTCAATTTCCTCGACATCCACTTCTTCCTCGCTCTCCTGGGCCTTCTTGATTTTAGCCATGGAGACGACGGTAGTTTCATTGATGTTCTTCATCAGGATGACGCCGGTGGCATCGCGTGAGGTGACCGCGATGTCGCTGGCTTTGATCCGGATGGCCACGCCATCGGAGTTGACCAGCATTACTTCATCCTCATCGTTGATGATGCGGGCCGCGGCGACCTTTCCAGAGCGGCTGGTGACTTTGTAGGCTTTGGTGCCGAGTCCGCCGCGGGTCTGCTGGCGGAACAAGCTGATGGGCGTACGTTTTCCCAGACCTTTTTCGGATACCAGCAGCAGCTTTTCACCTTCCACCGCAATATCCATCGTTACGGCTTCATCGCCCTTGCGCAGGCGAATGGCGCGAACACCGGAGGAATTCCGTCCCATGGGCCGGACATTCTTTTCATTGAAGCGGATGGCCATGCCGTTTTTCGTGACGAAAATCAGCTCGGCTGATCCCTTGGTTGCCTTGACGTGGAGCAGTTCATCCTCATCCCGCAGGCGAATGGCAATCAGGCCGTTCTTTCTGAGGTTGGCGAAATCCTTCAGCGGCGTTTTCTTGATGATGCCCAGCTTCGTTCCCATGACCAGGAAGCTGCCGTCATTGATGGAACCGATGGAGAGCACGCACTGAATGCGTTCGTCCGCTTCCAGGGGCAGCAGATTGATGATGTTCATGCCCTTGGCACTGCGTCCGGCATCCGGAATCTCATAGGCCTTCAGCCGGTAGACCTTGCCCCGGTTGGTGAAGAAGAGCAGATGGCGGTGGGTCGAGGTGATGAACACATTGGTGATAAGGTCATCCTCTTTCATGTTCATGGCCTGAATGCCCTTGCCGCCGCGGCGCTGCGCCGAGTAGGCGTCCGTGGTGATCCGCTTGATGTAGCCCGAAGCGGTCAGGGTAATGACGACGTCTTCCTCGTTGATGAGGTCTTCATAGTCAATCTCATTTTCCTGCATTTCGATGGAGGTCCGGCGGGGATCGCCGTATTTTTCCTTGATCTCGAGCAGTTCGGTGCGGATGACATTCAGCAGGATCGCCTTGTCTTCCAGGATTCCCATGAGGCGGGTCATTTCCCGTTGCAGTTCGTCAAATTCCTGCTGGATTTTGCCGCCTTCCAGCTGAGAAAGCCGGCGCAGCCGCATGTCCAGGATCGCCACGGCCTGAATATCACTGAGTTCAAACCGTTCGATCAGCTCTGACTTGGCAGCTTCGGTGCTGGTGGAAGCCCGGATGATCCGGATCACTTCATCGATATGATTCAGGGCGATCAGCAAGCCTTCCAGGATATGAGCCCGTTCCCTGGCTTTGGCCAGATCATACTGGGTGCGGCGGGTGACGACCTCTTTCTGGAATTCAAGATAATGATAGAGCATCTGCTTCAGGTTCAGCAGCTTGGGCCGCATGTCAACCAGAGCCAGCATGTTGACGCCGAAGGTATCCTGCAGCTTGGTATGCTTGTACAGCTGATTCAGGACAATATGGGGATTGGCATCCCGCTTGATTTCAACAGAAATCAGCAGACCATTCCGGTCGGACAGATCTTCGATGTTCGAAATGCCGACGATCCGTTTTTCCTTTACCATCTCGGCAATGCTCTGCACCAGTTTGGCCTTGTTGACCTGATAGGGCAGTTCCGTTACTTCAATTCGGCTTCTGCCGTTCTTTTCCTCGACAATCTCAGCTCTTGCCCGGACCACCAGTTTGCCGCGGCCGGTTTCATAGGCTTCCCGGATGCCGGTAGTACCGTGAATGATACCACCGGTGGGGAAATCCGGTCCCTTGATGTAATGCAGCAGTTCCAGCACGCTGATGTCGGGCTGATCGATCATGGCGATGACGCCGTCGATGGTCTCACCCAGGTTGTGCGATGGAATATTTGTCGCCATGCCGACGGCAATGCCGACGGCGCCGTTGACCAGAAGGTTGGGGTAGCGGGACGGAAGCACGACGGGCTCTTTCTCATTGCCGTCGTAATTGGGCCGAAAATCAACCGTCTGCTTTTCAATGTCGCGGACCATTTCCACCGCCAGCTTGTCCATGCGGCACTCGGTATAACGCTGAGCCGCCGCGCCGTCGCCGTCAATGGAACCGAAGTTGCCCTGGCCGTCGACCAGAGGATAGCGGAACGAGAACGGCTGGGCCATACGTACCAGTGCGTCGTAGATGGAGGAGTCGCCGTGGGGATGGTATTTACCCATGACGTCACCGACGATACGGGCGCATTTCTTGTAGGACTTGTCCGGATACATGCCGGCTTCGTGCATTCCGAACAGGATGCGTTTATGGACGGGCTTCAGTCCGTCGCGGACATCGGGCAGTGCCCGGTCGACGATGACACTCATGGAGTAGTCGATGAAGCTTTTTTTCATTTCCTGGGATAGCTCAATATCCTCGATATGACCCTGGTTATTTTCAAATTCGCTCATTCCCTACCTCCTATAAGTCGATGTCGGCTTTGTTCGCGTTTTTTTCGATAAATTCCTTGCGCGGTTCGACCTTCTCACCCATCAGGATGGTCAGGATCTCATCGGCCACCTTGGCATCGTCGACATTGGCGCGCTTCAGTGTTCTGCGCTCGGGATCCATGGTCGTCTCCCAGAGCTGGTGCTCGGACATTTCTCCAAGACCTTTGTAACGCTGGATTTCAAACTGGGTTTCCTTGCCACCCATTTCTTCCAGGATCTGATCCTTTTCAGCATCGTCATAGGCATAGCGATACGTCTTGCCCTTGGATACCTTATACAGCGGCGGCATGGCCATGAAGACGTGTCCTTCGTCAACCAGAGGACGCATATAGCGGTAGAAGAAGGTCAGGAGCAGTGTCCGGATATGGGCCCCGTCGACATCGGCATCAGTCATGATGATAATCCGGTCATAGCGGAGCTTGCTGCGGTCAAAATCATTGCCGATGCCGGCGCCAAAGGCAGCAACCATGTTCTGGATGGTTTCCGAGCTGAGGATGCGGTCCAGGCGCTGCTTCTCGACATTGAGAATCTTGCCCCGCAGCGGCAGGATGGCCTGGAAGCGGGAATCCCGTCCGGTCTTGGCAGTACCGCCGGCGGAATCTCCTTCGACGATGTAGATCTCACATTCCTTGGGATCCTTGGAGCGGCAGTCTGCCAGTTTTCCCGGCAGCGTGGTGGATTCCAGAACGCTTTTTCGGGAAATCTCCCGGGCTTTGCGCGCCGCTTCGCGGGCGCGGGCCGCCATTAAGCTCTTGTCCAGAATCAGCCGGCCGATTTGGGGATTTTCCTCCAGGTACTCTGCCAGCTGGGCTGTGGTAATCTGGTCCACCGCGGTTCTGGCTTCGGAGTTACCCAGCTTCTGCTTGGTCTGTCCCTCGAACTGAGGCTCTTCCAGCTTGACGGAAATGATGGCGGTGAGTCCTTCCCGGACGTCCTCGCCGGTCAGTTTCTCGCCATCCTTGACATAGCCGAAGCGCTTGCCGTAGTCATTGATAACCTTGGTCAGGGCGCGCCGGAAGCCTTCCAGGTGCATGCCGCCCTCTTTGGTGACGATGTTATTGGCATAGGATGAGATGTTTTCCACATAGCTGTCCGTGTACTGGAGGGCCAGTTCCACTTCCATGGTGTCAAATTTCTCATCAACATAAATAATTTCCTGATGCAGCGGAACCTTGTTCCGGTTCATGTATTCCACGTATTCCCGGATTCCGCCTTCGTAGTGGAAGGACTCGCTGACCGGGCTGTCTTCCCGTTCGTCCGTGACTGTAATGCGCAGACCCTTGTTCAGGAAGGCCAGTTCGCGCAGCCGGGCAACCAGAATATCATAATCGTAGACCCGTTCCTCAAAAATCTGGTCATCCGCCTTGAAGGTGGTTTTCGTGCCATGACCCGTCGTGGTTCCAATCACCTGGAGAGGTTCCACCGGGAATCCTCGCCGGAATTCCTGCATGTGGACATGGCCGTCGCGGGATACTTCCACCCGCATGTACTGAGACAGGGCATTGACGACCGAAGCGCCGACGCCGTGAAGGCCGCCGGATACCTTGTATCCCCCGCCGCCGAACTTGCCGCCGGCATGGAGCACGGTGTGAATGACTTCAACGGTGGATTTCCCCAGTTTCTGGTTCATGCCTACGGGCATGCCGCGGCCGTCGTCCTGAACGGTAACCGAATTGTCGGGGTGGATATAGACTTCAATGTGCGTAGCAAATCCGGCCAGGGCTTCATCGATGGAATTATCGACGATTTCCGTAACCAGATGGTGCAGCCCCACCAGCGAGGTGGAACCAATATACATACCGGGGCGCTTACGGACAGCCTCCAGTCCCTCCAGGACCTGGATCTGGCTGTCGTCATACTGACCGGCCCGTTCCATTAACGTTTTATCTTCCATGATTGGTCTCCTCCTGATCGAAGGCGGACTGAGCCCGCCGGATTAAAGTCTGTGTCGAAATGGGTGACAGGTATACGATGGATTTATGATCCTTCTCGGCCACCACAAAGGACTTGGGCGGATCATCCGAAATCTGGTGGATAAAGCCCTCATCACCGGCTGTCTTTAAAAAAGACAGATTGTCTGAGGAATTGCCGTTGTTTTCCAGATTAAAGATCCCGATGATCTCCCGAAACTGGACCGATATATTTTCTCCCAAATGCAGGATCATCCGATTACCTCCATGGCTGCTGTGCCTTCCTTGATCTGGAACACCCTGGCCCCTTCGATCAGACGTTTTTCTATGTTTTCATAACCTGTCATCGTAATGATGGTCTGTATGCCCTCGATGGATGACAGAATGAAATTCTGCCGGGACAGATCCAGTTCGCTGAGCACGTCATCCAGCAGCAGGACCGGAAATTCACCGGTCAGCTCGCGGATGATCCAGAGCGAGGCAAATTTCAGAGTCAGGATGACGGTGCGCTGCTGACCCTGGGAACCGAAGGTTCTGGCGTCGGCGCCGTTGATGAGTATGGCGAAATCGTCGCGATGCGGTCCGACGGATGTCGCGGCGCGATCCATATCGTGGCGCCGGTGCTCAGCCAGCAGCTGTTTCAGCGAAGCTTCCAGAGGCTTCGCCGGATCCAGGCTGGTCCGGTATACAATCTCAATCTCCTCTTTACCCCCGGTAATCTCGTGATGGATCGGGCGGGCCTTGGTATTGAGTTGTTCGATATATTCCAGCCGGCGCTGGATAATGCGCGCTCCGTACTGGGCGGCGTTGGTGTCATAGACATCCAGCACCGTCCGGTCGACCGATCGCATCTTAAGCAGATTATTTCGCTCCTGGATCACTTTGTTGTAGCTCACCAGGTCGTGATAATAGAATTTATCCAGGGCGCTGATCTCCATGTCGAGAAAGCGGCGCCTGGTTCCAGGAGTCTCCTTGACAATCTTCAGATCCTCCGGCGAGAACATAATGACGTACAGGTTTCCCAAAAGATCTGGAATCCGCGTGATCTTGCGGCCGTTGACCTCAATAAACTTGCGGCCCTCGCTGTTGAAGCGAAGGACAATCTGCTTGTCCACCGGTTCCCGCTTAACTTTCACCGACACCTGGGTAAATGGCGCGTCAAACCGCTGCATTTCTTTATCCCGGGTGGTACGGTGACTCCGTCCGTAGGCACAAAAAAATACTGCCTCAAGTATATTGGTCTTTCCCTGGGCATTGTCTCCGGTAAGGATGTTTACTCCTTGGACCGGCTCAATATTCAGCTTTTCATAATTTCGAAAGTTTTTTAATTCCAAATTTTCAATATACATACGAACCTCTACCTTAAAATTATACCATAAAATGGCAGAAAGTTCAGATTTGGCAAGGGTTTGAGGTGGTTTGGTCTTCCTTGGGACAGTTTCATCAACCCCCGCAAGCCTTGCAGTCAGCCCATATTCAGACCTCTGAAAATCATTGATAAATCATCCTGTAAAAGACTTAAAATTTATCATTCCACTTAGTATACAGCTGCAAATTCCAGTTGTTTTCTATCAAAAGCGAATTTTTATTGCCATTTTTTGGAGAGTCGCCGGACTTCTGCTTTTTCCAACCCTGTATCAGGTCTCCAGTCAAAGTACTTAGAGAATCAAAGCCTTGCTTAGAGAATATAAGCTTTTGTCAGCTATTATACCCAGATCTGCTGTCAGCTGGTTCAGATGCCTTCAAAATCCCCTGATTCTCATTTCATTCATGGGCAGTCCGTCCTATATTGAAGTTAGGAACAGGCCGAACCTGCTTTGAATTTTATGGAACGGAGGTAAAGAAAATGGCTGATTTATTCCCTATGCTGACCGGTCCGTCGCTGATGCCGGAAGACCGCTTCTTCCGAAAATTCTTTGACAGTCTGACCGATCATAAAAACTCACTGGCCATCGACCTGAAGGACGAAGGCGACCATTTCCTTCTGGAAGCTGACATGCCTGGCATTGCCAAGGAAAATATCAAAATCCACTACAAAGACAATGTCCTGACCATTCAGACCGAAAAGACGGAAGAGAAAAAAGAGGAAAACGAGGAAAAGCGGTACATGATGAGAGAGCGCTACTCCTCTTCCAGCAAGCGTCAGATCATCCTGGAAAATGTCAAAGCCGATGAAATTACTGCAGCCCTGGACAACGGCATCCTTCGGATCACCCTCCCCAAGAAAGAAAAGGAACCGGAAACCAATGTCCGCGAGATAGAAATTAAATAGGGCTATAGACAGCTCACGGAAGAAGAGTCTTCCGTGAGCTGTTCTTTATCCGGACACATGGCACCGACAGGAGTGCTCGGCTTCTTGCCTCGCTTGGCTGAGAGGCGAGAAGCTCGGCGAGGTTCGAATGATTCCCCGGATTGTCCTGTCAGGGCTGGAGCAGTTCGGGAGCTGCCAGCCCATGACACCGATGCATCGAATCCTTTGCGGATCCTGCGGTCGCACAGACGGAGTCTGGCCACAGCCAAAAAAACATTATCCTGGGTGGATTCAGTAAACCAGTGTCACCTTCATCAGCCAGGAGCGTCGTCGGACCCGGCCGTGAACCTTGTCAGGGTGACCGGGATGGATGGCGAAAGCCTCACCCAATGATGTAGCCCAGGAATCATTCGGTTGTGATCCGCGAGGTCGATCGGTCTGCGGGGTCGTACGGATTTCCCGCAAGAATCTCCAAAAGCCGATCTTCGAAATCAGGGGCAGATCAAGAGAAGGTCGGCGGCCGAGGCCGGGTCAGATCACTGACCTGCAATCCTCGATAAACCAGGCTAGTTATCTTACGGTGATCTGACCTGCCTGATTAGGAGTTCACATCAAGCCGAGCAGATCATTCGATGGTCATTCGAATTCCCTGGCCTCTGGAAAAGCTGTGAACCTGGGCTAAGTCAAATTCAGTTTTTTTCTGATGTCAAAGCGAGACAGTCCCCTGCTCACCCACAGAGAAATGTCTGGGAATACCAGGGAATGTCAGCGTTTTGTCCAGGAAATAAGGCGCTAAAAAATAAATTGTGTTTTTTGGGCTAAAAACCCCGGGGCTATTTCACCGTGACTTTCTGTCCGCTGAATTCCACGACATCACCAGGACGAATCTTTTTGGAGCGCTCAGTACAGACCGTACCGTTGAGCCGGACCAGCCCATCCTGGATAAAATGCTTGGCTTCACCGCCCATGGATGCCAGACCCGCCAGTTTCAGCAGAGAATCCAGCCGGATAAACTCCGTATCGATTTTGATTTCGATCATGGCCATTACCGGGCGATCCGAACCGGGAGCACAAGATACAGGCTCTTGTCGTTGTCTTCCGGCCGAACAATACAGGGCGAGATGTTGGAGGTCATCTCCATCACGATCTTGTCCTCATCCATGGTTTTCAGGATGTCGATAATGTATTTGGCGTTAAAGGCAATTTCCAGTGATTCCCCGGTCATTTCGCCGTAGACTTCTTCCCGGAGTTTTCCCAGTTTTGAGTTGGAGGTGATGACCAGGGTATTGTCTTCAAACAGGAATTTAATCAGGTTTGAGGTGCCTTCATTGGCCATAACCGAAGCCCGCTCCGTCGCATCGCGGAACTCATTCTTGTCTATGACGACGCTGAGTTTGGAGTAATCGGGGATCATGTTCTGGTACTTCAGGTAGTCGCCCTGGAGCAGACGGGATATAATCCGGGTTTTACCCAGCTCAAACAGGACGTGATTGTCCGTGAAGGAAAGCCGGACTTCCTCGTCGGAATCCTGAATCACGGATAACAGGTCCCGTAAGGTCTTGCCGGATATAACCCGCTTGATCTCCACCGGAGTCTCGAGTTCTTCCGTGACCATAGCCATGCGATAACCATCCAGCCCAACCATGTTCAGTTTGCCATCGGCTGCTTCAAACAGCATGCCCATAAGAATCGGCCGGGTGTCTTCTGTGGCTACGGAGGACAGGACTTTACGAACCATGTTCTTGAGTCCGCTCTGAGTCAGGGACAGTGAAGTGGTTTCCTCGACCTCCGGGAAAACCGGGAAATCAGTGGGATCCATGTAGAGCAGATTCAGGACTGATTTTTCGGCTGAAATGGTGACCGTGTTGTTGTCAGCTGTTTCCAGGGTGATGATGTTGTTGGGTAGCTTGCGGATGATGTCTCCGAACATGCGTGAGTCCACGACGATGCGGCCTTCCTCATGAATTTCCGTGGGAAAGGATGTCTCCATGGAGACATCGACATCGGTTCCCCGCAGAGTCAATGTGCCTCCCTTGGCTTCCACCAGGATGCCTTCCAGGATCGGAATGGGAGATTTGGCTGCAACAGCTTTTTGGACAACATTGACGGCATCGACCAGATCTTTTTTATTCACCTTGAGAATCATTGTTTTTCCTCCATCGCTTGGTTATCAACAGGTGTCGGGTTGACCCTTTTTTATTGATTATTTATTGTTCTAAAACAGTAGTTTGTAGTAGGGGCTGTGAATTTGTTGATATGTGGTTATTATCGGCCTGGCGCAAGGCTTTGGCCCGTGGATGACGCTTCGGATAACCGAAGGATAAAACAGGGGGTTATCAACAGGCTGGAAAGACTGTCAGACCATCCACAGGGAATGCACAGCGGGCTATGCGTAGTTTTGTGGATTAATTGCTGAGCTTTTTGGTGATGTTGTCCACTGTGGTTTTTAAGGCTGAATCACTTGCCAGTGCTTCGTGGATCTTCGTGTAGGCATGCATGACCGTGGTGTGGTCCTTATTGAATTCCTCGCCGATTTTTGGCAGGGAGGTGGATGTCAGGGTACGGGAAAGATACATTGCGATCTGGCGCGGCATGGCCACATTTCTGGTACGGCGCTGCCCCTTCAGGTCATCAACGGATAAATTATAATAATTGGCAACTACTTCCTGAATCAGTTCAACAGAAAGTTCTCTGTTTCGTGACTCGGAGACCAGATCCTTCAGCGCTTCTGTCGCCAGATCCACCGTGATCGCTTCATCCGTCAGACGCGCGTAGGCCATGACCCGGATCAGGGCGCCTTCCAGTTCACGGATGTTGGATTTGATTTTGGTGGCGATGTATATAAGGATATCATCCGGTACACTAATCTTGTCTGCTTCGGCTTTCTTCTTTAATATAGCGACTCGTGTTTCAAAATCCGGTGCTTCGATATCGGCGATGAGCCCTGAAGCAAACCGGGTGCGAAGCCGGTCTTCCAACGTGGGGATTTCATTGGGCGGGCGGTCCGAGGACAGGATGATCTGCTTGTTGGAATCCTTCAGTTCGTTGAAGGTATGGAACAGTTCCTGCTGCGTGCTTTCCTTGCCCGCAATAAATTGGATGTCATCGATCAGGATCACATCAACATTTTTGCGGTATTTTTCCCGGAAGGCCTCGTTGGAGTTATTCTGGATGGAATGGATCATTTCATTCATGAATTTTTCCGAGGAGACATACACAACGCGGGCATTTCGATTCTTTTCCTTGATGCGGTGGCCAATGGCATGCATCAGATGGGTCTTACCCAGCCCGACTCCGCCGTATATGAACAGTGGATTATAGGTTTCATTGGGTGAATCGGCAACAGCCAGGCAGGCCGCATGGGCGAACCGGTTGGAATTACCGATGACGAAGGTCTCAAACGTGTATTTCGGATTGAGATTGCCTGCATCGCTGCCGTTTCCATTGCCGTTGGCATTGGCGGCTGTCGGTTTTTGGGGTCTGGCTTCTTCCTTGCTTTTTTTCTCCTCGACGGACAACTCAGAATCGGGAAGATCACCGATGATGATATCGATGGCTAAATCCTGCCTGGTTATATGGGCCACGGAGTTTTTCAGCAGATCCATATATTTTTGCTCAATGATCTCGCGGATCATCTTGTTTGGTACACTTAATGTGAGTTTTCGGTCTGCGATTTTCTCCGGCCGAATCGGTAAAAACCAGGTTTTGAAACTGACCGGGGCCATTATTTCATCTTCAATAATCTTTAGCACATCCTGCCAGATGCCTTCCAGATTGTCCCTCATGTTCGATAGTCTCCTTTGATCTTATGTTGATAAGTTCAATCCACAGCTGTGTATAATGTTACGGTCGCGTTCGTTCTTCGGAATCTATGCACAGGGAACCCATGATGCTTTTCCACTGGCCGGATGACCGCTGCATCTTTGCGATGCTTGATTTTATGTCGTGTGGCTTAAATTTTCTCCAAAGTAATTTCACATGTTATCCACAAGTTAATCACAGGCCCGAAGTTATCCACAGGATCTTGTGATATAATGGGGATAAAATAAAATGAGGACCCGCTGAGAATCTAGTGATTCCAATGGGTTCCGCAGTTTTCGTGTTTTAATGATAACATAGTTGGGTTTACTAAAACAATAAGTTATCCACAGAAATCTGGGCTAAAATACCCTGGACCACTTGGGCATAACTTTCTTGACACACTAAAAACACATGAGTATAATAATCTAGTATCACTTAAAATGCATTAATTGCGAATAGACCCGGAGGAGGTGTAGATATATGTTCATGACGTATCAGCCAAAGAAGAAGCAGAGAAAGAAAGAACACGGCTTCAGAAAGAGAATGGCAACCAAGAATGGAAGAAATGTACTTAAGAGAAGAAAACTTAAGGGCAGAAAAAGATTAACAGCTTAAGGGCCGCATTATGTGGCCTTTTTCTGTAAGGAAAGAGGAACACTTCTGTGAAACATGAAAGACTCAGGAAAAACCAGGAGTTCCGGAACGTATACAGAAGAGGCAGGTCTTGTGCCAGTGATATGCTGGTGCTCTACAAACTGAAGAATCCACGAAATGTTCTGAATGGAGAACCGTTCAACCGAATTGGGATCTCCGTCAGCAAGAAAGTTGGAAACAGCGTTACCCGAAGCCGTGTAAAACGGCTGATCCAGGAGGCCGCACGACTTTCCAGGGAAGATACAGTCCAAGGATTTGACCTGGTATTCGTCGCCAGAAACCCCATCGTTGGCAAAACTTATCATGAAGTGCTGTCATCGGTCCGCTATTTGTATAAGAAAGCGGGAATTAAACATGAAAAAAGTACTAATCAGCCTGGTTAAGTTTTATCAGAGAAATATTTCTCCGAATACACGACCCAGCTGCCGGTTCATCCCCACTTGCTCCCAGTATTCGCTGGAAGCGATCGAAAAGTATGGAGCTCTCAAGGGTTCCTGGATGGCCGTGAAACGGATATTGCGATGTCATCCCTTTTATCGGGGAGCCATTTATGATCCGGTTGATAAAGACTAGGAGGAATTCCGTTGCAACAGAGTATTAACAATGTGTTCAGGACAGTTTTTGACATCCTGAATCAATTTTTGGGCAGCTATATCGCTGATCCCGGAACACGATGGGGATTGTCCATTGTGCTTTTCACAGTTCTTTTCAACATCATCGTCTTTCCGCTGAACTGGAAAGCCATGGTGAGTTCGAAGAAAATGAGCATGATCCAGCCGGAGCTGAAGAAGATCCAGGAGCGTTTCAAGAATGATCCTGCCAAGCTTCAGGAAGCACAGTCCAAGCTGATGAAGGAAAACAACGTCAGCATGTGGGGTGGATGCCTGCCCATGTTGATTCAGTGGCCCCTGTTCATTGCGCTGTTCAACGTCTTTAATCAGCTGGCGAAGGATGGAACCATCGGTGGGATGGGATTCCTCAGACCCTTGATTAATGATCTGGCAGCCAACAAGAATCTGCCACTGACCATTCTGACCGTTCTTACCATGCTCCTCTCAACCTGGATTACTCAGAAAGCCAATGAGAAGAACATGTCAGCCGAAGCAAAGGCTCAGGCCAAGCAGATGAATACCATGAACTACGTCATGGCACTCATGATCGGCTGGTTCACCTGGTCCTCCCCCGCTGCTCTGGGACTGTACTGGATCACCGGAAACATTTTCCGGATTTTCCAGCAGCTCATCATGAACAAAGTTCAGGGGAATGAACCAAACCCTGTGATCGTCCCTGACCTTCCGGAACCGGAAAAGAAAAGGAAAAGAAATAAGGTGATCAGAAAATAATGGAAGCATTGAAAGCAACAGGAAAAACACTGGAAGAAGCTGTAGAAGCTGCCAGAGCCAGCTTAGGCTGCACATTGGACCAGATGGAATATCAGGTGCTTGAAGAAGGCTCCAAAGGGATCCTCGGATTCGGCGCCAAACCATTCATCGTTCAGGCGACCCGCAAAGCGGAACCCCTGACCGACAAGGCAAAACACTTCATCCGCTCCATCCTTGATAAGATGGGACTGATGGCGGAGATCAGAGTACGCGAAGAAGAAGGCAATATCCGTGTCAACCTGGCCGGACCCAAGATGGGCCTGATCATCGGCTACCGCGGGGAAACGCTGGATGCGCTCCAGTATCTGACGAACCTGGCAATCAACAAGGAACGGAGCCGTGAGGAATACACCCGAGTCATCATTGATACCGAAGGTTATCGTGAAAAGCGGGAAGAAACCCTCAAGCATCTGGCTGAGAAAACCGCCTGGAAAGTCACCAAGTACGGCAAGAGCATCAAACTCGATCCAATGAATCCCTACGAGCGTCGAATCATCCACTCCAGACTGCAGGATTATCCGAATGTTAAAACCCATTCCGAAGGGGAAGAGCCTTACCGGAAGGTTGTTGTGGAACTTGACCAGAAATAACCAACTGAATGGAAGCATAAAACAAAGACATTATCCTGCCGGATGATGTCTTTGTTCTATGCCTGGAAGAAATGACGGCCGGTGTCATTCGTTTTTTTGACAGATCAGATATAATGATAAAGAACAGTTTCCTCTGGGGGATCGCTGCATTTCATGAAGCAATCCCAACAGTGGAAAATACATGGTCAACCGCCGGTCCGATCAGGGATCACCGCGGCAGCCTCAGCAACAGCCGGCCGGAACGTGCTTCATCGAGTCGAGGGACCGGCAGAAAGATATGGTGAACAGTAATGATAGATAATAAGACCATAGTGGGAGTAGCCACTTCGGCCAGTTTAAGTTCCATCAGCGTGATCCGGTTATCCGGGGAGGCGGCCCTGCCCGTTGCGAGCCGGATTTTCCGGGGCATTCGGGGACGGCAGCTGACGGACATCAGGCCGTTTTCCATTCGCTACGGCCACATTCTTCAACAAGACGGCAGTGTGATTGACGAGGTTCTGGTCAGCTACTTCAAAGGACCCAGAAGCTACACCGGAGAGGATGTCATCGAGATTTCCTGCCATGGTGGTCCCCTCCCCGTCCGTCGCATTCTGGAACGAATTCTGGAGCAGGGCGTTCGGCTGGCTCAGCCCGGAGAATTTACTAAACGGGCATTTTTAAATGGGCGGATTGACCTCTCCCAGGCGGAAGCAGTCATGGACATCATTCAGTCCCGGACCGATGCCGCCCTGCGTTCAGCCAACGATCAGAGCCGGGGCAAGCTGTCCCGGCGCATCCTGGAACTAAGGGATGAATTGATGAATGTTATGGCCAAAATAGAAGTTACGCTGGACTTTCCGGATGATGACCTGGATCGGTCCTCTGATCTGAAGCTGGCGCAGGAACTGGAGGCAATCCGCACCGAAATTGAACAGCTTTTAGCCACTGCGGAAAAGGGCAAGCTGCTGCGCGAGGGCATCAAGGTGGTCATTGCCGGCAAACCGAATGTCGGTAAGTCCTCTCTGCTCAACGCGCTGCTGGAGGAACAGCGGGCCATCGTCACCGAAATTCCGGGAACGACGCGCGATGTCATTGAAGAATACATTAATCTGGAGGGAATCCCGATCCGTCTGACCGACACGGCAGGGATCCGCGAGACTCAGGATCTGGTGGAATCCATTGGTGTGGAGCGATCCCGCCGCAGCCTGGAGGACGCGGATCTCATTATCCTGGTGCTGGACCTGTCCAGACACTTAAGTGAGGAAGATCATGAACTGCTGGAGCAGACGGCCGGCCGCAAGCGAATCCTGCTGCTCAATAAGGAAGACCTGCCCAAGGTGGCTGAAATTCCGGAGGACATCCTTCAAGATGCCACCGTGATCTCGGCGCTGAACAATTTTGGGCTGGACCGGCTGCGGGAGCGCATTCATGCCATGAGCCTGGAGGATGCCTCCGGCTTTGATGAAACACTGGTTACCTCAGCCAGACATAAGGAAGCACTGATGCAGGCCCAGCAGGCCCTTATGGATGCGGTTGCTGCCATCGAGCTGGCTGTGCCGATGGATCTTGTAACCATCGATGTTCATGCAGCCTGGTCCAGTCTGGGCGAAATAACAGGTGATACGCTGCAGGAGGATCTGGTTGACAAGATCTTCTCCGGCTTCTGTATCGGAAAGTAGGTGAAATAATGCCATATCAAGGACAATCATACGATGTCATCGTAATCGGCGGCGGCCATGCGGGAGCGGAAGCTGCTCTGGCCAGTGCCCGCCTGGGGATGAAAACCATCCTGCTGACCATGAACATCGATTCCATTGCCTTCCTCCCCTGCAATCCAAACATCGGAGGAACAGCCAAGGGTCATCTGGTCCGGGAAGTGGATGCCCTGGGCGGACAGATGGGCCTGAATATTGATAAGACTTTTATCCAGTCCCGGATGCTCAATACATCGCGGGGTCCCGCGGTTCATTCGCTGCGGGCCCAGGCTGACAAGAAACGCTACCAGGAAGAAATGATCAAGACGCTGGAAGCTCAGGACGGTTTGACTATCTATCAGGTAGAGGCAACCGCTTTGAACGTGACAGACGGAGTCATTCAGGGCGTCACCACAAAGAACGGGGCATACCTTCCGGCAAAAGCCGTCATCCTGTGCACCGGAACGTATCTGAAAGGAAAAATCATTATTGGAGAAACCAGTTATGAGTCTGGCCCCAGCGGACTTCAGCCGGCTCGGGACCTCTCCCAGAATCTGCTCGACCTGGGCATTGCCCTGAGACGGTTTAAAACCGGTACCCCTGCCCGGGTCCATAAGCGAAGCATCGACTTTTCCGTCATGGAGGAGCAGACCGGTGATTCCGAGATTTACCCGTTCTCTTTCCTGACCGAAACGCTGGACCGGGTGGACCAGGTCAGCTGCCACCTGACCTATACCGCTCCCCTGACCCATGAAATAATCCGCCGGAATATCCATCGCTCCCCTCTCTACAATGGATCCATCGAGGGGGTCGGGCCGCGCTACTGCCCTTCGATCGAGGACAAGCTGATGAAATTTCCGGATAAAGAACGTCATCAGATCTTTATTGAACCGGAAAGTGAATCCAGCCAAGAGATGTATATACAAGGTATGTCATCATCGCTGCCGGAGGATGTCCAAATTGAATTCCTCCGTTCTGTACCTGGTTTGGAGCAGGCGGAAATCACCCGTTCGGGATACGCCATTGAATATGACTGCATTGATCCCCTGCAGTTGAAACCGACCCTTGAATTCAAAACAATCCGAAACTTGTTCAGTGCCGGCCAGATCAATGGAACCTCTGGCTATGAGGAAGCTGCCGGTCAGGGAATTCTGGCTGGCATCAATGCCGCATTGGCCATACAGCATCGGGAGCCCGTGATGATCGACCGTTCTCAGGGGTATATCGGCGTACTGGTGGACGATCTGGTCACCAAGGGGACCAATGAACCCTATCGAATGATGACGGCCCGATCGGAATATCGTCTGGAGTTAAGACAGGACAATGCGGATCTTCGGCTGACGGAACTTGGCCGACAAGTTGGTTTGGTCAATGATGAGCGCTGGGCCCGGTATATGGAGCGCAAGGAAGCCATCGGTCGGGAGAAACACCGGCTGAAGGAAGAGGTCCTTACCGGCAAGGCGGACCAAAACGAAGTCATGATTACACTGGGCAGCACTGAGATTAAGAAAGCCACGAGCCTGTATGACCTGATCAAGCGCCCAGAACTGGATTATGACAAACTGTCTCCCTTGGATCCGAACCGCATGCCATTGAGGAAGGATATCCGGGACGAAATTAATATTCAAATCAAATACGAAGGATACATTCAAAAGGAACAGGAGAAAATCAATCAGTTCCGCAAGATGGAAAATCGGTTGATTCCGGATGAGGTTAACTATTTAACAATCAAAGGACTGCGCAAGGAAGCACAGCTGAAGCTGGATCAATTACGACCGCTGAACCTGGGCCAGGCATCTCGAATCTCGGGAGTCTCCCCTGCTGATATCAATGTCCTTTTAATTTATCTGGAATCCAGGAGGTAATATGAACCAGCACTATGATATGCTCCGACGGATCGCTGAACCAATGGAAATGGATGTTTCACGTGAAACATTTGAGCGATTTGTTCTTTATAAAAATCTGCTGCAGGAATGGAACCAACACCTGAACCTGACAGCAATTATCGATGATGACGGAATTTTCCTGAAACATTTCGCAGATTCGATCACTATTTTCCGCTTGAATGAGGTCAAACAATCGAAATCTGTCATTGACGTTGGTACGGGGGCCGGATTCCCCGGCCTTCCGATGAAAATCCTGGATAATTCGATTGAACTGACTTGCCTGGATCCACTGAATAAACGACTGACCTTTCTAAAGGAAGTAACGAATCAGCTTGGTTTAGCGGGTGTTCATTTCATTCATGGTCGAGCTGAAGATGTTTCACGTGAAACATCTCATCGCGATCACTATGATTTGGCGGTATCCAGAGCGGTGGCAGTACTTCCCACACTGATGGAATTCTGCTTGCCCTTCGTCGCACCGAATCATTATTTCGTCGCTATGAAGGGTCCGGGTATTGAAGCTGAGGTTAAACTGAATCCCAAGCTGTTTCATGAATTGTCTTCAAGTCTTGTCAAAATTGAACAGGTGCCTGATTTAGATGAATACGAGCACAACCTGGTATTGATCAAAAAAACCAACGCAACCAGCTCGAATTTTCCAAGGAAATTCGCTCAAATTAAAAAAGACACGGAACGATACAAGACACTTCTGGGCAAAAGTTAAAATCCAACTAATTCTCTGTAGACAGTACTCAGAAAAACATTCTCCACGGCAGCAATGTTTCACGTGAAACATTGCTGCCGTTTTATAATTCATCTTTTTAATCCATTTTTTGTGATCCGTCTTTCTAAGATCGGATCATATATGAGTTGAAGACAACCCGAGTCTGATCGCTTTATAATAGGAGTCTTGTAGAATGTCTGGACAATAGTTTCAGGTTATCCATTGAATAATTGAAGTAATCAAGAATCAAATTCTTGATCTGTGCATAAGTCCATGATTTTCGTTGGTTTATGAGCATCTGAGTCAATTAGAAACTATTCACAAAATAATCCACTGATTTATCCCCAAATGGTCCATATAATGTGGATAAGTCGGTGGATTACTCAGAAAAATTGTTAATATTCATAAAAATGCCCTAAAATACTTCGTTGGAAACGTACTTATCAACAGGATACATGCATGGTTTCTGAAGAAAAAAATGATTATAACCTTTTGTTTTGGTTACTATTATGTTTTATCCACAATTTTAGGTTCTCATTGTGGATAAAACATCTTCATTTCTGCTTAATAATGCAATGAGGAAGAATATAAGTTCAACGTGAAACCAACTGGTGTGGATAACATGATAAAAAAGAGCATTCATTTGATTGAAGCACAAAGCAAAACCAATTGATGGGTAAAGATATCCACAAAATCACGCAATGAATGTGAATATCTACTCCACATGAACGATCTTCCATCGTACTTGGAGATGAACTGGAAATGAAAGCTGTATGAGGTGCTAAACTCAGAGGTAAAAACCAAAATTAACAAGCAGATTTTTATTATTGTACTTGCAGGCAGCAAAATATGATCCGATGCAGGAGCCATTGTACGGATCCAGGAATGAAATAATAAATCATAGTATACCTGCATTGGTTCTGTGAAAGCGCCCAAATGTTTCACGTGAAACATTTGGGCGCATAATTTTTGTGAAGAAGCACGACTATTGATCATTAGAACGAACTTAATCATACTGATAAGATTCCTGGTCATCAGCAAAAGTCCAGGCTTTAGCTATGACACCTGCTAAAATGGAAGAAAATGTTTCACGTGAAACATTTTTTCTTAAAGCTTGATACAATACCTTAAAACTGATAAAAAAAGCTTGAATTTAATTGAATACTAATCCAGTAAATCCAGGTCGATTGGTAGATTAAGAAACCGGGGGGAGAGAATGTTTCACGTGAAACATTCTCTCGGCCATACTGTGAATAGGATCTAAAGAGTGGAAGAACAGAAAATTTCATAACTGGGCTAATTTAGCCCAAAGTATGAATGGCACTGTTGGAAATTCTTTTCTATTTATTGGGATAGATGCATAAATAACTTGGTTTTTATGGTAAAATTAGTAGAGCAAAGGTCCAAATGTTTCACGTGAAACATGTTATGAGCACAAAATTTTAGCCCAAATTTCCGAATTGATCAAACTGATTATGAAGATCGAATCAATGTTCGAGAGTGGGATAATGATTTATCAACTGCTTCGAAGGAATATTGACAAAATAATCAACTGATTCAGTGGATAAATAGGATATGCCTAAAAATAAGATTCAAAATTTACTTGATTTGGAAATAAAAAAATGGACTTGTACGACATTTGTAAAGTTCGATGAAATGCTTTTCACAGCCACTCAGACGGACGGCTTTTGGTTATAATAAATTAAAGTAAGGGAGAATGCCATTTGAAAGTAATCAGTATATTCAACCAGAAGGGCGGCGTTGGCAAAACCACTACCAACATCAATCTGGCCGCGGGTCTGGCGTTGAAGAAGAAAAAGGTACTGACCATCGACATGGATCCGCAGGGAAACACAACATCCGGACTAGGCATCGATAAGCGGGAACAAACCCTCTCTACTTATGATCTGCTGCTGGGAGATATCCCGGTCAGTGACCTGATTCAGCCTGTTGAAACTGTCCCGGGGCTCTATATAATTCCTGCCAGCATGCACCTGGCTGGAGCGGATATTGAGCTTTCGCAAATCAAAGACCGGGAAAAAGTTCTGGCTGAACGTTTAAAAGAAATTGAGACTCGTCAGTTTGATTATATTTTTTTGGATTGCCCACCCTCACTGGGACTGCTCAGCATCAATGCGCTGACGGCATCCGACTCTGTGATTATTCCCATGCAAAGTGAATTTTATGCTTTGGAGGGAATCAGTCATCTGCTTGATACCATTCTAAGGGTCAATAAAGGCTTGAATAAAGATCTGGCAATCGAAGGAGTTCTCCTTACGATGTACGACCCACGCAAAAATCTTCATCTGGAAGTAGCTAAAGAATTGAAAAAACATTTCGGTGCGCTCGTATACCGCTGTACGATTCCTCAGAATGTCCGTCTGGCAGAGGCACCCAGTTTTGGGTTGCCCATCTATCAGTTCGATGCCCGCTGCAAAGGGGCAGAAGCCTTTGAGGATCTGGTAAAAGAGTTCCTGAAAAAGAATAAGGAGAAATAATGAGCAAAAAATTCGGTCTGGGAAAAGGACTGGATTCCTTATTGCCAACGGAAGACCCGGCGAAGAAGACAGAATCCGCCGTTAAGCCTTCGGATAAAGTAAGCATCAATCAACTGAAACCCAATAAGGAACAGCCAAGAAAACATTTTGATGAGACAAGGCTGCTTGAACTGACCGAGTCCATCAAAGAACATGGAGTCATTCAGCCGATCCTGGTTACCAGGGATAAGGCCGGAAGCGATTATATCATTGTAGCGGGAGAACGCAGATGGAGAGCGGCGAAAAAGGCTGGCCTCAAGGAAGTTCCGGTCGTAGAAATGGATCTGACCAATCAGGAACTGATGGAAGTATCTCTCATTGAAAACATTCAGCGTCAGGATCTCAATCCGATTGAAGAAGCCGGCGCGTTTAAGAAACTAATGGATGATTTCAAAATGACGCAGGAAGCGATCAGTCAGCGGGTGGGAAAGTCGCGAGCAGCGATTTCCAACACCATCCGACTTCTTCAGCTGGATTCCAGAGTGCTGGATTATCTGGCCGATGGCGTTATTTTTGAAGGACATGGCCGGGCGTTGCTCGGGGTCGATGATCCGGATCTGCAGTATAAGATCTGTCAGAAGATCATTGACGAAGGCATGTCAGTCCGGGATGCCGAAAATTACATAAAGAATTATGACAAAATGAAAGACCTTCGATCCAGAGAACGGAAAAAGGATATTTTCCTGGCGGATCTGGAGAAGCAAATCGGCGGTTATTTCGGCACGAAAGTGACATTTCGGCAGAAAACCAAAAACAGGGGCAAGATCGAAATCGAGTACTACAACCAGGAAGACCTGGAGCGAATTCTCGACTTACTGAAGGCAGAGGAATAAGGGGAGAAAATGAATTTATTAAATCAAATGGGACCGGTCGTGGCGGTGGCATTGGTTTTCTTGTTGGCTGCTGTTATTGGACTGAGCGTTCTATCATATAAAATGTATAATAAACTGAACAAGATTGAGACGGCTTACCGCAGAACGTTCCGGGTGGGACGGGGAAAAATCCTGGAAGATCTGATTGCGGAGAATCTCCAGATAATGGAAGAGGCTTCTACGGTTTCCAAAGAAGTTGCAGCTAAAATGGAAAAGCTCGAATCAGATATGGCCCGTGCAATTCAGAATGTCGGCATGGTTCGATACAGAGCCTTCAAGGATATGGGACCGGAACTGTCCTTCTCCCTGGCACTGCTCGATGCTCATAAAGACGGCGTAATCATTACCAATATCTTCGGCGGATCCAACTGCTCCGTTTATTCCAAACCGATCAAGGATGGCAAGTCAGACTTCCTCCTGTCGCTGGAAGAAAAGGAGGCGCTGGAAATCGCGATGTCGGACAAGCCCAGCAAGATTCCGGAGCCGGCTAAAAAACCAACCCTTCCGGGGATGATCGCCGCTGTGGTGGCAAACAATATCCTGGCACCCAAAAACTAATAATTCAAACAGAAAACGGGATGAAATCCCGTTTTTTGCTTGTCCGCAGATCAACAGGATTGCATCACAGTACACGGAGATCCTTTGCTGGCTGCGGTTTCTCATGATGCGGCTCCCTTTGGGGGGAGTGGCGAAGTTTTATTTCCGGATAGCCGGTTTCGGTTTTTTGATGTGCGTATCAAGTGACCAGCGGATTGCTGAAATTAGGATGAATTACCCGAACAAGAGTGAAAACTGTCCCGGGGCGGGGACAAATTAAGATATAATAAGAGATGTATAACAAACAGGGAAGCATGAATAATAAGTTTGTTTCCGACGGAGGATCCTATGAATCTGGAAGAAATATGGATCAGCATGAAACCTGGTTTGGCAGCCATTCCCGGGAAACTGGTTGCCTCTCTGGCAGTACTGCTGACCGTAACCTTGATCATCAAGCTGCTGCATTATCTGATCGATCGAACCCTGGACGTCAAGTTCATGAAACTGGATCTGGTAACCCAGAATATCCGAACAAAAACACTCCGCTCGATTCTGAAGAGCCTGACCACGTACGGTCTTTATATTTTCGCAATCCTCTATATCATCACGTTGTTTGTCGGCCCGCTGGGCCTGACTCTGACATCCATCGGCGGCGTAGCCCTCGGCTTTGGGGCTCAGAGCTTCGTCAAAGACATCATTGCCGGCATTTTCATTCTGATGGAGAACAAGTTTAAAATCGGGGAGTATGTCACCATTGGCGGACGCCAGGGAATCGTAGAGGATATCGGTCTGCGCACAACGGTGCTGCGTGATTTTAACGGCGATATGCACATCATTCCGAATGGCAACATTCAGGAAGTCACCAATGTATCCCGGGGGGACCGGCGGTTCATGGTGGAAGTGCTCATCCCCGATACCGGCGCCGTCGAGCAGGCGGCTGTCCTTTTGCAGGAAGTGAGTGAGGAGTTCAAGAAAACCCATGACCAGCTGCTGGACGGACCCGCTTATGTGGGTGTTGTCAACATCCGGGATGTGGGAGCAACCCTGCGTGTTCAGGGCCGGGCGGAGTATGTCTATCACTGGATTTATGAAAATGACCTGAGACGGGATATTCTTCAACGCTTCGCACAGGCAGGGATAAAAACAGGTGTCCGGATGTTTTCCGAAGGAGGCATGGCAAAATGATCAGCGAGTATGAACTGGGAACGATTGTCCAAATGAAAAAACAGCACCCGTGCGGTTCCTGGCAATGGGAAGTCATCCGACTGGGTGCGGATATCAAGATCAAATGTACCGGATGTGGCCGTATGGTAATGCTGCCAAGAAGCAAGTTTGAAAAGGACGCGAAGAAAGTAATCAGTACAGGCGAAAAAAAAAATTTGTAATGTCGGAGAAAATGTGATAGCATTAGTAATTGCAATCCCTGTCATGCGAAATGTATGACCATTTGTCCGGGGGGAGGAGGTGACATTATGAGAAAGTATGAAACCATATTCATTGCACATCCGTCATTCGACGAGGAAGGCGTTAACGGCCTGATCGAACGGTTCAAGGGTGTAATCGAAAATGGCGGAGGTACCGTCGCTAATGTTGATTTATGGGGTAAGAGAAGACTTGCTTACGAAATCAGCAAAGTGAACGAAGGTACTTATGTACTGATGAACTTTGAAAGTGAATCAGCATTGCCGAAAGAACTCGACCGTATCTACAGAATTACGGATGGAGTTTTGCGCCACATCATCGTCGTATTAGAAAAATAAGGATGGTGTAAAATGAACAAAGTAACATTAATAGGAAGACTGACAAAAGATCCTGAACTGCGCTACACACCCGGTGCCGGCACTGCCGTCACAACCCTTACCCTGGCCGTCGACCGGAGATTCTCCAAAGAAGGACAGCGCGAGGCTGATTTCATTCCCGTGGTCATCTGGGGCAAGCAGGCGGAAACGACTGCCCAGTATGTCACCAAAGGGAAATTGATCGGGATAGCCGGAAGAATTCAGGTCAGATCCTATGATGCCAAGGATGGTTCCAAGCGTTATGTCACCGAAGTCATTGCAGAAGAAGTCCAGTTCCTCGAATGGGGAGACGGACCAAGAGGCAATAGCGGTTCTGCCCGTTCCGCCGGTAATGGATTTGACACTGGAAGCGACTTTGGCTCAGGATTCGAGGATATGACTCCTGTGGATGAGGGAGATATCCCATTCTAAACCAAACCGCAACCCGGCAGAGACCCTGCCAACGGTTATTCATCCGATAATCCCAACAGGGAACCCATGAAAGGAGGATAACAATGGCTAGAGAAAATCACGCATCAAGCGAAAACAGAGAATCAAGACCCGGCCAGAGAGAAGGCAGAGGCGATTTCAGAAGATCCAACCCCAGAGTCAGACGTTCCAGACGGAAAGTTTGCCAGTTCTGTGTCGACAAGGTTGATTCCATTGATTACAAGGATGTACCAAAGCTGAGAAAATTCATCACAGAGAGAGGCAAGATTCTTCCCAGAAGAATTTCCGGAACCTGTGCCAAACATCAGAGAGTTCTCACTGAGGCGATCAAGAGATCAAGAAACATCGCATTGCTTCCGTTCACAACGGATTAATTGAAATTCAGCAGCCTGCATCAACTGATGCAGGTTGCTTCAATTTTTTGATTTTTTTGATTTAATGTTGCAAGCAAGCTTCGGTTCATGGCAGGAAAGGATTGCAATTAATTCTTAGATCAAAAGATCCGTTCGTTATACAAGGCTCCGCGAGACAGCGATACTCTTTCTTTGCTGCATGAACAGGCCGATGAACATCAGTGTGGCAAGAAAGCTCAGAACCAGCGATATCTGGTAGCTGTTGGTATAGCTGCCCGTCTGGTCAAAGAGAATTCCGGTAATGATCGGACTGATCATGCTGCCCAGGGCACCGATGGCTGTCAGGACACCGAAAATCGAGTTATAGTCTTTTTTGCCAAAAAACTCAATGGTCAGGACCGTATTGGCGACAGTGGCATAGGCGCAGCCGATGCCGACAAAGACAATGGTCAGGATCAGACCGAACAGCGAGGTGGCGAACAGCATGCCGAATGTCGCAATCGTGGTGGCAAGACAGGCAATCAGTACTGCCTTTTTCACGCCAATCCGGTCAAAGAGCTTGCCCAATGCAACTTTCCCGAAGGCCAGGGATCCCATGGTCAGCGCCACGACGTTCGCACTGAAGGAAATGGAGTAGCCGATATTGGCCAGGTGGGGCGCCACGTTCATCATTAAGCCATTGATGGCGATGACGAGAAATACCGAAGAGGTGGTAATCACCCAGAAGGTTCCTGAGCGCATCGCCTGCGAAAGCATCATACCTTCATTCGCCGGTACAACGGATGGATCCGGTGTCGGCTCAGCTGCTCCGTAGGCTTGAAGCCCAAACTCCCGGGGATGGACCTTAAGAATGAAGAACACGCAGGGCGTGACCAGGACCAGCATCAGCAGGGACAGGATCTGATAGGAGGTACGCCAGCCGAAGGACTCGAGCCAGACACCGGTGAGCGCGCTGAGAATCATTCCGCCGACGCCGCTGCCCATGAAAGCCATTCCGATTGCGCTGGCCCGGCTGGTTTCAAACCAGTTGCTCAGAATAATCGACAGGGGCAGGATGGCCATCAGGCTGATGCAGATGCTGCTGATGACGGTGAGAACATAAACGGTCATCAGAGAATTGGCTTTGGAGTAAGAAAAGAAGGAAAGAATTAAAATGACGGTGGCGACCTTCATGATCTTCATGATGTTGGAGGACTTGAAGATTTTTCCGGTCAGCAGGGAAATCACCAGTTGGCAGATGGCCCGGATGGTCATCGTGGCGTTGATTTCAGAACGGGTAAATCCAAGGTCAGCGGAGACCGGCTGAACGAAAATGCCGGCACAGTTGTAGACGCTGCCCCAGGCCACCGCCATAATCATGAACGATGCCCCTACCATCCTCCAGGCCGGATGCAGCTTATTTCTCTTTGGATTGTTCATACATTGCCCTTTCCTGTTAAATCAGCCAGAAAGCCGTCTGCTGTATGCGGTGGCCGTCTGGCTGAATGAATTCCCTGAGTACGCCCGATGCAGTAAAGCAGAAGGGGGAGGGAGTGGCTTATTGATTTTTTCAGGTATGCTTCTTCAGGCAGCAGAGCCTGAAAACCGATCCTGAGATCCGGCCTTAGGCCTCCTGGCTGTGTTCCTCCAGCCATTGAATGGCGCATTTTGCAAAAATGGCGCTGCCGATGGGAAATGCCGACTCGTCCAGCACCATTTTGGGGTGATGCAGGGGATACAGGATCTCCGAGCCTTCAACCGGAGCCGACAAGGAGAACATGCACGACGGTACTTCCTGACTGATCCAGGCGAAATCTTCTGAACCAGTGGCCGGCACTGCCGGATAAACTTCAAACTCATTGCCGCGAATCTCTTCAATATAGCGGATGACATCCGAGGTGAACTGAGGATCGTTCAGCGAAACAGGGACTGCCGACAGGCCTTCCACCGTTGCTTCGCAGCGGTAGGTGCGGGCAATCTGGGCTGCGATCTCACTGATCCGGGTCATGACGTAGGCATGAGTTTCAGAGTCGAAGGTCCGCATGGTGCCTTCCAGGATGGCTTCCCCGGGAATAATGTTGGGTGCGCTGCCGGCCTTGAAATGCCCCATGGTCAGAACCGCTCCTTTGGGGAAGGATACTTCCCGGGAGAGGATTTCCTGCAGACCGATCAGAATGTGTGCTCCGGTCAATACCGGATCCACTCCGGTTTCCGGCATGGCGCCGTGGCAGCCTTTGCCTTTGACCGTGATGCGGAAGTTGTAGCTGGCGGTTGTACCCGGGCCGCTGCCAATGTAAACTCCCCTGGGAGCGGTGCTGTTGACATGGCACATCATGGCGCAGTCCACATCAGGATTCTTCAATACGCCGGCATCGATCATTTCCTTAGCCCCAGTCAGAAGCTCCTCCGCCGGCTGGAACATCAGCTTGACTGTTCCCTTCAGCGAGCTTTCCTGATCCTTCAGGAGCCTGGCCGCTCCCAGCAGCATGGCGGTATGAGCATCGTGTCCGCAGGAATGACTGTTTCCGTTGGTCGAAGCAAAGTCCAGCCCGGTCAGTTCGGTCATTGGCAGCGCGTCCATATCTGCCCGCAACAGGATGGTTTTGCCGCCCTGACCAACGGTCGCAACAACGGAATTCCGCGAGATCTGAGTTGGCTCATAGCCCATTTCTTTCAATCGCTCCATGACATAGGCTGCCGTCTGAACGGTCTCAAAGCCTAATTCCGGCTGGCTGTGAATTTTGCGCCTGTCGCGGATGATATCCTCTGCCAGGGCGGTTGCCTGTTCATAAATGCTCATAGTTCCTCCTCGCCCCACTGACTCAGGTGGCGGCACAGATTAATTGAATCAATTCAGTGAATTGACTCGTTGAATCGATTTTATAGTAAGAGAGAACATTCAGTCAATTGTTTTAAGATCGGGGGGGATTTCATTATGAATATTTATGTTGAAGTCATGATTTTTCATCATTTCAGCAAATTCAGGTCGGCCGTGACGACTTCGGCTGAGAGAACATCAGGAGGATTCGGAACGGATGGACCCTGATCAAGATATGAATCTGCCGGAAAGTTTGGTAGATTATTAATAGAAACTGTAACTGCGGCCTGAATTTGTCTTAGGCCGTGTCAGAACCTGGCCGGATGTCGGAGGACCAATCGGGCAAGGCCCAGGTTGAAATGGAGTACCTGATGGAAGAACAGCGGACCAGCCGCCAGAAACAGGCATGGGACACCCGGCAAAAAATTTATCGAAGCGCCGTTGAGCTATTCAAGCGGCGTCCGTATGACGAAGTCAAAATCGCCGATATCTGTGAGCAAGCCGGCGTCAGTGTGGGTGTGTTTTATCATTACTTTCCCAGCAAGGGGCATTTGTTCAATGAAAGCTACCTGCATTTCGAAAAAGAGCTGCGGCAATATCTGAAATCATTGGATACCACGCCCCTGATCACCATTGAACGCGTGATTGAAAAATACCTGGAAGCGATTATTGCCAATGGCCCCGCCTATCGCAGCGTGTTTTTGCGCAATCAGCTGGAAATCAAGGATTCTTCACCCCTGCGAAACATCATGCGCAGCATATTGGCTGAATGTGTCGAACAGGCTGTGGAACAAGGCTTTCTGTCAGGGGATCCTCTAGAAATCACCAACCTGCTGATCCGTTCGATTCGGGGACATACCTTTGACTGGGCCATGAATGACGGAGCCTTTTCACTGCCGCAGGAAGGCCAGCGGATCACCGGAATCATCCTGGCGCATTACCGGACTGACCGGGAGAAGGCCAGATGAAGCAGAGCAAGATCGAACCGGACCCGGAAATATCAAAACCCAACTGCAAGTCGGTTTCCGGAGACCTGCTCCGGTGATATATAATAGAAGAGTGCGGGTATGCCCGCCAAGATCCAAATGGGGAGGATTATTATGGATTTAAAACATAACCTGACCAAGTACGCAGACCTGATCACCAGGATCGGTCTGAACCTGAAGGAAGGGGACAACCTGCAGATCAGCTTCAACATCTGGGGCCTGGAACTGGCCCGGCTGGTGGCTGACAAGGCCTATGAGCTGGGAGTGGGGGATGTCATCCTGAACTTCACGGATGAGGAACATCAGCTGTCCTATTACAGAAAAGCCAAAGATGTGACCTATTTCCCGGACTTCAAGGCGCGTTACCTGGAAGAACAGGCCGAACACAACTACCATCGCCTGGTGATTCACGCCGCCAATCCGGCTCTGCTCAAGAGCATTGATTCCGACCGGATTACCGCGGCTCAGAAAGCCAAAGATCTGAAGACGAAGAAAGTCATGGAATACAGCATGAGCAATTTCATCAAGTGGTGCATCGTTGCGGTGCCCAATCCGACCTGGGCTTCTTCCGTATTCCCGGGACTTGAACCGGATGCGGCCATGGAAAAGCTGTGGAAGAATATCTTCATGGCAACCCGAGTGGACCTGGATGATCCGGTAGCCGCCTGGGAAGAACATGACCGGCAGCTGAAGCTGCATGAGGATTACCTGAATGAAGCCCATTTCGAAAAGCTGCTCTATCAGGGACCCGGAACCGATCTGGAAGTTTACCTGGCAGGAAAGCATATCTGGAAAGGCGGATCCGGCTACTCCCAAAAGGGCGATCGCTTCTTCGCCAATATTCCGACCGAGGAAGTCTTTACCATGCCTGACCGGGCAAGAGTCAACGGAACGCTGCGCGCGACGATGCCTCTGGCCGTCATGGGAAAACTGGTGGAAGGACTGACATTTGTTTTCAAGGACGGAGTGATTACAGAATTCCGGGCGGACAAAGAGCAGGCTGTCTTTGAAAAGATCCTCGATTCGGATGAGGGATCGCGGCGCCTGGGGGAAGTTGCCCTGGTGGCTCATAACTCTCCGATATCCAATACCGGAATTCTGTTCCAGAACACCCTGTTTGACGAAAATGCTTCCTGCCACTTTGCCGTGGGAGCTGCCTATTCCGAAAATATCGAAAACGGGGAAAACCTGACCGATGAGGAAAAGCAGAAGGAAGGCATGAACGACTCTCTGATCCACTATGATTTCATGGTGGGAGGCAAGGATGTTACGGTTACCGGCGTCAAGGCCGACGGAACCCGTGTCGTGCTTCTGGCCGATGGAGAATGGCAGATCTAGAAATCCAGCGGACTGTTGCCGGTGATTCGCCGGAAACAGTCCGTTTCTGTTCTCTTTGGGCGCCCTGTTTGCATAAGCGGGCCTGACCCGATAAAATAAAGCATAATGGGTCACTCTGATCAAAAATGAATCATTCTGATCGAAAATCATTCTGATCAAATAGAATCACTCTGATCCAAATGAATCACCTCTGGTGATAGGTAAAGAAGGAATAGCATGAATAATCAAAACAGAAGACCGGTATGGCTGAGGGATCCCCTGAGTACCTTCCTGTTCTTCCTAATCCTGAATAGTGTGACGGTAATGAGTCCGCTGGCGTTCAGCATCGCCCCGGTCATCCTGCCGGTGCTGCTGCTGCATGTGCTCCATCAGACCGGCCGCAGCGGCTTTCTGGCAGCTGCCCTGGCGTCCGCCCTGCCGTATCTGGTGCTGGGGGGAATCAGCAGTGGCTTTGCCCTGATGGTTCCGGTTCTGATCATGCTGGGGGCAGTCTACCTGATCTGGCAGCGCCAGCTGAGCTGGCGGTGGTCCATCCTGGCAGCTTCCCTGGCGTTATTGATCGGACTGTTGCTGAATGCCTTTGTCAGCATCTACCTGATCAGCGGATCGGATATCCTCCGGGTAACCTCATCCGTGGCAGAGAATGTCCGGAACGAACTGACCAACGCTCTGGCGGCCTCGGGCTACGAAATCCCATTGGCCCAGCAGCAGCTGATTGAACAGCTGAAAGCGTCGGTGACTCCGGAACTGGTCCAGGACCTGATTCCAACCCTGCTGATCTGCTGGTCTCTGATCGGGGGCTATCTGACGCTGCGCTTTGCCCGCCGCTATCTCCCGTCCGCACTCCCGGTCAGGCAGTCCGTCCCGTGGTTTGCCATGCTGCGGATCCACCCCGTCCTCCTGATGGGGTTCATCTCTCTGGCGATGGGCGGATACCTGATGGCTGCCTCCAGCCCGCGCTGGGGCAGTCTCCTCTTCAATACCGGCTATGGCGTCACCCTCTTTCTTGGGATGACCGGCTCACTGACCTTCATCTGGTGGAGTCTGTCCGTGAACTTTCGGATGCGCCGGCGCTTTCCTAAAATGTTATTGACGCTTCTGGCTCTGTTCTATTTGCCAGGGGAATGGATGATCCTGGCAGCGATTATCGATTCGGTGCTGGACTTCCGGAATGCCTCGGGCCACAGCCTGTGGCGCTGGATGACCTATCAGTTGACGGCAAGGGCTGGGAAAGGGGAATAGCACATGGACAAATACTCTCGTTTCAAGCGGGAACAGGTTCTCTACATCGTTGTGAACGCGGCAGCCATCCTGTGGCTGGTGTATCTGCGCCAGTTTCTGGCAGCGGGAGTCATCGCCCTGCTGCTGCTCCTGATCTTTGCCCTGTTGAACCAGCTTCATCTGTTCAAGCGCAAGGAGTGGGACAAGTTCACCAATGATTCCATCCGGAAGCTGAAACCTTCCATGGTGGAAGCCGTGGAGAAGATGGAATTTCCCCTGGTCTCCTTTACCCGGGATGGCCAGATCAGCTGGTATAACCGAAAATTCAGAGAAATCGCTGCCAAGGACACCATCCGTGATATTGATGAAGTACTTGATCTGGATCCGGAAAAGCTCTGGAAAGGGGAAGTACCGGAATTCCTGAATTTCCAGAACAGGGTCTATAAAATCACGCCGGTGAAGTATACCGCCGCCCACGGCGAATTTGAGGAGGATCTGCTCTTTCTGTTTCTCATCGACGTCACCGAAGTGAAACGGGCGGAGGATCGCAAGATCATCACCATGCTGGTGGAGGTCGACAATCTCAGCGAGGTTCTCAACTCCGCGCCGGAATCGCGCCGGCCGCTGATCTCCGCCGCCATCGAAAAGCAGCTTCTGGATTATGCCACTCAGCTGAAGGGATTCATGAAGCGCTACTCCAACAGCAAAAGCATCCTGATGGCTCCCTATGAAATATTCCGGGATGAAGTGAAAAAGAAATTCCCCATCCTGGATCAGATCAAGTCCATCAACCTGGGCAATACCATTGAACCGACTCTGTCCATCGGCGTCTCCTATGACAACGACTATCTGATGACGGACGGACTGGCGGCAGAACAGGCCAAGGAACTGGCACTGGGCCGGGGCGGCGATCAGGCGGTCATCAAGCGGGGAGAAAAGCTGACCTTCTTCGGCGGAAACTCCCGTGAAGTGGAAAAGAAATCCCGGGTTCGTTCCCGTGTCATCGCCCACGCGCTGCGTGATCTGATCAATGAGAGCGGCAGCATCTTCATCATGGGCCATGCCAATCCCGATCTGGACTGCCTGGGAGCCGCGGTGGGCATCACGGCCATTGCCCGGTCGCTGGGCAAGCCGGCCTTCATTCTGATGGACGAGCCTTACCGCAATGTCGCTGACATTCTTCAGCTGATCAAGGCGGAAGAGTCCTATGCCGATGTGTTCCTGCCTTCGGACGCCGTCCTGAGCGAACTGAAACCCAACGATCTGCTGATCGTAGTGGACGTTCATTCCCTGGGGTATGTCCTGAACCGTCAGGTGGCCACGGCCGGCATCAACAAGGTGGTCATTGACCATCACCGGCGGGCACCCGATGCCATTACCGGAGCCACTCTGAGTTACATCGAGACCTATGCCTCCTCCACCTCCGAACTGGTGACGGAACTGATCCAGTACATCGTGGAGAAGCCCCATCTGCTCAAAGTGGAAGCCGATGCCCTGCTGTCGGGCATCATGGTCGATACCAAGTACTTCATTTACAAAACCGGCTCCCGGACCTTTGAAGCGGCTTCGTTCCTGCGCAAGGCCGGAGCCAACACCCTTGACATCCGCAACCTGTTGTCCTATGATAAGGAACTGTATTTGCTCAAGGCTGCCATCGTCAAGACCGGCGAGGTAGAAAAGGGTGTTGCCATCGCGGTCTGTCCGGCCGGGATCAAGGATCCCCTGATTGCCGCTCAGGCAGCCGATGAGTTCCTGAATCTGAAGGGGATCACCACCTCCTTTGTTCTGGCTCAGGATGGCCCGGATGTGGTGATTTCAGCCCGCAGCAACGGCACAGTCAATGTTCAGGTCATCATGGAGAAATTCGGCGGCGGCGGACACATGACGATGTCAGGTGCCCGGGTCAAGGATGCCACCGCCGAGGAAGTCAAGGATAACATCAAGAAAATTTTGAATACCACCATCAGGGAGGAAGAAGACGATGAAAGTGATACTGCTACAGGACGTCAAGAACGTCGGTAAGAAAGGTGAAATAGTCAACGCCAGCGACGGCTATGCCAGAAATTTCCTGTTCCCGAAGAAGCTGGCTCAGGAAGCCACCACGGGAAATCTCAATACAGCGCAGGCCAAGCAGGATGCCGAACGCAAGCAAAAGCAGAAGGACCTGGAAAAAGCTCATGCCCTGGCGGCCGAGCTCAAGGAAAAGCAGATCCGGATCAAGGTCAAGACCGGCGAAGGCGGACGTCTCTTCGGAGCCATCACCTCCAAGGACCTGGCCGGCGAGATCAAAAATCAGCTCGGCTATGACATTGACAAGAAAAAAATCATGCTGGACACCATCAAGGGGACCGGTCTGTACGAGGCCGAGATCAAGCTTTACCCTGAAGTGACGGGCAAGCTCAAAGTTCTGGTTGAAGCGGAGTAATCATTCCGGCGAACCAGATCGGATCCGGCCGCAGGCCAAGACCCAGATTGAAACAGGACAGGCAACGCCACCGAACTGGCAGCGCCTGTCCTGTTCTGTTTGAGATCATTAAGATAAGAAAATCATGGCGGAGTTTGCCCCCGGATCTCGCTGGTGGAATCCCGACGCAAGGGCTGATTTGGACCGTGTAATATCAGAGGGAGATGCTATAATAAAGATTACCGAATCTTTTTTAGCCCCCACAGGAGGAAACTATGGATCGATTGAATGATTCTGATTTTATAATGGATCGACCGGATGATCTGACAACACAATTAAAAATCCAGGAAGAAATCATACATAACATCCTGGGGACGAAAGAAGTAACCCAGCGCATCAAGCGGCTGAAGCTGAGCAAGGACATCAATTCACCGGATGCCCTGAAGAAAGCCCGGGCACTCAACCGGGTGATCGCCCAAGGAAATCTCGCACAGATTCCGGCCGCGCAGGATCTGAATCAGGTGATGGAGTCGACTTTCCGTCTGATTTCAGAACAGATTGCCCGGAATTTCGTCCAGAACCGGATCGAGGAAAAGGTGCAGGAAGCGCTGATCGACCGCCAGGACGAATACATCGAGGAAATGCGGATGAATGTCATCCGCAAGGAGAAGGGACCGGAAAACTCAAAAACCAGAAAGAAGTATCAGGATCTGGTGGATCTGGATCAGATTCATCTGTCCCGCAATATTCTCAACCAGCTCCGTCCTCAGGAGTTCAACGAAATCATCGGCCAGGAACGGGCCATCCGATCACTGATCTCCAAGATCGCCTCGCCCTATCCCCAGCACATCATCCTGTACGGACCTCCCGGCGTCGGCAAAACCACAGCGGCCCGGATTGCCCTGGAAGAGGCCAAAAAGCTGAAATTCACGCCCTACGGGGAGAAAGCACGTTTTGTCGAAGTCGACGGAACCACCCTGCGCTGGGACCCCCGCGAAATCGCGAACCCCCTGCTGGGGTCGGTCCACGATCCGATCTACCAAGGTTCCAAGCGAGACCTGGCGGACACCGGCATTCCGGAACCGAAGACCGGCCTGGTCACCGACGCGCATGGCGGCATTCTGTTTATTGATGAAATCGGGGAGCTCGACACCATCCTGCAGAACAAGCTGCTGAAAGTGCTGGAGGACAAGCGGGTGGAATTTTCCTCGTCCTATTATGACCCCGATGATGAGAATGTACCCCAGTACATCCGCTATCTCTTTGATAAAGGCGCGCCGGCGGATTTCACCTTGATCGGAGCAACCACCCGGGAGCCCCAGGACATCAGCCCGGCTCTGAAATCCCGCTGCACCGCGGTGTTCTTCGAGCCGCTGACCCCGGACCATATCCATCAGATCGTGACCGATGCCGCGCGGAAGCTGAAAGCCAGCCTGGAACCGGGGGTTGCCGAGCTGATCGCCCGCCATACCATCGAAGGGCGCAAAGCCATCAACATCCTGTCTGACGCCTACAGCCTGGCTGTGTACCGCAAGACCAGCCTGAAGGGAATCACCATTTCCCTGGAACAGGTCAAGGAGGCCATCGGAACCTCCCGGATAACAGCCTATGAGATGCTGGACAATGTATCCGGCTGGGAGATCGGCCATGCCTACGGCCTGGCGGTATCCGGCTTCATCGGTTCCACCGTGGAGATTGAGGCCATGGCTTATGAAGCCAGAGAAAAGGGCAAGGGCACCATCCGGTTCAATGAAACGGCCGGTTCCATGGCAAAGGACTCCGTCTTCAATGCCGCCTCGGTCATTCGCAAAGTGACCGGCCGGGCTATGATGGACTATGATATCCATGTCAATGTGGTCGGCGGGGCGAACATCGACGGACCCTCCGCCGGAGCGGCCATCACTCTGGCGCTGCTCAGTGCCATCGAAAACCGGCCGGTCCGGCAGGATACGGCCATCACCGGCGAAATTTCATTGGGCGGACGGCTCAAGCCCGTCGGCGGAATTCATGAAAAGATCTACGGCGCAATCCGCAAAGGAATTCAACGCGTCATCATCCCATCCGACAATGCAAAAGAAGTCCCGTCCGGCCTGACTGGAATTACGGTGTGTCCCTGCGCCTCCATCGAGGAAGTCCGGGATCTGATGTACAACAAGGAGTAAACAATGGAAAACAACATCATACGGACCATGCCGGCCAATGTTCAGGCAGAACAGAGCATATTGGCCATCATGTTCTACGATGAAAAGAATATACCCAAAGTATTTGAGCGCCTGACCTCGGAGGACTTCTATCAGGATTCCCACCGTCTGATCTTTGACGCCGCCGTGGAGCTGTTCGGCAGGGATACCCCCTTTGATATCGTCCTGCTCCAGGATTATCTTCATTCCAAGGGTCAGCTGGAAAAAGTCGGAGGTCTGGCCTATCTGTCGCGCCTGGCTGCATTGGAATACAGTTCAGCGCTGCTGGACTCGTACATGGATTCGGTGGCGGAGAAGTCGCTGCTGCGCCGCCTGATCAAGGCCGCCGATGAGATTCAGCGGGATTCCTACGACAAGCAGGATGAGCCCGAAATGGTGCTGGAAGATGCGGAGCGCCGGATTTTCCAGATTTCGGAAAAGCGTCAGGCAAAGGACTTTGTGCCGATGAATCAGGCCGTGGAACGCGGCCTGATCAACATTGAGAACATGTACATCAACAAGGGTCAGTTTACCGGAATCCGCAGCCCCTTCCCCCGGCTGGATGAAATGACGGCCGGTTTCCAGAAGGGGGACATGGTTCTGATCGCTGCCCGCCCCTCCATGGGAAAAACCACGTTCGCCCTGAATCTGGCCGAACATGCCGCTCTGCGGGAAGGAAAATCCGTGGCGATTTTCAGTCTGGAAATGAGTACGGATCAGCTGTCCTATAAGCTGCTGTGCTCAGAGGCCGGCGTTGACATGAACAAGATGCGTCTGGGCGACCTGGATGAGACCGACTGGGACAATATTGCCCGGGCCACCGGACCGCTGTCCAAGGCTAAAATCTTCATCGATGACACGGCCGGCATCTCGGTCATGGAGATGAAGAGCAAGGCCAGACGGCTCAAGCTGGAACATGGCCTGGACCTCATCGTCATTGACTACCTGCAGCTGATGACGGGCAAGGGCGAGAATCGCCAGCAGGAAGTCTCCGAGATTTCCCGTTCGATCAAGGTTCTGGCCAAGGAACTGGAGGTGCCCGTGCTCACCCTGTCTCAGCTGTCCCGGGCTCCGGAACAGCGTCAGGATCACCGCCCCATGCTGTCTGACTTGCGTGAGTCCGGATCCATCGAGCAGGACGCCGATCTTGTCATGTTCCTGTATCGGGACGAGTATTATAATAAGGATACGGAAAAGCCGGGAACGGCGGAATGCATTATCGCCAAGCAGCGTAACGGTCCTGTCGGAACCGTTGATCTGGCCTGGATCGGTAAATTCAGTAAATTCGGCATCGCCGATACCATCCACGGAGCTTAGCTATGAAAAAACCGGAAAAATCATGCGGGATCATCCTGCGCAATGACAACAAGGAATATCTGATCATCCGTCATCTGGCCGGGCATTGGGATTTTCCCAAGGGCCACGTGGAGGCAGGAGAGACGGAAGAAGAAACCGCTCTGCGGGAAGTACTGGAAGAAACCGGCCTCACGGCTGCCATCTGGCCGGGATTCCGGGAAACAGTAAACTACCTGATTCGCGGCCGGATCCCCAAGGAAGTGGTCTACTTCCTCGGAGCCCCGGGCAGCGGGCGGGTGGAACTTCAGGCCGAGGAAGTCAGTGATTATGTCTTTTTGCCCTATGAGGCGGCCAGGCAGCGTCTGACCTTTGACTCGAATCGCCGGCTGCTGGATAAAGCCCAGGCTTTTGTGGAAGCGCAGGAAAATGCATCATCGGACAGGACCGATCGGGAAGCCTGACAAAAACAAGAGACCGGCGAAACAAACTTCAGTTGTTTCGCCGGTCTTTGAGGATTCTGCCTGGAATCAGGCGGGTCCATCCATTTTTTTCTTCTTTTCCAGGGTGAGCCGCACATAGGTGAACAGGGCAGAAAACGAGATGACGATGGAGACAATCAGCAGCAAGAACGCCAGGGTTTTGGAGACCAGGAACATCACAATGGAGATATGGAACAGGAAGGTCGCCATTTTTCCCCAGGCATTGGCCCGGTTGACGATGCCTCGCTGATAGGCAATAATTCCTCCGCCGATCATGAACAGTTCCTTCAGCGCGACCAGTATGACAATCCAGTAGGGAATGTAGTCATAGACCGCAAAACAGATCAGGGCCGTGATCAGCATGAGTTTATCCGCCAGGGGATCCAGGACTGCGCCCAGCTTGGTTTCCATATGGTAGGTCCTTGCGATGTATCCGTCCAGAACATCGGAGATTCCTGATATGATAAAGATGATGATCGGGTAGATAATCCGCCCGTCTCCGGTTCCCGTCACGAATGTATATATGAACAGGGGGATCAGAAGGATCCGGAAAATGGAAATGATATTCGGGATGCTCATCGGTACAACCTCCTCTTTCTCTGATTATATCATTTGTGAGAACGTTTGCTTATCGGATTTCTGATCTTTTCCCCGCTTCGATGATTCGGATTTGGTAATGTTTCACAAAAGTGAGCCAATCCCTGAAAATTTTTTGGAAACAGCTATACGGATCGATGTGTCGGGCGTATAATAATGCGTGTAAAAAAACAAGTGTTCGCAATAAGGCGTACGATTCGATGACAAGAACAAGGAGATGTTCGTATGAATACAAAAGTAGTCGTAGGAGCCCAATGGGGCGATGAAGGCAAGGGCAAAGTGACGGATTATCTGGCCGAAGGCTCGGACCTGATTGTTCGTTTCCAGGGCGGGAACAACGCCGGCCACACCATCGAGGTGGACGGAAAACAGTACAAGCTTCAGCTGATTCCTTCCGGAATCATTTACGGAGGCCGCATGAACGTCATCGGCAACGGAGTTGCGTTTGATCCGGCAGCCTTCTTCCGGGAAGCTGATACCCTGGCTCAGGCCGGAATCCTGGTTACTCCCGAGGTACTGGCAATCTCTGACCGGGTCAATCTGATCCTGCCTTACCACATCGAACTGGACCGGCTGAAGGAACTGGCCCGCGGCAGCCAGGACATCGGCACCACCAAAAAAGGAATCGGCCCCTGCTACACCGATAAGTACGAACGCTCCGGCATTCGGATGTGCGATCTGATGGACCGGGATACGTTCTCCGAAAAGCTGAACCGAAATCTCGAGGAAAAAAACCGCTACATCACCCTGGTCCTCAACGGCGAGGCCATGGACGCGGCAGCTATGGAGCAGCAGTATCTGGAATATGCCGAACGGCTCAGACCCTTTGTCAAGGATACTTCTGTCCTCATCGATCAGGCGATCCACGCGGGAAAGAACGTCCTGTTTGAAGGCGCCCAGGGAATGCTGCTGGACATCGATTACGGCACCTATCCCTATGTTACGTCCAGCAATACGACAGCCGGCGGCGTCGCTGCCGGCGCGGGCATCGGACCTAATCGCATCCGGGAAGTGGTCGGTGTAGCCAAAGCCTATACCACCCGGGTCGGAAAAGGACCGTTCCCCACCGAACTGGATAATGAGATCGGTGAGCACATCCGCCAGGTGGGCCATGAGTTCGGAACAGTGACCGGACGCTCCCGCCGCTGCGGCTGGCTGGACCTGGTCATCCTCAAAACCTCGGCCAGAGTCTCGGGACTTACCTCCTTTGTCGTCACCAAGCTGGATACCATGGCCGGCATTGACCCCATCCGGGTCTGCACCGGATATGAGTTCAACGGCACGATCATCGACTATGTTCCGGCTTCCCTGAAGGATCTGGCTCAATGCCAACCGGTTTACCGCGACTTCAAGGGCTGGGATGAATCCGTCGCGCAGATCCGGGATGCCAGGGATCTGCCCGCTGAAATAATCGACTACCTCACCTGCATCGAAGAAGTGACCGGTGTTCCGGTGAAAACCATCTCGGTCGGTCCCGGCCGGGATGAGACTATCGAACGCTAGACCCGGAATAAAAGCTGAGCTGCTTACCCGTCCGTTGACGGGGAGCGGCTCAGCTTTTTATTTACCATTTTTCAGGAAAGGCCAGTCCCCAATCATCGGACCGGGACGGTTGGTGTAAAGTTACCGGAGGTCAGGGAAAACCGGAGGGTGTATAATGAGAGGAACAAGAGGTGATCAATTTGCAATACTATACCATGGATTATATTGTCGACTTTCGCGATGTGGACCGCTTCCACGACCTGAAGGCGGAAGCGCTGATGCAGATGTTCGGTACTGTCTCCACCCATCATGAGGTCCTGGGGATGAAGCTTCGTCCCGGGTACATGATGGAATGGGATATGGCCTGGATTCTTTATCAGTGGAAGATTGAAGTTCTTCGACCCAAGCAGTATGCCCGGAAATTAACGGTTCACACGGTGGCCGTATTGAAAAAAGATATGTACTGCTACCGCTATTTCCTGGTGAAGGATCTTCAGGGCAATGAAGTGGCCCGGGCGGTATCCCAGTGGGTGGCGGTTGACATGAACAAGCGCCGGATCGGCCGGATTCCTGAACCGGTCAGTGAGATCATCCAGCAGGGGGAGGTATCCGAATCCATCCGCGACCGGATCCTGGGGGTTGATGTGGCGCCCCTTCGCAAAAGAAGCGTGGAGTTTCCATTTGAACTGGAGATTCCCGTTTTATACTCCGACGTTGATTCCAACCAGCATGTCAATAATGCCATCTATGCCCGCTGGGCCACAGAAACCATCCATGCGATGGATCCAGCCTGGCTGGAAGGGAAATACCCCAGTACCATCAATGTGGTCTACAAGAAAGAAAAGGCCCCCGGCGGCATCGTTCGTTCGAAAGTCCGCCTGGAGGGAACCATTTCCTATCATGAAATCTGGGACAGTGAGGACAACCTGCTCACCCTGATTGAGCTGGGCTGGAGTGACAAGGATGTATCTCTGGGTGATTATACCGACTATGACTTTGCCGCTGTTCTGAGAACCTAAGATGCCAAAGCGGCAGATCATCATTCCAGCAGGCCCATCCAGCGGTTCAATCCAGGGTTTCATCGGAACAATCTGCTGGAGGGACGATTGGGCGGTTCATCCCTCGCTAAGGAGTCTCCTGTCAGGGGGCTCCTTATTTGCCCAGGTCCCGGCGGATGGCGCTGGCGGCGGCCAGGGCGGAGGACCAGGCCCACTGCAGGTTATAGCCGCCGCAGGCTCCGCAGACATCCAGGATTTCACCGGCGAAATAGAGGCCGGAAACCTTTTTGGAGGAGAGAGAAGCGGGATGGACCTCACGCAGATCCACTCCGCCCAGGGTGCTCTGGCTGTTGGCAAATCCGTTGGTATCGGATACTCTCATCCGCCAGTCCGTCAGGAGGCCGGTCAGGGCGTCGTATACCGCCTGGTCAACCTCCCGGGCCGACCGGTTCATTTTGTCGAGCCCGGCCAGACGCAGCAGCACCGGAATGAGCTTCTTGTGCAAAATGCCGTTGAACAGCGTTTGGGCTTCCCGGTGCGGGAACAGCTGGCGCTGATGCTCAATCAGTTCTCGGACTTTTTCGGCCGACAGTTCCGGAAAGAGGTTGATGGCCAGAATGACTTCCTGTCCCTTTGCCAGGGCATCCGAGGCAAACCGGGAGAGCTGAAGGATGGGGGGACCGGATACTCCGTATTCCGTGAACAGGAGCTCACCGGATTCGGCCGCCGCCAGCCGACCCTCGGTCCACAGGTCCAGACGGCATTCTGTTTTGACCCCGGCCAGAGCCCGGGCCTGTGGGAAGTCGGTCTTAAGCTGAACCAGAGCCGGCAGGGGGGGAATCACCGTATGACCCAGACTGCGGGCCAGCTTATAGCCCGAGCCGTCCGACCCGGTGGCTGGCATGGCCTGGCCGCCGGTGGCAATCAGCACAGACCTGGCGGTGAATGACTCGGTCGGTGTCACCACCGAGAATCCATGGTTCGACCGGGAGATGCTTTTCACCCGAAAGTTCAGCCAGACCGGGACGCCCAGTTCTTCCAGACGAAGCCGGATCAAGTCCGATACCGAAGAGGCCTGGAGGGATTTGGGGTACATCTTGCCTTCCTCCAGCGTCGTCAGGGGCAGCCCCAGCTCCCTGAACAACCCGATGATCCGCCCGGCGTCGTAGACCAGCAGCGGATCAAAGCCGAACGAGGGATCATGGCAGGTGAAATAGGGCGAGACTGCGGACGCATTCTCGGGCTCAATCAGTTTCTGATTGGTAATGTTGCAGCGGCCGTTGCCTGTGACCAGCAGTTTCTTCAACAGGCGGTCGGACCCTTCCGCAATGGCAGCATCCACCCCGGCCTCTTTCAGGCTCAGGGCAGCGATACAGCCGGCGGCTCCGCCGCCGACGATGAGAACCTCGTAGTGTTTCATGGCGCAATTCCTTAACAATTTATTGTTTATTTGGTGATGATTGGTTGGTTTCTGTGTGATACCATGCTTTTATAGTTCAATGGGCAATCGGTGCCCATCGGGTCCACTGACCGGAAAGAACCGGCCTGCCCGATAAAGTTATTATAGCAAGAAAAGGAGAATTCAATGGCAGCTCATGAGTTTATGAACCACAAAAACTGGGTGGTCTGTGGCAATGTCACCAATGAAGAAAAGTACGCCTACAAAATTTTGCAGGCGCTGCAGCAGAATGATTACCTGGCAGTGGGTTATCACCCCAAGGCCGAGGAAGGCTCGGGGGTGTATCGTCATCTGACGGAAATCCCCTTCACCATTGATGTCCTGGATCTGGTCGTCAATCCAGCGGCAGGCCTCGAAATTGTTCAGGAAGCCCAAAAGATCGGCATCCCCCGCGTCCTGGCGCAGCCAGGTGCCCGAAGCGAAGAAATCCGCGCTTACTGCGCCGCCCATGACATGGAGTATCTGGAAAGCTGTGTCCTGGTGGAGCTGCAGAAAGCCGCCAGGGCAGACGGGTAAGTCTGACTTCAGGTCTGGCGCCTGGATTGTTTCCGGGCGCCAGACGCTGATTGCCGCACGCACCAGCCGGGAAATCCATCCCGGATCTCCTGATTGGATTGCGGGGATAATCGAAGCTGGGATAAGTTGAAAAATTTCACAGGAGCTTTCCCCGATTCCGGTTTGCACCCGGCGTCCCTGACTGATATAATGAGTCCACGGATGGAAGCGGAACCAGCAGCCGGATAAAAAATCCGCTTTTCCGAAAAAAAACTGTTGACACCTTCCGGCGGGTTAGGTTATTATAGTCTATGTCAGCGTTTTGGGGGTGTTCATAATTCCCGGAATTGCTCGATGAAGATCAAATATGGCCCCTTGGTCAAGCGGTTAAGACACCACCCTTTCACGGTGGTAACAGGAGTTCGATTCTCCTAGGGGTCACCACTATCTTAATTGAATACGTTATTCGTATTTTGGGAGCATAGCTCAGCTGGGAGAGCATCTGCCTTACAAGCAGAGGGTCATAGGTTCGATCCCTATTGTTCCCACCATAATACGGCCCAGTGGCTCAGTTGGTTAGAGTGCCGGCCTGTCACGCCGGAGGTCGAGGGTTCGAGTCCCTTCTGGGTCGCCACATATGGCCCCTTGGTCAAGCGGTTAAGACACCACCCTTTCACGGTGGTAACAGGAGTTCGATTCTCCTAGGGGTCACCATTTTTCTTAATTCAATATCTTATTCGTATTTTGGGAGCATAGCTCAGCTGGGAGAGCATCTGCCTTACAAGCAGAGGGTCATAGGTTCGATCCCTATTGTTCCCACCATAATACGGCCCAGTGGCTCAGTTGGTTAGAGTGCCGGCCTGTCACGCCGGAGGTCGAGGGTTCGAGTCCCTTCTGGGTCGCCATTAACGAAAGCTGTTCTGTAAAGGACAGCTTTTTACTTTGTCTTTCAACAGGTGCAGTATTTTTTTGGCTCTACAATTTGGCTCTGCAGTTTTTGGCGTGGGTGAGTAAAGATCACCGGTGTCGTTTATGCCTGCCAGGAGCGCCGGGTTTCATCGGTCAATATACTGACGCGACTATAGTCCTTCGGTCATCCGGAGCAAGCAGGCAGACTCCAGAGTCTGCCTGGCAGACCTTGGAAAAACTTCAGACTCTGGAGAAGTTGCCGCCACAGAAAAAAAGACTGCTGAATCATACAGCAGTCTTCTCTGATGACGAGGATCGACGAGCGGGCACCTTTTAACCCCAGTCAGGGATCAGACCGGATTACGTTCGGACCTCCACGATGTGTGAGGTATTGAATTCCCAGATATTGGCCTGGACCAGGAACTTGTTCCATTCCTTGATTTCAAAGACGCGCTCCCAGGAATCGTGAATGCGGCGTACCAGGTCCGGGTGGAAGCGCGACACCGGATCATCCAGCAGGGTGAAGGGATTTCTGATTCCCCGCAGTTTCAGCTCCCGGTAGAAGGCGGCTTCATCTTCCGGATCGGCCGGGACATACATATGGTTCAAGATGAGATCCCAGCGGGCGGAGTCAAAATAGATGATCTGTGAAGTGGGAATGCTCAGCTTCAGAACGATTTCTCCGGGTGTCTCGCGCAGCATATACCCTTCATCCACGGAACACCAGATGGGGTAGGTAACCCCAGGCGGACGGGGGATGCGCCGGGCGGAAGCCTGGGACAGCCAGTCATAGTTTTTCATGAAATAAGCCGAGATATCGCCGTATTTCTGGCGAATCCACTCCGGCTTCATCCGGAATACGCCTTCCTGATCCAGGATGCGCAGGGCATTTTCATGCTGTCTGGTAAAAAGGGTTGTCTGATCCATTCGCCATACCTCCCGCATTATTTCATCCGGCGCCGAAAGCGCAGAATCTTGCGCTGGCCTTTGGCGTTGCGCAAATCGTCCCCAAAGAAGGCGACCAGAATAAATTCGCCGGCGATCCGTGAGGACAGCCGTTCCGAGTACTTGTCCCGAATGCTTCCCAGGGAAAGATTCGAAGAAATGAGCATTTTCTTTTTATGGAGCAGCCTCAGGTTGATCAGGTTGAACACTTCGGTTTTGGCCAGGTCCGTCACCATTTCGGTGCCCAGATCATCCAGGATGAGCAGGTCCGAATCGGTCAGGAGCTGTTCGAGTTCCTTGTTGTCCCGGAACTTAATGTCCTTGATGTCTTCCATCAGCTGAGATGCCGTCCGATAAACGACGACCTGTCCTTCCTGCAGCAGGGCCTTGGCGATGCTGGTGGCCAGAAACGTTTTGCCCGTGCCGGATGGACCGTAAAAATACAGGTTGTCCAGATGGATCGGGAAATCCCGGACATAGGTTCTGGCGATCTCGAGGTTTTCCCGCATCTGCTGCCGCGCCGTCTTGTTTGAGCCGGCATGTACCGTTGTGGCATCAAAAAGCGATTCGTCGAAGGTTTCGAAGGAATTGTCATTGAGCATCTCATGAAAGTCCGATTCCTCATAGACAATTTCCGCCAGCAGATTGTTGTAGCAGGTGCATTTCCTGCCCTGGAAGAACCCCGAGTCATTGCATTTGCGGCAATGATGCTTCAGATCCATATAGTCCATGGGGTAGCCGTTGCTGACCAGCAGTTCCATCTTGTTCTGCCGCAGGTTCAGGTTTTCCTCTTTCAGCCGGGCAATCTCGCGGTCGGCATTGTCCTGATCCCGCAGGTGAACCCTGGCAACATTCAGGGAATTGAGCGACATCTGCGTTTCCAGCTCGGCAATGAGGGGAATCCGCTGATAGATTTCCGCCTTGCGTTCCTTCTGTCTGGTCTCTTCTTCTTTTCGAATGGCCTCGTAACGGGCCATCACTTTCGAATGGAGATTATTCATCATCACCCTCCCAGCCTAACAGCTTCTTTTCCAGAGAATCATAATCCACGTTGCGCTGTTCGTAGTTGTTGAACGAAGTGACATCCTTGGGGTGAGGTCCTTTGCGTCCGCCCTTGGGCGGTTTGTCCTTCTTGATGGCATCGGCCACGGTCTGGATCCCGTCGGCTTTCCAGCGCTTGAGGATCCCTTCTATATAATTGAGGTCGGCTCGCCCGAGCTGATTGATGCAGCGCTGGGCGGCATGCTTGATCAGTACCAGGTCGAATCCGTAATCTTCAAACCAGCGGTCCATCTGTTCCTGCTGCGGCTCGGAAATGACCGAGGGGTCCATGCCCATGTACTTGAACAGTTCGCGGTAATTCTGCCAGCGGTCTTCGTAGCGGCGAATGACCTGGTGTGCTTCCTCTCCGGTCTGAACGAACTGCCTGCGCCAGGACAGCGCTACCTTTTCCAGGTAATTGAGGTTTTCTTTTCCGCGGCAGGAGCTGAACAGCAGCATGATGACTTCATCATCGAAATGATAGGAGTCCTTGAGTTCCATGACAAAGCGCAGCAGGGACGGCGACATGGGCTTGCCCATGACCATTTCCAGCGCGCTGACCAGTTCGCGGAAGGCCGGGTCGCCCAGGTGTTCCTGGGTATCGACTGCCGCCGCCTCGATCTGTCCCGTCTCATCCGTCCGATGGCTCTGGCTGTTGATGACCAGGTCCAGGCTGCCGGAGGAGTCCATCTGCCGAATCGTCAGTACGCCGCGCTGATTCCAGTACTCACAGGCTGAAATGACATCGATCACCGTCAGTCCGCACAGTCCGGCCAGCTGCTCCGTGTCCAGCGAACCGCCCTCCTGCGCAATGTGGAACAGCGCAGTCAGGACTTTGAAGTCATCCCCCGGAGTTTCCCGCAGTAATTCCTTTATGATGTAAGATGGGATCCAGGTCATTTGCTGGATACCCCCGATGGTGATATTGCCCATTGATTAATTACTCCTTGAGTGTGCTTCTTACTTTTATTATAGCATTGAAGGGGAAACAAAAAAACGGCCGGAGCCGTTTCTTAGTAGTGATTGTCCTGCCGCTGATGATTGATTTGATTCTTGGCCAGGTAGGCTTCGCGGATGTCCTCGAGGGTAAAGCCCAGGGTGCGTCCCAGGGCAAAGAAGTCCTCCAGCAGGACCTCGAAGGAATTCATGGAAGAAAAGGAGACCAGTTCGTTGACTGCCAGGAACAGGTCAATGAAGTGGGAGGTCAGATCGGTGGTTTCCACCGAATCGTCCGGTTCTACTTCCTCAAAGCCATGATCCAGCCCGATGGTCAGAATGAAGTGGAGGCAGTCCACATATTCTTCCAGAATCTTGTCGCGATGGGATGGGGGTTTTGTGCTCCAGTATTTGAAACAACGGGTCTCGTTGGCGAGTTCACCCAGTTCCGTCAGCAGAGCCAGATATTTTTTGTTTTTCAGTGAGGCCGGGTCCAGCCCGTGTTCCTGCACGATCCGTTCATTTAGTTGCTTCTGAACAGCAAAGAGTTCCCTGAGTTGCAATTTCAATGCCGCCTTTCAAGTTGTTTTTATCCACTATATTTAATCATAGTATCAAAAAGTTTTTTTGAAAAGTTCAGTAAATGATTTCAAAAAAGAAAAATTTTCCGGGAGTGAAAAATTAATCTTAATGGGAAATTCAGCTGATAATATTGGGGTTTTTCAGGGGGATCGAGAAAACGATGGATTCTTTCTTGGCATTCAGGGACTTCCACAGTTCCAGGCGATCGACCAGGAACTTGCGGGTATTGTCCGGATCGCTGAATAAGTTGGCGGAGTTTTCGAGTTCCTTGGGAATCCGTTCCTGAGACATGGACAGAATGAAATCCTGTTCGTCTTCCCGCTCTTTGGCGACCTTAAAGCCATGCAGCCGCATGTACTCATTGAGGTGGCGTTGTATCTTTTTCAGGTAACCGAAATTGCTGACTGGCAGGCCGGTGATCTTTTCATCCGCCAGGTTGATGTACTTTCCGGTAATATTGACGTGGAAATACCGGTAGGGCTTCAACAGGTCCTTGAGCGTATTCTCCAGCAGACGGAGATCCGGATCCTCAATGGAGTCGATGGGAATGGAAATGTAGGGTGATTTTTTGAAGTTTTTGCCTTTTTTATGTAAGGGCCGCTGGATCGATTCCAGTTCTTTATTGGAATTTTTGTCCAGGACAGCCACCAGATAATAGCGCATTGCCGTTTCCTTTCCCGAGGGAAGTTGCCCGCGGTATCAAAGTTTCTATATATCATAGTATATCACAGGGAGCACAGCCTGCTTCAAGTTCTATCCAGGATGGACAAGAGCAATCAAAGGCAACGTAATTATTAAGAATATTTTCGGGAAGCCGCTTATTTCGGGCGAATTATGAACGGATATTCCAGATGTGAAACCCCTTCGTTACACATAGTTTCTTTAAATTTGATATAATAAATAATCGATTCAAAGCGAAGAGCATGGATCAGGATTGGATACAGGTGATGAAATGAAAAAATTTGTGATAAACGGCGGAAAAAGACTGCAGGGCAGAGTGGAGATCAACGGCGCAAAGAATGCCGCGGTAGCCATCCTGCCGGGTGTCCTGATGTCCTCCGGTGTCTGTGTTCTGGAGAATGTGCCGGATATTGCAGACGTCAATTCCTATATTAAAATACTGGAACACCTCGGATGTCAGGTGCAGAGGGATGGCAAGACCCTCACCATCGATCCGACGCAGGTTCACCGAACCGATGCCCGAACGGAAGAAGTCCGTTCCATGCGCGGTTCCTATTACCTCATCGGCGCTCTCCTCGGCCGATTCGGCCAGGCTACCGTTGATCTTCAGGGCGGCTGTCCCATCGGCGAGCGGCCCATTGATCAGCATATCAAGGGATTTGAATCCCTGGGCGCCACCGTCGCCATCGAAGACGGCGCCACCATTTCCTCCGCGGAACATCTCAAAGGGGCTCACGTTTTCTTTGACGTGGTCACCGTCGGCGCCACCATCAATGTGATGCTGGCAGCGGCCATGGCGGATGGACAGACCATTCTGGAAAATGCCGCCCGGGAACCCCATGTGGTCGATCTGGCCAACTTCCTCAATACCATGGGAGCCGACATCAAAGGGGCCGGAACGGACGTCATCCGCATCAACGGGGTCCGCGAGCTCAAGGGCTGCACCTATTCGGTCATTCCCGATCAGATTGAAGCGTCCACCTATATGCTGGCAGCGGCCGGCTGCGGCGGAGAAGTGGAAATCGCCAACGTGATCCCCAAACATCTGGAATCCATCAGCGCCAAGCTCATCGAAATGGGGGCGCAGATCGAGGAGTTTGATGACAGCATCGTCGTGCGTTCGGATAAGCGCCTGAAAGCCTGCAACGTAAAAACGCTGCCGTATCCCGGCTTTCCGACGGATGTGCAGCAGCCCATGACAGCAGTCATGACCATCGCCCAGGGGAAATCCACTGTCAATGAGAGCATTTACGAGAATCGCTTCATGCATTTGGATGAACTGAACAAAATGGGGGCGCTGGCAGTGTTCTCAGACCGGATCGCCACCATCATCGGCGTGCCCTCCCTGCAAGGCGCCAAAGTCCGGGCTACCGATCTCAGAGCCGGAGCGGCTCTGGTCATTGCCGGCCTGATGGCTCAGGGGACGACGGAAGTCTACGACATTGAGCACATAGATCGGGGCTACCCTCACATTGAGGAGAAGTTCAAAGCCCTGGGAGCCGACATTATAAGGGTTGAAGAATAATGAAATTTTGTTCCCTGTTTTCCGGTTCTTCCGGAAACTCTCTGTTCGTCTCCAGCCAGGATACCAGCATTCTGGTGGATGCGGGCCTGACGGGGAAAGCCCTCCTGAGCGCCATGGATTCCATTGGGGAAGACCCGGCTCAGGTGAAGGCGATCCTGATCAGTCACGAGCATTCAGACCACATCTGCGGCGCCGGAGTTATGTCCAGAAAGTTCAACATTCCGATTTACGCCAACGAAAAGACCTGGGCCGCCATGGAGCGTTCCCTGGGCAAGATCGCCGTGCATAATAAACGGATCATCAATGGAGAAGCCTCCATTGATGATCTTAATGTAAGGACATTTCGCGTACCGCATGACGCGGCTTCCTGCATCGGCTTTACCATTGAGGACCGGGCCGGACGAATCCTGTCCACCGTCACCGACATGGGGGTATTTACCAATGAAATCCGGGAAGGTATCAAGGATTCGGATCTGATCCTCCTGGAATCCAACCACGATGTGGAGATGCTCAAGTACGGACCGTATCCCTACGATCTGAAACGGCGGGTGCTGTCGGAGCTGGGACATCTGTCCAATGAAGACGCGGCTGCCGCCATCCTGAGTTTTCTGGACGGACGCCGCCGGAGCATCATTCTGGGACACCTCTCGGGGACAAACAATGTGCCGGAACTGGCCTTTAAAACCGTTGAAAATATCCTGAAGGATGCCGGGATCGAAATTGGTGAGACCGGCGAGATGGAGCTGAAGCTGGCTTCGCGCATCCGGCCTTCCGCATATACGGAAATCAAGTAGCGGCTTGACGCTGACTTCAAAAAACAGTAATCTGATAAAGTAAAAATTGAGTTGGCTCTGCCGGAATCTGATTGCCCGCAGACCCAATGACTTCAAATGAAAGGAATCAAGGATATGAGCTTATATAAAGAGTGGACCGATCTGGTCGTTGAATATGTGAAAACGAAGGGGGAACAGGCCTTCTGGGAGGATTATTCCTCCGTGGAAGAGCGGATCTACCGCAACATCCTGGGCCGTCACGACCAGGCCATTGCCTTCAATATCAGTGAATTCGCCAAGGAAATGAATACCACGCCCCACTTTGTCATGGGCTTCCTTGATGGAATCAATGAATCCCTGAAACAGGCCCTTCCGGTGGAGGAACTGGATGAAAACAGCCAGGTTCAGCTCGACATCGATCTGGAAAAGCTGTATTTCAACATGCTCGATGCCAAAGCGGAGTACCTCTTCAAGCTGCCCCAGTGGGACGGCATTTTCTCCGATGAAAAGAGAAAAGAAATCCGCAGAGCCTACAACGAGACGAAAATCGTGCGTAATGACAGCAAAATCGGACGCAACGATCCCTGTCCGTGCGGCTCAGGCAAAAAATACAAAAAATGTCACGGGGCCAAAGCCAACGGCGAAGAGGCCTAGTTGACCGATGGAACTCCATCTGATCTGCCTTGGTACGCTGAAGGAAGATTATCTGAAGAAAGCCCAGGAGCAATTCCTGGGCTTTCTTTCGAAGAAACCGGGCATTGCCTCCTGCCGCCTCATCGAACTGAAGGAAGAAGCCCTGCCCGAAACGGCCTCCCCGCTGCAGATTGCTCAGGCCCTGCAGGCGGAAGCACAGCGGATCCGCGAGAAAATACCGCCCCGGGCCCGGCTGATTTGCCTGGATATCGATGGAAAACCGGCCAGTTCCCAGTTTTTTTCCGGACTGAAGCAGGATCTGGAAGCCTCCGGCCAGACCCATCTGGTTCTCTTAATCGGCGGTTCCCACGGCATCGATCCCTCACTCAAAGCCGAATCCCGTCACCGGATCTCCTTTTCCCGCCTGACCTATCCCCATCAGCTGTTCCGAATCGCCCTGCTGGATGCTCTCCATCGCTTCCTTTGATGGAATGAGCGGAACCTATGGCAATCAAGCGATTGAGCAATTAGTCCAAATACCAGGAACCCAGGCTCGCAACACGCCGGTTATGCAGTGAAACCCTGAAACCCGTAGCCCCAAAACCCATTCAGCCAGGATCACATCATAAAACAAAAGGGGAACGGATCGTCGGATGACGGTCCGTTCCTTTGCCTGCTGTTCGTCCTGCCTTCTTACCGACCGGGGAGATTACAGGTCACAGGTAGTTCGGGAGAGGCGGATAATCTGCATCCCCAGAGGCATGGCCCTGCATCATCCCGGATCTAGCCTGCGGTCAAAGCCATTTATGACGCAGGGAGGATCTATTTATGGTAGGGTTCCCCGCTGCTGATCTTGAATGCCCGGTAGATCTGTTCCAGGATCAGGATCGACTCGATGTCCGGGGACAGGGGCAGGGATACCAGCTGTACGTCGGGCGGGCTTCCTGCCGGCGGAGCGCCCAGAACCAGATGGAGTTCACTGGCGCTCTGAAGCTGACGGGCAAACAGCTCTGCCAGACCGGGGCTGTCAATGGACTTGCCTGCGGGGTGGAAATAGATGGCTTCCGGTGGGGCTGCTTCCGGTTTCCGGAACCGAACCGCGGCAATTCGGGACAGTCGTTTCATATATTCAGCCTGAGCGGAGCGGGTCAGCTCACTTTTTTTTGAATTGGTCTCATAGAGGTAGATTTTAATCACGGGCAGGTTCTCCCTATTTTGGTTTTTCTTCTCTTATATTATAATCGGAAGAAATGAAATGTGCAGAGGACCCTTCCGGTAAGATGCCACAGGGTCATTGCTGCACACGATGATTTTTTAGATGACTGGAGGAACCCCCAATGGATTCGAATCATTTTGCCATGTCCCAGGTGCAGGCGGTCCTGTCGGATTTCCACGAGGAACTGTATCAGCTGGAAGAAGAGTATCTCAAACGGTTTGGCGTTTACCCCACCATGCCGGATTTATCCGGAGAAACACTGGATTATTATGTGGAACGCATTCGGCAATGTCTGCTGCAGAATCAGATGATGGAAGATCTGGAATAAAATACAAAGATAGCAGGAGTTGAAAATGCGCGGCGCCACCGCGGTGCGAAGCGGGACTGCCGGTCGGAAAATGTATTGTGCCCGCAGGGAAAATGCAAAAAATAGAAAAAGACCGATTTTTCGGTTTTTTAAGGAAAATGCCAGATAATATTTTACAATTGCTTTTTGAAAACGAAACAGATTTAGAAATGAAGAAAAAAAGTCCCTGTCTGAGGCACTCAGGCAAAGAAAATGGATGAATAAATATGCAGTATTGATGAATTAACAGTTGACATTCCGACTGGCTGTGTTAAACTTGAAAAAAAAATAAGATGAAGTTTAGAGGTAGCGGTGCAAATTAGTATCTGGGGGAGCCGGCAGGCAATGAATCCAGGGAAAGGTAACCATCGCCGAACATAAGAGACAGGGCACTGGTCTTATGTGGGGTTGCAGGAAAGACCTGCAACACTCCTTTCGAATGAAAGGGCGCTAGATTTGATTTACGTAACAACGAGATCGTCTGGCACGGTCTCTTATTTTTTTTTAATAAATACAGTCCAAGGAGACGATGAACATGACAAAGAAAATCTCAGCACTTTTGATGACCGGCCTGATGCTGATCACCGGCTGTGCCACACCGGCACCTTCCACCACCGCCGCACCTTCCACGACTCAGGCACAGACCACCACCGCTTCCGGTACTCAGGGCCAGACAACTTCCGCCCCGGCAACGACCACGGCCCAGAAAGCCCCCCTGGTTGTCGGCATGGAAGCCAATTATGCCCCGTATAACTGGAATCAGCCGACGGATGCCAATGGCGCCGTCAAGATTGACGGAACGGCCGGCTATGCCGGAGGCTTTGATGTGGAAGTGGCCAAGGAACTGGCCGCAGTACTGGGACGGGATCTCGTCATCAAGCAGATTGCCTGGGAAGGATTAATCCCGGCGCTTCAGAACGGAGCGATTGATCTCATCATCGCCGGCATGAGCGAAACCCCGGAGCGTCTGGAATCCGTTGATTTCACCGATCCCTACTATGATTCCCGGTTCGTCATGCTGGTCAAGAAAGGCAGCCCCTATGAAAGCGCCACGGCTCTGGCTGATTTCTCCGGCGCCAAGATTGTCGGACAGAAGGGCACCAATTATGACCGGGTGATCCCGCAGATTCCAGAAGTTAAGCATGAGACTCCCCTGGGAACCGTTCCGCTTATCATCCACGCCATTGCCAGCGGCGTTGCCGACGGCACAGTTCTGGACAAGCCGGTCGGTATCTCTGTCACATTAGCCAATCCGGATCTGGCCATGGTGGAGTTTACACCCGAAAACGGCTTCCAGCCGCTCCCGGGAATCCCGACTGCCTGTTCCATCGCTCTGGCCAAGGGCAATGAAGAACTCAAGACTCAGATCAATGAGTACCTGGCTTCCTTTACCAATGACAAGCGCGACGCCCTGATGGAAACTGCCGTCAAGAATCAGCCATAAGGAGAATATAAATGGGACAAACAATCCAAAAGTTGTTTACCCAATACCAGAGCCTGTATCTGCAGGGCATCCAGACGACCCTCCTGGTTGCCCTCACCGGCACCATTTTTGGACTGGTATTGGGATTTGTCCTGTCTGGGATGCGGCTGATCCGCATCACAGACAAGGACCCGCTGGTGATCAGACTGATCAAGCGGCTGCTGCGCTTTTTCAGCGCTGCCTACATTGAATTCGTCCGGGGAACGCCCATGATGGTTCAGGGTGTGTTCCTCTACAACTATTTTTACAGGATCCTGCAGTGGACTCCAACCGTTGCGGCCGTTATCATCGTTTCATTCAACACCGCTGCCTACATGGCGGAGATCATCCGGTCCGGCATCCAGTCGGTGGATTCGGGGCAGCGGGAAGCCGCTCTGACCATCGGTATGTCGGAGAGCCAGGCCTTCCGCCTGATCATACTGCCCCAGGCCATCAAGAATGCGTTCCCCTCCATCGGCAATGAGTTTGTCGTCAATATCAAGGATACCTCTGTTCTGAACGTCATCGGACTGACGGAGCTGTTCTTCCAGGGGATGTCCGTCGCCGGCACAACCTATAAGTTTACGGAATCCATGATGATCATCGCCATCATCTACTTTGCCCTGACCTTCCTGGTCACCCGGGTTCTGATGCTGATTGAGAAGAGGCTCGATATGCCGGTTCAGGCATTGCAAAGCCAGACGGTGCCCATAGGAGAAGTGAAATAATGAACCAGATTGAACTGAAAAACATCCATAAATATTTTGACGGCCGGGAGATTATCAAAGGCGTCGATCTGACGGTGCAAAAGGGTGAGATCCTCACCTTCATCGGTCCATCCGGCGGCGGCAAGAGCACCCTGCTGCGCTGCATCAATCTGCTGGAGGACTACGAGGAAGGAGAAATCCTGTTCAACGGAACCAACATCAAGGACCGGTCCTTTTCCCTGGAGCATTACCGGCAGAAGGTCGGCATGATCTTTCAGCGGTTTAATCTCTTCGGCAACCTGAATGTCCTGGAAAATCTCAACATCGGACAGATCAAGGTCCTCGGGCGTACCCGCGAGGAAGCGACGGCCAAATCCCGGGAAATGCTCAAAAAAGTCGGCATGGCCGAATTTGAGCACCAGTCGGTGAAACGGCTCTCCGGCGGACAGATGCAGCGGGTAGCCATTGCCCGGGCTCTGGCCATGGATCCGGAAGTCATCCTGCTGGATGAGCCCACCAGTGCTCTGGATCCGCAGATGGTGGACGAAGTGCTGGCGGTCATCCGCGATCTGGCCCAGACCGGCATTACCTTAATCATCGTGACCCACGAAATGCGGTTTGCCAAAGACATCTCAGACCGCATCATATTCCTCAAGGATGGCATGCTGCGCGAGGAAGGTCCCCCGGAGAAGATCTTTACTTCCCCGGATTCCGAGGAAATGCAGCTGTTCCTGAAAAAATATCTGGAGGAGCGGATCTGATGAGCCGGACTCTGGATGACCATCTGACCCGGCAAGTGCTGCCGGATCTGATGCCGGATCTGATCCGGCTCTCCCGCTTTGTGTATGACCATCCGGAGCTGGGGCTGGAAGAAGTGGAATCCTCCCGGGCTCACATCGAGCTTCTTGAAAAATATGCCTTTACGGTGGAACAGCCGTTTAAGGGCCTGGCTACGGCATTTTGTGCCACCTTCGACACAGGCCGGCCGGGGCGAACCGTAGCCTTCCTTTCCGAGTACGATGCCCTGCCGGGACTTGGCCATGGCTGCGGCCACAATATCCTGGGAGCAGCAACCACCGGTTCAGGCATTGCCGCCTCCCGGCTCATCGAGCAGGGACGGATCCAGGTATTCGGCACGCCGGCCGAGGAGACCGTCGGTTCAAAAGTCACTCTGACCCGGGCCGGAGCATTTCAGCAGGTCGACGCAGCGCTGTGTACTCATCCCGACCGGGCCTGGTACCAGAGCGGAACGACCATGGCCATGGAATCCATCCGGTTTGTTTACCGGGGAAAGCCGGCCCATGCGGCCTCTCATCCCGAAGAAGGGATCAATGCCCTGGACAGCATCATCCTTCTGTTCAATTCCATTGCCCTGCTGCGCCAGCAGCTCCATGAAACCGTTCGAATTCACGGGATCATCACCAAGGGCGGGGAAGCGGCCAACATCATTCCGGATCATTGTGAGGCGGAGTTCTACGTCAGAGCCAGAACTCAGAATGAGCTGGAGGGAGTCTCGGCCAGAGTCCGCCAGGCGGCCCAGGGGGCAGCCCTGGCCACCGGAGCCGTCCTGTCCATGGAACAGTTTGAGGAACCCTATCAGGATCTGGTGACCAACCAGACGATGTCCGCCCGCTTCAACCAAATCATGGCTGATCAGGGCATTGTCATGGTATCGGATCCGTCCAATCCGGGATCCATGGACATGGGCGATGTGTCCCACGCGGTGCCCACGATCAATCCCTTCTTCGCCATTGATGAATCAGGCACCTGCAATACCCATACTCCGGAATTTCGCGATGCGACTTTAACCCCCTATGCCAATCAGTCCATGGAACGGATCATTCGGGGGCTGAGTCAGACCGCCCAGGCACTCATCGCTGAGGATGCCTTTTTTGAAGAAGTACACCGGGAGTTCCTCGCTGCCGGTTTCCAGAGGACCTGATTCCTGATTTCCTGCCCCTCAGCCAATCAGGGTCAGCCCCGCAGGATTTCCACCCCCACGTCTGCCGGTTGGTCCCTGGGGCGAGTGGAAGAAACCAAATACAAAAGACAAAAGCCGGGAAGCCCTCGCAGATAGAGCCTCCCGGCTGATTTTTCGTTGATATCAGATATTTCGGAAGGATCGTCCAGAGATGAGCCGATCCTTCGAACGTCCAGCATGCCGCTAAGACCACCAAACCATCGAAGCCACTGAAATGAGAAAACTATTGGGAAAACTGATATAATAAGCTGAATCTAAAAAACCAAAGACAAGCAGAAGGTGTAACGATGGATGTAAAAAATGTCGGTTCGCGAGGTACAATGGTAACTTATCAGGATCTGGTGGATACCGAATTTGGCTGTACAACCAATATATATGTAATCAAAGGCCGGGAAGGCAGCATCGTCATCGATACCTTCCTGGGAGAGCAGATCATGGCAGAGACCATGGTCACGCTGGAGCGGGACCCCAATTCGGTCTGGGCAGTCATTAACACCCACAGTGACTGGGATCATATCTGGGGCAATTCCCTGTTCCGAAACGCTCATGTCATCGCCCACGACAATTTCTCGGATCAGGTGGAATTCCCGGACAGTCCGGGCTTTCAGGAGCTGGAAAAATACGCCATGGGTGAAGTGGACATCAAACTCCCCGACATCACATTTGACTCCCGACTTCACCTGTCGGGCGAGGGGCTGGAACTGTTCCACTCGCCCGGTCATTCCGTTGATTCGATCACCATCTATGATGAGAAGGATCGGATTCTGATCGCCGGCGATAACTGCGAAAAACCAATTCCAAGCTACGTCAACCCGTTCCTTCTGGAGGAGCACCTGGCTTCTTTAAAGCAATACCTCACCTATGACTTTGAGGCGATCATTCCGGGTCATGGCGAGATGATGACTCGAACGGATCTCCTCACCAACATCCAGTACATTCAGGATCTGATCGAAGGGGACGAAAGCAAACTCAAAGCCTATGAGACAGGTCCCTGCAAGATGAATCATCTGACTAACCAGCTCTACATGGAAAGCCTGAAAGACTAAAAGCGGCGAAGGCCGCCAGCAGTCGGTCAGAACCGGCCATAACCGTTCAACCGTCGCTGCGCATTCGAACGGCAAGTCTCCCTTGAACTGAACATGACAATAATTCTTCTCCTAGGAAAACCGGAGGATCGAGCAATGGCTCGGATCCTCCGGTTTTCGGCTTATTGAATCTCGGGGTCACTGGTGTTCCAATAGGTGGAAAAGTCGGGATAGGGCTGACCTTCCACCGCTGCTTTCAGACAGTCGGCATAGTATTCCCAGCCGGCTTGAATCAGCGTGTACTTTTCCTCTGATTCCATGGGCTGAATCATGGTCAGCTGGGAGGAACCAGCGCTCGGTTCGGATATGCTGACCAGAATGAGCCAGGGCTCGGGCATTCCATTCAGCTGCAGGGTGTAGCCGCAGCCTTCGTTGACCTCCAGGATTCGGGCCGGTTCCGCCGGGGAACCCTTTTCCCGGTTCCAGATGATTTCAATTTCGTTTTCATCAACATATTGCCAGGGACCGATCCATTGGGAAGTCAGGTCAGACTGTGTCAGCCAATCCCACAGGGCGGCGGGGGGAATGGAAAAGGTACGGTCTACCCGAATGACGGGGACTTCTTCCTCATGGATCTCTCGAACTTTCATGGACATGGCTCCTCCTGTAGACGCAGCGGTCTGGTTCATATGATTCTACTATACCGTATCAGCGGGTTCAGGAAAAGGTGGAAGCCGGCGGGGCCAACCGGTGGAAATGGGAAAAGCTGCTTTCGGCTCTGGTCCGAAGGCAGCTTTTCCCTTGATTCATGGGCGATTAAAAAAGGGTCGTGATCTAATTTGCCGATGTCTGATTTACTTGATGTGCTGTTTGGCGTGAAGGCGAAGAAGCTGCTTTTTCGCCCGGATGAATTCCAGAAGGTCTTCCTGGTCTGCCGGTGGCCACAAGGCAACATCCAGAAGCAGATCGTGCAGTTCGGCTTCCACGCCGGTGAGGTAGTCCGGAGACTCCGGTTCCATTACCAGTGCCGGGGAAACCCCAAACGATTCCGTCAGCTTCATCAGAGTATCCACGGAGGGATTGGTCTTCTCGTTCAGAATATCGGAGATATAGGAGACGGACAGTCCAGTGGACTGGGCGATGTCCTTCAGCTTCATCTTCTTCAGTTGTTTCAGTTCTTTCAGTTTTCGTCCGACTTTCATCCATTTCGGGCAGGAATCATTCCACCGACGGTTTTTTGCTTCCCGGGGTACTGCCGTTCTCCTTTCCTGATATTCCGTAAAAAACGTATTGGATATATTATAGCAGAATTCCGTAATGAGCGTAATTTTGACTTTTTTCTCACGATGAATTTCGATATAATTGAAATTAATACAGAAAATTACGCTATAAGCGAAATAGAAGGTGATTGCTTGTTTGAAATCGGAGCCAATATCAAATCGATCCGTCAACACAAAAACATCTCGCAGCGCAAGCTGGCCGAACGGGCCGGAATTTCCAATACGTACTTGTCGGATATCGAGGTGGGACGGACGAATCCTTCGTTGAAAACTCTCGAAAAAATTGCTGCTGCCTTGGAAATGGAAATAAAAGAGCTGTTTTAACCGCCGATTCCGGCGGTTTTGTTTTGGCCAAATGATACCCGTAAAATGGTTTACAGAGTACAATAGGAGTAAGAATCCAAGTTGGATACAGAGGAGGCTCCCGATGTCAGAGCAAATGAACCTTTATGAAATTACGAAAACCAGGGATTTAGATTATCTGAAGCTGCTGTCCCGCCAGTTCCCCAATATCGCCACGGCGTCCACGGAAGTCATCAACCTGTCGGCGATTCTGAACCTGCCCAAGGGCACCGAGCATTTTATTTCGGATATCCATGGCGAGTGGGAATCCTTCAATCACGTCATGCGCAATGCCTCCGGCGTTATCCGCACCAAGATTGACGATATCTTCGGGAATACGCTGATGGCGCATGAGAAGAAAACACTGGCCACGCTGATCTACTATCCGGATGAAAAGCTCGAGGAAATTGAGAAAGACGGCCCCATGTCCAAGGACTGGTACCGGATCACTCTGTTCCGCCTGCTTCAGGTCTGCAAGCTGGTATCGACCAAATATACCCGGTCCAAGGTACGTAAAGCTCTCCCCAAGGATTTTGCCTATATCCTGGAAGAGCTGATCCATGAAAATGAAAACCGGCTGAACAAGGCGGAGTACTATAACGGCATCATCGATTCCATCATCGATCTGGATCGTGCCAAGGCCTTTATTGTGGCCATCTCTGAACTGATTCAGCGGCTGTCGGTAGACCGCCTCCATATCATGGGCGATATCTATGACCGCGGATCCGGTGCCGATCTGGTCATGGATTCCATGATGGATTACCATACCCTGGATATCACCTGGGGCAATCACGACATCCTCTGGATGGGCGCGGCGGCAGGCTCCGAGAGCTGCGTCGCCAATGTGGTGCGCATTCAGGCCAGATACGACAATCTCGATGTCCTGGAAGATTCCTACGGCATCAATCTGATGCCGCTGGCTCAGCTGGCCATGGATGTGTATGACGGTCAGAATCTGGCAAAGTTCATGCCCCGGGGAGATTCCATTGCGGAAAAGAGTCCCAAGGAGATTGAGCTCATTGCGAAGATGCATAAAGCCATTTCCATCATCCAATTCAAGGTGGAGGGGCAGCTGATTCTGGCCAATCCGGACTTCCATATGGAGGAACGGCTGCTGCTGGACAAGATTGACTTTGAACAGGGCACCGTCCGTCTGGCCGGTGGAGAGTATCCCTTGAATGATACGGATTTCCCCACGGTGGATCCATCGGATCCCTACCGGCTGACGGAAGAGGAAGAGTGGGCGATGAAGAAGATCACCCAGTCTTTCGTCAACTCCAACCGGCTGGATGAGCATGTTCGGTTCCTGTTTTCCAAGGGATCCATGTTCCTGACCTTCAACGGCAATCTGCTGTTCCATGGCTGCATGCCGCTCAATGAAGACGGCACGTTCATGGCGCTGAACATTGAGGGAACATCCTACCGCGGTCAGGCTGCCTTTGAGAAATTTGAGCAGATGGCCCGCATGGCGTATTTCTCGCGCAAGGAAGAGGACCGCGAACTGGGCCGCAACATCATGTGGTACCTGTGGTGCGGCGAAAAATCCCCGCTCTTCGGCAAGAAACGGATGACGACCTTCGAGCGGTACTTTGTCGATGACAAAACGACTCATGTGGAAGAAAAGAATCCCTACTTCGACCTGAGAGAACAGGAAGATGTTCTGCGTCACATTTTTGAAGACTTTGGCCTAAAGTATGAAACAGCCCATATCATCAACGGCCATGTGCCGGTCAAGGTGAAGAAGGGTGAGAGTCCGGTCAAGGCCAACGGTAAAGTGTTTGTCATTGACGGCGGGTTTGCCAAAGCCTATCAGAAGGAAACCGGCATCGCCGGCTACACCCTGATCTACAATTCCCAGGGGATGCATCTGGCCATGCACGAACCCTTTGAGAGCACCCAGGTGGCCATTTCCGAAGAAAAGGACATTCTGTCCACCATAACGATTGTCGAAAAAACAAGACTGCGCCAGCTCATTGCCGATACCGATATCGGAGCTGAGCTCAAAGGTCAGATCAATGATCTGTGTCAGCTGCTCGATGCTTACCGCAGCGGCCGGATCAAGGAAGCCATCACCAAGTAGGCAGATCGAAATTCCAGATTTCAATTTGAACAGAATTTGGATCAGCCCATTCACTCAACAGCTCGGCAGGCCCTGCAAATCGCAGGGCCTGCCGAGCTGTTTGGATTATCGCTTTGGAGCATGGCGAGAATCTTCTCAGGGAGCGGTGATGTCCGGAGCGGCCGGTTTGCGGCGGAACCGGTTCACCGTGACATTGGCGGCGGCATTTTTTGTGGCGGCCGCAAAGGACCGGACGATGAACAGCGTGTTCTCTTTCATGATCTCACCCAGCTTGGCTGTGGCCTCCAGGCTGGCACTGCGCCGCAGGCTTCCCCGGTCGGGCTCAGTGAGGGCTGACAGATAGCGCTGAGCGATGCAGCCGCAGCGCAAGGTCAGGAGGGCGTTGATGGATCCCTCCGTGACGGAGGAGACCACCAGAGTGGTGAGGGGCACTGCTCCGGGAATCAGGGTCATTACACTGCCTCCGATCAGGGAGGAGACGATGGGTTCAATCTGATCCTCAATCAGATCGGCGTCCTCCAGGCTGCGGGAAATCAGAACAGTGGCCGCAACATTGCCGTACAGAGTCAGGATCCGTTTCAGCGAAGGCCTGGCTTCATACATGTGCACGATTTTCCAGAGCAGCTTCACCAGGGATACGAGCACAAACAATCCGTCCAGCGAACCATTCTGAGAAATGGCAGTCGTGAGAAAAACATCGGTGGCTTCCTTCTTAATGAGGCGGTCTGATTCCTGATCCAGCAGTTCATAGGCATTCAGGAGCTCCCTTTCCTTATTGTCCCCGGGCAGCGCCAGACCAGAGGCGATGATCCGCTTATTGTTCTGCATCAGCTTATGAAGATCTTCCACGTACCGGAGGTACTCCGGGGAGGTTCGATCCTTTGGCAGCTCAGGCTGGACCCTGAAGCGCAGTATCGAGAGCAGGGGGTATACCAGAAGACCCAGGAACAGGGCAATGATCAGGATCGTCAGTCCACCCCCCAGCCAGGGGTGGATCGCCCAGCCCCAGTTGATCAGCTGCAGGCTCTGATTGATTGCGATCAGCATAAAAAAGACCAGAAAGCCGACCAGGGGCAGTACGACCCAGCGCTTAAGTTGATCCCTCCATTCATTCAATGACTTCACCTTCTTTCTGTCGATTCAAGTGCCGCAGCCTGCTGCTTTCAGCAGGCCAGCGTTTTTGAGGAATCGGTTTATCTGATGATATCACACAGAAATGAAGAGGAAGATAAGGTTTTTTTAACATCGTCGCCGAAAAGGATACCGCCGAAAAGGGTATCACCGAAAAAAGTATCACCGAAAAAGGTCAATGCTAAAAGAATCGGTGTCATTCATCCACTTCAAATCCTGGCGTGAATCCGTCCGATGATTCTGATACAATAATGGCAGACAGAGTGCAGCCGTCGCCTGCTGTCAGCTGGCGATGTCGCGTGTTTGCGCTGTCTGCATAGGGCAAGGGTCCTTTTATAGGCCATGGGTTCGAAACCCAGCGTAAACCCGCCTTCAGCATTCAGACCCCGGCAATCCTGCAGGGAGAACCTCCATTGCCCGGCTCTGCTGAGGGTGGGTTTATAATTACAGTTAAAAAAGGAGTACCAGGTTATGAGCGAAATTTTCTGGCAGATCGTTGCAATTGTGTTTCTTCTGCTCGCCGCCCTTGTGATCGGACTGCTCTGGCTCAGATATCGCCGGACCACAATCATTTTCGATTACCAGCGCGGACTTAAATACGTGAACGGCCAACCGCCGGAACTGCTTGAACCGGGCAGATACTCGTATTTTTCCTATAACACCCGTATCGAGTCTTTCGATATGAGATCGATTCTGATCCAGATCAGCGGACAGGATGTGCTGTGCCGGGACAAGGTCGGGATCAAGGTGAGTTTATCGGCCACGTATCAGATCGTGGATCCCAGGATCCTGATGGCGGGCTATGAAGATTACTATGACCATCTCTACCACCATCTTCAAATTGCTCTTCGGGATACTATGGCCACGATGGAGCTGGACGAAGCGCTGGACAACCGCAATTCAATTGCCCAGGCCATCAGCCTGGCCTTGAAGCCCGACTTCATGCCGGGGCTTAAGGTACTGACTGTTGAAATCAAGGATCTGATGCTCCCGGCCGATTTGAAGAAAGTCTATGCCGATGTCGTGAAGGCCCGCAAGGAAGGGCAGGCAGCCCTGGAACGGGCCCGCGGGGAAGCGGCAACCCTGAGAAACCTGGCGAACACGGCCCGCATGATGGAAAAGAATCCCGAACTCCTGAAACTGCGCCTGATCCAGACCATGGAATCGACCCAGGGAAATACCTACCACGTTGCCCTCGACTCGAAACCCTCCGAAGCGGTCGGTACATCAGAAGCAGAGTAATCGAAAGCCCTCCTTCAGCGATGCGAAGGAGGGCTTTCGAATCTCTTCGGGCAAATTGTCCAGAGAGTCCGTGAATGATTTCGCTGGAACCGGAGAAAATCAAAAAAAATGAATTACCTCTTTGCAATCTGCCTTAAAAATGATAGACTATAATTTGTAACGCGATAAAAAGCGAACAGGCTGGTGTGGCTCAATGGTAGAGCAGCGGTATCGTAAACCGCAGGTTGGGGGTTCGATTCCCTTCACCAGCTCCAGTGAATCGAATTGGCGGCTGGATGGCCGCCAATTTTTGTTTGTTGCAGAACCGGATTCATTTTACAGAATCTGACATATAAAACGAAAAGTGCACCCTGAGCGGGTGCACTTTTCGTTTTCATCAGATTTCCGGCGTTAAACCGTTTCTTCTCTGGTCTCCATAGCCTCATCATCAATGGCAAAGGCCTCCGGAATGGGAACCAGATCTTCTTCCGGTTCGCGGTCTTCTGCTCCTGCCGGGAACAGGATATTCAGAGTAAAGGCCACCAGGAAGCAGACCACGATGGGTGAGCCGCCCATGATGTCACGGACCAGCTGGGGGAAGAACTGAAGGGATTTTGGCTGCATGTACAGTCCCATGCCGACGGCCAGCGCGATGCCGACAATCATTTTGTTGCGGTAGGTCATGGGCTGTTCGGTGATCAGCTGAATACCGGACATGGTAATGGCAGCAAAGACGGTAATGGTTGCTCCGCCAAGAACCGGGTAAGGAATGGTCGTCATGACGGCTCCGAATTTGGGAATAAAGCCGGCGATCAGGATGACGGCAGCCACGACGGTGAAGACTTTCTTGGCAACGACTTTCGTTGTCACAATCAGACCGACATTCTGGCTGTAGGGGTCGGTCGGCAGGCCGCCCATGATGGCACCGATGATGCCCATGAGACCCTGGCCCTTGATTCCTCCGCCCAGCTCAGAATCCTTCGCCTGGCGGCCGAAGCCGCCGATGGTGGTTGAGGAGACGTCTCCGATGGTCTGAACGGCCTGGACGATGTACATCAGGATCATCAGGACGATGGCCCCGGGATTGAACTCAAGACCCCATTTCATGATGGAGGGAACAGCAAACCAGGAAGCAGAACCGATCTTGCCAAAGTTAATGCCAAGAAGGAATACAGATACGACATAGCCGCTGAGAATACCGATCAGCATACCGGAGATCCGGATATAGCCTTTGCCCCGTAGGTTGCAGGTCAAAGTCACAATCAAGGTGATGACTGCAACCAGCCAGTATTTGGGGAGTCCGAAGTCTTCCGCCTGGACTGACCCGCCGGCAATATAGTTGATGGCGGTTCCGTAAAGTGACAGCCCAATGGCGAGAACGACGGTACCGCTGACGATGGGCGGGAAGAACTTACGGATTTTTCCAATAAACAAACCGATCAGGATCGATGCCAGTCCTCCAAAGATCTGGGCTCCGAAGATCGCTTCGATTCCCCAGGTCTTGCCAATGGTCAGAAGCACCGGAACATAAGCGAAGGCAACACCCATGACATTGGGCAGACCCATTCCGAATCCAAAGACTGGATACAGTTGAAGAAATGTGGTGAGGCCACCGATGATCATGGCTGCCTGAGTCAGGAGGATTTTATCTGCTTCCGGCAATCCGATGGCATTGGCAATAATAATAGGAGGAGTAATATTTCCGATCAGCATGGCCAGCACATGCTGAAGAGCCTGCGGGAACGCCTGACCCAGGGTTGGGTTCCCATTGAGACGGAAGAGTTCATTGTTGAGAGATCGTTGACTCATGAAGACTACCTCACTTTTTCTGTCGGTTCTACATACCGTTATTTATCATAATAAGAACTTTAGAGCATACATTGTATAAAATCAATAAACTCAAACGATTTAATTTTCAAGTTTATAACTTTGAGGATTAAGGCGGGGATTTTTTGTAAACCTTTTGATCAACCATTTCAGAAACTGAATTAATTTGTGAAATTAATAATAAGTTTAAAATTATCATTTTGATAAAAACGTTCCATTTTACGATGGGTAATTAGAAAGAAGTATAACTGTTTTTCTGGATGAATGATAATGAAAGTAAGGTTTCGATACGAAAGCGGCACATAAAGTTCTTTAAATCTGTTTTATTATAAAAATGGTGCCGCCCTGTTATTTCCGTTATTATCGGTTCGACGCGGGATTCATCATCATAATTCATCCGGTTGACTCACTCTTCGAAAATTATAATAAATAAAGAATTAAAATGGATGGATAATATTTTAAGCAGTTCTTTTGGATCAAAGAAAACCATCAAATTCTAGGGGTATCTGAAGGTGATCAGACAGGAACAGGAACTGCGAAATACACAGGTCAGACCATACATGGTTTCTTTATAGAATAAAACACCACCTGATTACTCAACGAATGGAGAAGTCAGGTGGTGTTGGATGGCATGCGAGACGTCGACTTCGCTCGAAGGCTGATTTTCAAGCAGGGTGCAGCGGTATTTCGATCCAGGAAGTTCGTCACTTACCAGCGTTTGGGAAGAAATCGATTTACGAGCGTCAGGGCGAGCAGATACATACTGAGGATGAGCAGCAGCAGCGGGTTCCATTCCAGGTATCCGCTGGGATACAGCATGACGGGACGGGTATAGAGAAGGAAAGGAACGTTGCCAATGATGTGAATCGAAAGGATCCCCATCACCAGGAAAATACCAGCGACAAGATCTTTGGTGTATTTGAGTCCGGTAATTCCGATGACGATAAATACGATTTGCTGCAACAGCGCTTGAAGAAACACCGGATACGAAACCAGAGACTGCCGCCGGGTAATCACAAGCAGTGCCGTCAGGGAACAGATCAGATAAAAGCCTGAAAAGAAAATCAGGACCTCCACCTTTGTTCGATGATGCTGGGGATGAAAGGTCTGGATCAGCTCTCCGGTCTGAGCATCATAAAACTTGTTTGCGACATAAAGAACGGACAGTGAAACGATCAGGGGGGCAATCAGCTGGTAGACCATAATAACATATCGTTTGGATTCGCGGGACGCCTGATTGGGCGACAGAGCAGCCATGATGGCGAACAGCAGGATGGGAAGAAGCCAAAGTCCCCGCAGTTCTTTGAACTCAAACCGTACCTGCTTAATAAACCGATTCATTCACGGCCTCATTCCGGACTGCGTCAAAATAGACATCCTGAATGGTGGGATGAATTCGACGCCACTCGTTCTTCAGTTCCTTCGGTCGGTTTTGGAACAGGACGCGTTGACTGGTTGATCCGCTGATGGGATCGGTATCCTGAGTGATGACCCAGTGGGGGGCTTCGATGGACATGCCCCGGGGGATGTGGAATAATCGAGGGACAATGGACTCTTTCAAGGCAAGAGCAGATCCACTATGGGCGATTTGTCCGCGGTTCATCACTGCAATGACATCAGCGGTGTCCTCAATATCTTCCACGATATGAGTTGAGACAATAACAGGGGTGTTTTCTGAAATGGACTTGATCAATCCGGTAAAGGATACTCGCTCCAGGGGGTCAAGCCCCGCTGTGGGTTCATCGACAATAATTAGTTCCGGTTTCCCAATAAGTGCAAAGGCAATGCCCAGGCGACGCAGCATCCCTCCGGAAAGGGTTTTGATCAGTCGATCCTTTTCTTCTTCTAAATTCACCTGCTCCAGCAGATGGGACCAATTCAGATTTCGATGCTCATCCTTCATGATCGCCGCATACTGGACCCCTTCCTTCACGGTCAGATTCCCGAAAAAATTGAATTTCTGGGGTAGGTACCCGATTCTCAACGTTGAGATCGGCTGATCCTGAAAAGTAATGGTACCTTCATATTCCACCAGGGAGGTGATGCACTTCATTAAGGTAGTCTTTCCTGCACCATTTGGTCCCAGCAGACCCAGCAAACCTTTCTCGAATTGAAAGGACAGATTCCGGACGGCTGCTTTATCTTTATATTTCTTAGTCAGTGAATCAATTTTTAGCATGTTAGCTTTCTCCTATGATCCGGTGAACGGTCTCAAGACTGATCATACCTTGGTGGATGCTGCTGATCAGTTCGCGAACGATGCGCTCTCGCTCAGACACCGATTTTTTGAAATAGGGCATTAATTCTTTTTCTGTTTCCATCACATATTCCTGATCCTCAATTGTTACATTCAATCCTCTAATCATATAAAACACCACATCCTGAACATCAATGGGCTGGCGCCTGAGCGCGAAACTTCCATTAATCAAGCTGTATAGGATCATTTCTTCGCTCTGATCTTTGACAAGTGCGGAAACCTTGACGGTTCCAAAGTCTTCGAATCCGATTAGATGATTGTAAGAAGTGCTGAGCCATAAACCGTGTAGAAATTTATAGTCTGTTCCAGACTGAGACAATCCATATTTAGCTGCCACCGCCTGAAATTTTTCATTTGCTTGTTGAACCTGAGAGGTCAGTAAGTCGATCTCAGTGGGAGTAATCGAGGCGACATAGGCAGTAGTGGCATCGAGCTGATGAAGATTGCCATAATAGAGACTGACCCCCATATTTGATTTCCCTCGGAATACGCCATCGGAAGAACGATCCAGGCTGGAAAAAATCTCTTTCCCGGATTTGGTCTGCAGTGTCAGCTCATAATCGATGGGATTCGTATTATAGGCCGCGCTGAAATTGATCGAATAGCCATCATAAATAAAAGCAGCTGGCTGAATTCTGGCCAGGGGAAGCCAGTTGAAGAATGCCGGAAACGCAGCGGCCTTGTAATTTCCCGGGAAATAAGGAGAATTAAGCCCATCATATTTCAGGGTAATTTTTTTAACCTCCCTCTCTTTCAGAGAAAGCGGAATGCTGAACACCTCTCCATCCTGGTGAAATGGAATCGACATAGAATCGGCCAGGACTTCGCGAATGCGGAAGCCGTGATACAGCGAACCATTGATCGCAGTGGTGTCGGATACAGCAGTCAATGTCATATCCACTACAAAGGCGGCCTGACGGGATAACTCGACGTTTATATTCATATGATTGATTTCGTAGGTAATGGGGTAGAGCTCAGGGTTTGGCAGCGGAGCCATACTGTAATACTTGAAATCATAAATGTTCTCTGCCAACGGATCCCCGTTTGAACCCATGGGGCGTCTCAGCCAGGCCGGCTGGGACCATTGCCATGCGGAAAAGATCACGGAAGCCAGAAGGAGCAGAGTGACTGGCAGAAATTTCTTGCTTTTGATTCTTGCAGTAATGATAAGCGTGAGCAACAGGAGCAGTGATAACAGAATCGTTAAGAATTTAAAGAGCCGAGTAACTTCGGTATCGAACCCATACAGGGGATTTTGAGCAATGTTTACACTGTAGGGTCCCAGATTGAGCCATGAGAACAAGCTGACATAGGGTAATACAATCTTGCTCACCGGAGAAACCGTAAAGGACAGGAACAGGAGAGCAAGATATTTGATCCGGTGTTGAATTAAATAACCAATCAGGTATCCGATCACAGCACAGGTAATATTGTTGATGAAGATATAGATCAGATGCAGGCTGAATATTTCGTTGAAGAGCCAGGGCGGGATATGCCCGGAAAGCCTCATCACAAGACTGATTCCGGTTAAAAGAAAAAAATGAATGAGATTGACCAGGACAATCGTGAGAAAGGAAGCGAAAATATAGCGATACATCCGGGTGCCCAGACTTGCCATTGCATCACGATAATCCTCACTGGTCATGCGGAAGGCAAAATTTGCGCCATACACCATGTTTAACAGGAAACTGACCTGAAGAAACAATGTGATTCCATGAGCCGAAAGCGGCTCTGTGTACATAATATAAGTATAAAACAGCAATTCAAGCCCTAGAAATACGTAGATCCACCTTGTCCGGTTTAACTCTTTTAAATGAATAAATGTCATAAGAATCTCCATAGTAAATGAAATATATCGACGAATCAGAATTTTGCCTGATTCGTCGATTTAAGTTTATTTTAATATGCTAATCAGGGTCACTCATGGATCCCCATCCATATGCTCCTCCCAATGGACCGGCAGGATTTAGAACAAAATAATGACCTGCTGAAGTACTAATAGGACCAATATTGAAATCGAAGGATTTGCCGATGTACATTCTTCGCTCGAAAATAACCGGTTTTAACAGAGAATCTTCCCGCAACTCGTAATAAAGATCGTTATCGCTCGTTCCGTAATTTTGACCGCTGATTCGTAAATCACCCTTATCGGCATGCTGAATTGAGCCGGAAGTTTTTCCCCAGCTGTCAGGGTAAATTGTCAGTGTCAATCGATCTCCGACTGAAGCTAGTACTGGAACAGACAGGCTGAATGCGACAATAGTTGCCGCGAGCTTACATTTTAATTTCAAATTTTACACCTCATAATTATATTTGCAGCTGCTAGTTACAGATTACACCTTGATAATATTAAGTCAATATACATCTAGTTACTAATAAGTAAACCAACAATTGGTTAAGATATAATTGTTTAAAATCTAAAATTTAATCTTGATACGCACCAGCATGTTTTCGGATTGAGCAATCAGACCGCCGCTGTTAGTATCAAAAAATATTTTTCCGGCCTCTCTGCGCATACCGCATCACCCCAAAAAGAATAGCTGAACTCGTGGCATGTGAACCACATGAATTCAGCTATCCTGTCTGAGTAATATTGCTTAGGTGTTTTGGCTATTTGCCAGCTTCGACTTTCACCGTCTCCACGAAGTCTTTGCTCTTAAAGTCAGCAAAAACAAAGGAAAAGTCCTTGTACTTAAATTTGAGGCATGAGTTAAAGAGGAACGAGCTTGTTTTCAGATCACTGACCTCTCTCAGCGGGATCGTCAGAATCAAGTCACCGACACGTGATTTAAAATCCGCATCGTGTACAGTCAGATTGTTGCCCTTTACACTCAGAACACAAAGTCCATGGGATCCATCGGGAAGGTATTTTGCGTCTGCGAACACTGTTGCCCTTCGCTCATCAAATAGTTCACTGTGCTTTTCCAGCCACTTTTCTCGTTTCATTCGGTCACCTCTTCATCCGTATGATGTTGGATCAGTGCCCCCAGGGGAAAGCAGTTTCCTCAAATCCGGAGACAAGGATCATTTGATTCAATGTCAGTTAAGAACCTGTTCAATAATATATTCTTCACGGAGTTAATTCTTGTTTTGACACACAAAGCAGCTTCACAGCCGGTAATAGTCCATTGTGGAAGTTGATTCAAAGCCGCAGGACTGATACAGAGAAAGCGCACGATCGTTATCGGCATCCACCTGCAGCATGATTGCCGGCGCACCCAGGGATCGCATCCGGGACACCGCCAGACTCAGGATCGCCCGGCCATATCCGAGGCTGCGATACTCAGGCAGCACCCCAAGACCGTAGATCCCCCAAAAGTCACTCCCCCTCTGAATGTGGACTTTTCCCACCGGAATTTGATCCAGTTCAGCAATGTAGATGGTCATTCCGCGCAGTTCTTCTTCCTCAGGAATCAGGACGATGTCTCCATGATCCGTCACATCGCTGTCCGAGTCGATCGGGTCAGACCCAAAGTCAAAATAGATTTTGTTCTGCCGTTGAATTTCCGGGATATCGAAGCGGTCTGCCTGTCTCAAACGGATGGGTGTTTGAAAAGCAGAATCCGGAAAGTCCGGCCGCAGAAACATCTCATGCTCACAGTGATCACGAACTGCTCCCGTGGTTGCCAGGAACGCTCTTCCGCCCGGCGAATGCCGGTCACACAGCAGCAGGACTCCTCCGGGTTTCTGGCAGGCTGACTCGGAACACATCAAGCGGTAGAGCGTCTTGAATATACCCTTGCGGCGCCACGCCGGATGAACCATGCCCGTGACCTCCCAGTCCTGTCCTCCAAAAGTTGAAATCCCTAGGTATCCGATGATTTCATCGCCAATCTCATACATCAGCTCACGGATCGGACCCATGTCAATCGGATCTGACTTCATCTGTGCATCCGCCAGCTTATACTCCAGTTCGAGCTTCAGCGCGATGGGTTCAAAGTCTGTACAGATTCGCTCCAGTTCCTGGATTCGCCGGAAATCCGTCTCATCAATGAGGCTCTTGAGGATTATCCTGGGTGTTGCTTTTGTTTGATTCACTGTCGATCACCACCTGGTTTGATTTGAATTCGTGAAGAAACCTTTTAAACTGGCATCACTCCACAAAAGGATTACGCTGGTTTGATCATAACACGGAAAAAAACCTTGCAACAATAGATCTTTGACGGATGAACCATACCCATTTCAGCCTCATGGTGGTTAGTTATACAGATTCACAGCATGAGGAATAAGATCCATAATTTTGTAAACATTATGGATCTATTCTCAGGATAACTTCTATCTATGATAAGCTGTCCTTAATGGAAAGCATTAACACAAAGCTCCGCATTCTTCTCAGGACATAGAAAGAGGGGATCTGAATAATGACAGAAGAAGAGGCATATAAGAAGAAACAAAAAACAAGAAGAATTGCCAATGAAACTTTCAATTTTTTACTTGGCGGATTCTTCCTATTCCGAGGGCTGTATTTCATTTTGTCTGAATCCCGCTTTGTGGGCCGAGGTGTTTTGCTTTTGATATTCGCGGCGATTCTCATGGTTCTTCATCGTCCCAGTGGCTGGTTGAAAGAGTAATAGCAAGCAATCTAATTTGAAACTATTTTTGGCACGGTGCAATATAACAATGAAACCTACATAAATTGTCAAATTTCGTACTGCCATCATAACTCGTTCATTGAACCAGAGCGGCCAACAGAAAGTAATTCCCAAAGTGAAAAAAGCTGAAGTCTTGTCGTACATACGATCAAGGCTTCAGCTTTTTTGATGTTTGCTTGACGCAGAAGAGGGGTCAAGAAATCGCAATGGATCCAGCCCCTTGGATCAGGGCTTAAGGCTCAGCTTTCTTTTAGACTACAGTTAGGGTCTGATCAGTGAATGTCGGTATGCATAATTATGCAAGTAATAAATATAATCATCCAGGACGATAAATTTTTAGAAGTATCATTATAAAGCATTGAATTCCAATGGTTAGATGGAATAAATCGGTACATGGAGTAATTTGATCCGGTTTGTTGAAAAATATGAGCTTCGATCAAGTAAACGATTGATTTTACTGAATTATCAAGGATTCCGTAAGTGCCCCAAATAAAAAAACGGCGATTGAAATTTTTTATAAAAATACAATTGACTTTATAAATATACAACCTATAATTGCAACTAAGTAATTTTTTATTTGACAGGAGTGAAGACAATGAATGTATCCCTGGTCGGGGCAACGGGCTACGGCGGCGTGGAACTGATCCGCCTGTTGCACCAGCATCCCGTATTTAAACTCAATGCCATTTATTCGCATTCAAAGGGCGGGGAAAGCATTCAAAGTTATTTTCCTCATCTGCTTGGGCTGTGTGAACTGATCATGGATGATATTGATCCGGCCGCGGTAAAAGCGAAATCCGATCTGGTCTTTCTGGCTGTTCCGGCTGGCATTTCCCGAGATTGGTCAAAAAAACTGAGAGAAGCGGGTTTGAAAGTTGTGGATCTGTCGGGGGATTTTCGACTGGAAGATCCGGATGAATATGAAACGTGGTACAAGAAGGACGCAATAGCCCCGGAAGAACTGGAGGGCGTGGTCTTCGGCCTGGCCGATGTGGCGGCTGAAGCCATCAAAACGGCGGAATTCATTTCCAATCCCGGCTGTTATCCGACCGCATCGCTGCTGGGCCTATATCCCCTGGCCATCAACGGTCTCATCCTTCCCGGCAGCATCATCATCGATGCCAAGTCCGGTGTTTCCGGTGCAGGGCGGGGTGCTTCCGTTGGCTCGCTGTTCTGTGAGGTGGCGGACAATCTGAAAATATATAAAGTCAGTCAGCACCAGCATACCCCGGAGATCGAACAGCAGCTCAACAAGTGGGATCCCGCCATCGGCCTGATCACATTTGAGACCCATCTGATCCCCATGAACCGGGGGATCATGGTCACAGAATATGTCGAACTGGTGTCTCCCATGACAGCCCGGGAGCTCCATGATCTTTACAGCGAAACCTATCAGAATGCTCCCTTTGTCCGGGTCCGCCCGCTGGGCGAGTTCCCATCCACCAAGGAGGTTCAGGGTTCGAATTACTGCGACATCGGCGTAACAGTCAATCCGCGGACCGGAAAAGCGCTCATCGTGGCGGTATTGGACAATCTGGTCAAGGGCGCAGCCGGACAGGCGGTCCAAAATGCCAATATCTGGACAGGACAGGATCCGGCCACCGGGCTGGAACTTGTGCCCATGTACCCATAAGATAGGAGGAATGCATCATGTATTTTAGTATCAGCAAATTAGATAATGGATCCATCACCAGCCCCAAGGGTTTTCTGGCCGGAGGAGTCCACGCGGGACTGCGCTATGCAAAAAAAGATCTCGGGATGATCTACTCCCAGGTGCCGGCCACAGCCGTGGCCGTCCACACGTTAAATCAGTTCATCGCCGCACCCAATCAGGTCACCAAGCAGAGCATCGCCGTCGAGCAGAAGATCCAGGCTGTGGTCACCAACAGTGCCTGCGCCAATGCCTGCACCGGAAGCCGCGGCATGGAAGATGCCCTGACCATGCGCAGGCTGGCCGCTGAGAAGTTCGGCATCCCGGAACACTACGTTGCCGTGGCCTCCACGGGTGTCATCGGGGAGTTTCTTGACATGGAAAAGATCAGACAAGGCATTGCCGCCGTCGTGGTGGAAGCGACTCAGGAAGGGGCCAAAGGGTATGAGAAGGCCATCATGACCACTGATCTCATTGAGAAGTACACCGGTTATGAAGCCGAGATCGACGGTGTCAAAGTGACGATGGGAGGGTGCTGCAAAGGTTCGGGCATGATCCATCCCAATATGGCAACGATGCTGGGATACATCACGACCGATGCGCTGGTTGACTCGGACGCCCTGAAAAAAGTTTTTTCACTTATCACGGATCTTTCCTTCAATCAGATCACAGTGGACGGCGAGACCTCCACCAATGATATGGTGCTGCTGCTGGCCAATGGCATGGCGGGCAATGAGATCCTCAGCGAAGACCATCCGCAGTGGCCTGTATTTGCCAGTATGCTGACTCAGACGGCACAGGATCTGGCAAAAGCCATAGCAAGAGATGGGGAAGGCGCCACGAAGCTCATCGAAGTCCATGTCAAAGGAGCCGCAACGGATCAGGCAGCCAGGATCCTCAGCAAACAGATCGTGGGATCCAGTCTGGTCAAGACCGCAGTGTACGGCAATGATGCCAACTGGGGACGGATCGTTTCCGCCGCCGGCCATGCCAATGTGCCTCTGGACACCACCAAAGTGGATGTCATGATCGGCGATACCGTGATGCTTAAGAACAGTGAAGTCGTCCCTTTTGATGAAGAAATCGCCAAGGCATATCTCCAGGGTGAAGTGGTCCGCATCGAGGTTGATTTCCATATGGGGGACGGAAGCGCCACAGCCTGGGGCTGCGATCTGACTTACAAATATGTTGAGATCAATGCCAGCTACCGTTCATAGGAGGAACAGCAAATGAATAAAACAATCGTGCTGAAATGCGGCGGGAGTATCACCGATGAACTGGGGGCAGGTTTTTTTGACAGCATAAAAGACCTGATGAGATCGGGCTACCACATCCTCATCATTCACGGCGGCGGACCCGACATCACCCGCTATCTCAAGGACAAAGGAATCGAGACGAAATTCGTTGATGGTCTGCGCCACACCGATGAAGCGGTCCTCTCTGCTGTTGAGGTCATGCTGTCGGGTAAAACCAACCGGCACATCGTCCAGAAGCTCAAGTCTCAGGGAATTCCGGCCATCGGAATGCAGGGACCGGACCATTTTTTCCAGGCCGACCTGCTGGACTATGATAAGTACGGACTGGTGGGCATCATGACCGGAGTGGAAACCAAGGTTGTGGAAGCACTGCTGCAGTTGGGGCTGATCCCGGTGGTAACACCACTGGCTCAGGGACCCAACGGAGAGCACCTCAACATCAACGCGGACATTGCCGCCGCTCATGCAGCCATCGGCTTACAGGCAGAGGAACTGATCTTTGTCACCAATGTGCCAGGGGTCATGAAAAACGGCGATCTCCTGGATTCTGTCACGAAAGAAGAGATTGACCAGATGCTGGCAGACGGGACAATTTACGGGGGGATGATCCCCAAAGTCAAGGGAGCACTCAATGCACTGAAGTCAGGCATCGAATCAGTCCGGATTGGTTCCGGCCTGGCACCCATCTGGAAAAACGGCAGCTTCTCCGGAACTGCCATCACAGCGGAGGATTTGTAAATGAGCAATTTATTCCCGACTTACAGCAGATACGATATCAAGCCGGTAGAGGGCAAAGGATCCTACATCACGGATGACAAGGGGGATAAGTACCTGGATTATATTGCCGGGATCGCGGTTTTGAACCTGGGACATTGTCCCGCCAATGTCGAAGCAGCCGTCATCGATCAGGTGAAAACGCTCTGGCATATGTCCAATCTGCTCCCCAGCGACGTTCAGGATTCCGTCGCCAGTCAGCTCACTGGTGCAGCTCATTTTACCCGGGTATTTTTCTGCAACAGCGGCGCTGAGGCCAATGAAGCAGCCATCAAGCTGGCACGAAAATTCACCGGCCGGAGCAAATTCATTACGTTCCAGGACAGCTTCCATGGCCGGACCTTTGCCACCATGTCCGCCACCGGGCAGGATAAAATCAAGAAAGGCTTCGGTGAGATGCTGGGGACATTTCTCCACATCCCCTACAATCAGCCGGAGATTCTCAAGGACTACATTGACGAGGATACCGCCGGTGTCATCGTGGAGACCGTTCAGGGCGAAGGCGGAATCATCCCTGCCAGTGAGGAATTCCTCAAGGAGATCGAGAACCTTTGTCGCCAAAGCGGCGCGGTCTTCATTGTGGATGATGTGCAGGCCGGAATCGGCCGCACCGGAAAAGCCTTCAGTTTTCAGCATTATGATATCAAGCCGGATCTCCTGACCCTGGCCAAAGGCCTGGGCAACGGTCTGCCCGTGGGAGCCCTGCTGGGCGATGAGCGTTTCATCGATGCGTTCGGCTCGGGAAGCCACGGAAGCACCTTCGGCGGCAACTACATCGCCATGGCTGCGGCCAATGAAGTTCTCCATACGATCTTCCAGGAGGATTTCCTGCGGGAGGTCACCGAAAAAGGCGAATACTTCAGAGCCAGACTCAAAGAAGCACTGAAAGACAGCGAGCAAGTCGTTGACATCCGCGGCAAGGGACTTCTCATCGGAATTGAGATCAACACCCCCATCGCTGATATGGTCAAAAAAGTCCATGCTCAAAAACTCCTGGTCCTCTCCGCCGGAACCAATGTTCTGCGGATCCTTCCGCCCCTCAATACCACCTATGACGAACTGGATGAGGCAGTTGAGAAGATCCGAACGGCGTTCGCCAGTGATACCGCTTCAATATCTGCCGAATAAGAAAATACCGTTCAGAAAGTTCCACCGGAATATTCTGAGCGGTTATTTCATTTGCAGTTGATGGCGCTGCAGCAAGACGTCTGCTCCAGGAATAAGCATGCTGACATTTTGCTATAATTGAGGCGTAAGCAAAGTACATTGACTGCTCTCAGAAATCTGCCCGTCTCTCAATGCAGCCAAGAGATCAAAAGTTTCAATCGATAAAATAAAAAGAAGGGAGCGATCCGATGAACTATAAGATTCTATTTAAGGAAAAGCCTGACAAAGACATCCTCCTGGAGATCCGCAGGAGACACAGCAATGATATTGAAGGGATCGATGAGCTCTATGAACAGCTGATCACTAATCGTACCTGTGACAGTGAAATAGCAAGCAGGATCTACTATGTCGCGTACACCATGGCTTTGGAAAACATTGAACTGATCCTCGTCAGGATTAATTGAGCTCTGCCCTGGTAAATGTTGCAACACTCTACTTGCCGTAATACGTTGCCCATCACTCACACCACTGATTTGCAATCAGGAAAGGAAGGATCTGTCATGAGAAGAAAAATGTCGTCACATACGGTCAGAAGATTGGCCGCACTTACTCTTTTCACCGGGCTGTTTTTCACTTCCGTCCTTGTAAGTGCTTTGCCTGCCGAGGCTGCCATGGCTCTCACCAATGCCAGAGTTAATTTCCGCACGGGACCTTCCACCAGTTATTCCGTCATCCGCAAACTTCCTGGGACGACTCCCGTGGATGTCATCAGCCATGGCACCAAATGGTCCAAGATCAATGATTCCGGAGAAATCGGCTATATCTCCACTGCTTACATCAAGTTTACCTCCACCGGCCGGATCACCGGTCGGGTCAACCTGCGCTCCTCGGGCAGCCTCTCAGGTGCCATCATCAGCAAGATCCCCAGAGGGGAAACTGTCCGGGTATTGGCCGGTCCGGTGAAGGGGTGGTACAAAGTCACCTGGAGAACAAAAACCGGATACATCTACAAAAATTACGTTGCAGTGGATGAGACCGCCGCTTTGAAAGCGGAACTGGACAAACCTTCCATCGGTCTGGTTTTTGCCTTTAATCTGGGTAAGTTTTCGGCCTTCAACCCAACTGTTTCCTGGAATATCGCGACGGATCCCTATCCCTCCAAACTGCTGGTGGTAACGAAAGTCAAAGGCTCCACAGTGGAAGTTGCCAAAGCCAAACTGACCGGCGATGACCGCATCGTGATCCCCGGAGAAGTCATTCGCGACTGGAAAACCACTTCGAATTACGAGGTCATCAAGATCACTTACAACGATCCGGAAACCATCCCCTTCCATTTTATCACTGTCACGGAACCAGGCGGCAAAAAGACCACCCAGAGTCTGCGTACGAGCATGAAAGCGGTACTGGACTGGGCATCCTTCACTTATGATTAACACAATCTACGGAGATCCGAATCAAGGTACTCCTGAAACAGGTGTGCCTTGCTCCAGCAACCCCCACGAGCCGGTAAAACAACGATCCCCGAAAAAAAACACTCAACTGCAGTTCAGTGCTAGGAATGAATCCGGACCCGGCAGTCAGTCCGGCACTCCGGGGAGTCAGGTACAGCAGTTCCTTGCAGCCGGGATCGACGGCTGCAAGGGCAAATGGCTCGGAATCGAGTTATCCGAACAGACCTATCACATTCACCTCTTTGATCACATCAGTGAAATCTGCGCCTTTTTCAGGGAGACAGACCGCATTCTGCTTGATATGCCGATCGGACTGGCGGAAAGTCCAGCGGACAGACGGCCTGAGCCCTAGCTTCGGCGATACCTCAAAGGCAAGGCATCCTCCGTCTTCAACGCACCTTGCCGCCAGGCACTGAATGAGTCGGATCATTCGACAGCCAGCGCAGTGAATCGAAAATACCTGGGGAAAGGGCTATCACGCCAAACCTTCAACATCATGCCGAAGATCCAGGAGGTGGACCGGTTTTTGGAGATGAACCCTGAATGGAAAGATCGTCTTTGGGAGAGCCATCCCGAGTACTGTTTTTCCCTTCTGAATAAAGGGATGCCGATAGCTGAAAACAAGCAGACCTCTGCGGGGGCCCTCGTCCGGTTGGAACTGCTGACAGTTGTTGAGCCCCGGTCGCCCAGGATCCTGACAACCTTTCAGGAGCTCTATCCTAAATTAGCCAGGAAGACCGATGATCTGCTGGATGCCAGAAGCTGAGTGTGTGTGATCTTAAGGCTTTCAGCGGCTTCGCCGATTTTGGATGAATCTTTCCAAAGGATACTGGCACAGCCCTCGGGGCTGATGACTGAGTAATAGGTATTTCCCATAATCCAGAGGGCGTCGGAAACATCTAAGGCAAGGGCACCGCTGGATCCCCCCACGAGAATGGAAATAATGGGGGTCTTAAATTGCTCACCTGGTAGAGATTGTCGGCGATGGCCTGGCCCTGTCCCCGCTCCCCGGCACCAAATCATGGTCAACTTGGAAAGTCAATTGTAGGATGAAGTTGATTGGCTGAACAATCGATAACTGAATACATAGAACCTTAGTTTTCAAATGAGTTCCGGAAGATATCCCGCAAGTGATCCATCTCTTCATGGGCAACAGAGTATATCGTCACCAGTTTATTATCCTTCTTTCCAACTGCAAGGTATTCACCATTGATGGAATAGCTTGTTATCTCGTTGTTGTCTTCATCAAGCATAGTGAAAGTAATAATCAACCCGGTGGTCTTTTGTTCTGCTCTGAATTTTCTTTTAGGCTTCGATAGATCCACTTCTTTTATTGCATTCTTGATTTCATTCACTTCATCAATATCAACGATGCTGTCAGAGGAAATCTTGCCCATATAGTCTGAGTAAGTATATCTAATTAATTTGACATTTTCAATATTTGAATTGTAAAGGTCATATTTATAGGCAAACCAATAAAAAATAAACCCCAATGCTGCCACAACTAAAACAGATAATACTATCAAACCTCTTCGCTTCATGATAAACTCCTTATCATTTAATATAAAAGTCTAACAGTATTACTCCATGCAAATGAGGTATCTCCAAATGCGAAGGCCCATTGTCCTGAGCTATTTTTGCTAGCCAATTTGAAGACTTCATATGCCGGATCCATTACTCTAATGGTTGTTGCTGTAGAAAAATTATATCCTGTTAAAGCAACTGCATGACCCAATTTTTCCCAAGGCCAAAATCCAGTTTTTCGTACACATGACATATAGGCTGGATCAATGTTATAAATAACAGTTTTAATTTGATCTTCTGTCAGAACGCCAGTCACTGTTGGAACGTAAGGGTTGCCTAATATTGTGCTTAGTGCTGCTCTGGCCTGGTAAACTGTAGCACCTTCATCATATCCTATCCCCATCCTGTCGGCCACCATTTTGGCTGTTAACCCTGAATGTTTGCTACTTTCGAACCGAGCCATAGAAGCTATAGTAGCTGCCCAACAAACCCCTCTCTGCTGACCATTGATAATCTGACCTACAATAGGATAGGAGTTTAAATAAGCTCTAGGAGGCAGATAGCTTAAAGAATTAATAGATTGTGTGGAAACAGAGGCGGATTGTAATTCTGTTTTTCGGCCCTGCCAAGTAAGACTATCATTAACTTCGGTTAAAGAAATACTAACAAAAGGAGCATTAATTAACTGTTCTTTCATATTTGAGGTGTTAATCACTTGTAATGAACCATTATATCCTTCAGTTTCGCTAAAATTCCTTGCAATTTTCTCAACATTTACTGGGTAAATATCATAGCCAGACTGATACATGGCCATTTCACTATTTCCACTGATCTTGGCTTGTTCCAAAGATGGAGCAAAGTCTTTTCCAAGGTTACAACTTATTTTTCCATCTATTTTAATAACACTGAAAATAGCTATAATAGTACCATCCTGATTAACCAATGGGATATGTAATATATTAATATCCTCCCCATTCAACAAGTCTTCATAAGTGTATCCATCGGTAACTACTCTTAAGGGAGATAATAAAGAAATTTCTCCTAATTCTTCAGAAGAAAAGCCAAAAGCTTCAGGATCATCACGAATTCCCGCTAGTAACGCAGGATAATCATTCTGAAGCGCGTAATTAATGTCGTAAGGTATAATGCCAGTATTTATACTTGCGTTGGTAGGTTTTGCAGAAAGAAACGGCAATAGAAAAGTGATTAGCAACACAACGATTGTGCATAGTTGCGTAGGACTCTTTCTTCTCATAACTACATTTCCCCCTAACCATGATTATTAATTAACTAACAATAATGTTATTTAATTAATAATCATTATACATTGAGTAGTCAAAACGTGCAAATTGGGCTTTCACCTCTCAACTCAACTTTTAAACGGACACCCCTGCGCGATGGCGACATCGAACGACCGGATGATCCAGTCTATGCCAATGCTTATTTCATCAATGCAAACTCCGGCACCGTGCCCCTTTACAATTTCAACCTGGAACCATATCAGATCACCAGCTTCAAGAACATAAAAATCTTCTTTGAACATGAAGTCATTGACATCCATAAAGTATTTTTTTCCATTGGAGTATACAACCTGGATTCCCGGCGAATTATTGTGAACTTCCCATGATTTCTCCTACTCAACACTAATTAATTCCATAATGAACCTATTTAAAGCAAGGAATAGAGCCTGTTCCCCACGTTTTCGGTTGCGGAAATGCGGGGTTTTTGCTATGCTTAATTGAGTAGGATATCATTCTTAAAAAGGAGTAAAAATGTACTACGATTTTCTCGTAAAGATTCCGGAAAATACAGGCAAAATTACGGTGAACCGGCGCGGTGAAACCACTTATATTGAATACACCTATGCCCGTCATTACAACGCCGAAAAGAAGTATAACGTTCCCCAGCGAACTACGATTGGAAAACAGTCCAGGGTGGATCCAGCGATGATGCAGCCAAACCAAAATTTTATCAAGTTTTTCCCAGAGGTCGCCCTGCCCGATGAACGGAATCATTCCGATCGCAGCAGTTGCCTTCGTGTCGGGGCATTTCTTGTCATTCGCAAGATCATGGAAGAATACAAACTACCTGAAATTCTTTCCGATTACTGGGACAACCGAGGTGTCGGACTGTTTCTTGATCTGGCTGCTTATTCTATTATCTGTGAAAATAATGCCGGGCAATACTATCCGGATTACGCCTACAATCATCCGCTCCTAACAGAGGACATGACGATCTACAGTGACTCCACGGTATCTCGGTTTCTCTCATCGATAACAAGCGATGACAAAGTCGGATTCCTCAATCAATGGAATGCATCCCGGAATCACCGGGAGCAGATTTATATTTCCTACGATTCAACCAACAAAAACTGTCAGGCCGGCGACATCGAGATGGCTGAATTCGGGCATCCCAAGGATGATCAGGGCGTCCCCATATTCAATTATTCGATTGCCTATGATGTGGATAATAAAGAGCCGCTATTTTATGAAACCTACCCCGGCAGTATCGTCGACGTGTCCCAGTTGCAATTTATGTTGGAGAAGGCAAAAGGATATGGCTATCGCAAGATTGGTTTTATTCTTGATCGAGGATATTTCAGCAAGAAAAATATTCAGTACATGGACGCGTGCCAGTATGATTTCGTGATCATGGTCAAGGGGATGGCTTCTTTTGTCGAAAAGATCATCTTGAAACATAAAGGCAGCTTTGAGAAAAAGAGGTCTTGCGTGATTCCTGAATATCAGGCCTACGGGAAAACGATTCAGAAGAAGCTCTATGCGGATGATGAAATGGATCGATATTTCCATCTCTATCATAAAGTGAAAAAAGAAAGTGCAGAGCGTGGATGCCTGGAAGATAAAATTCAAAAAATGGCGGAATTTCTAAAAAAACAGGAGGGAAAGTCGCTGACATTCGGAGATGCCTATCACGAGTATTTTGAAATCTTTACCCATGAAAAGAATGATGGCACAAAAAAGTTTCTTTATGCAAAAGAAAAGAGCGAAGTGATTGAGAAGGAAATTGATCTTTGCGGATACTTTGTGATCGTCACGTCCAAAAAAATGACAGCAGCAGAAGCGCTCTCGTTGTATAAGAGCCGAGATGCATCAGAGAAGCTATTCCGTGGAGACAAATCCTACCTGGGCAATAAAAGCCTGCGAGTCGCGGGGAATGAGTCTGCCGCCGCGAAGATATTCATTGAATTTGTGGCGTTGATTGTGCGGTGCAAGATTTATACGCAACTAAAAGCAATGATGAAAGAAATGGCAAAGAAGCCGAATTACATGACCGTTCCAGCTGCGCTGAAAGAGCTGGAAAAAATCGAAATGGTGCGGCAGATGGATAACGTATACCGGCTTGATCACGCCATAACCGCAACACAAAAGACGATACTGAAAGCCTTCGGTATCGATGAAAACTATATCAAAACCAGCGCAACGAGATTAAGTGAGCTGTTAAAAGTGGCCGCGATGCCAGAAAGGGATGAGGAAGATGGCGCGTACGAGGAAGACAATCTCTATTGACGAGAAGATAGCCCAGGCAAAGGAGAATTTTGAAAAGGCTAAGGCCAAGTATGATAATGCCGCGAAGGAACTCGAAGACCTCCAGGAAAAGCAGAGGTCAATTCAAAGAAACGAACTGATCAAAGCTGTTGAGAAAAGCGGCAAAACTTATGCTGAAATCATGGCATTTCTTGGGAGTATCGATTGATAAGAAATGCAAAACCAGGTGCTGATTAGGACTTTGAGTAGGTAAAACGTGAGAAGTTAACAATTATAACGGGGAATGCTGGAAATCGTTGATATCACTGGATTAGCAGCATAATTTCTCTTGATTTTGCCTCATGAACACGTTATAATTATAACGTGAGGTGGCGCATGAATATCATCGATGTCAAAAACAAGAAAAACGGAGTTATCTACGTCTACGAATCCATCGACTACTGGGACAAAGAGAAGAAACAGTCTCGAAGTAAGCGTGTTTGTATTGGCAAACGTGATGAACAGGGCAATCTGATCCCTTCCAAACGACTCACTCAACCTCCGGTCTCCACTGTGATTAAACCAGGGCCGACTCCATCTACTTCCACTCGGCATGGTTATTTTGGCGCTACGTATCTGTTTGATGCGATCGGGGAGCAGCTGGGCATCACACAAGACTTGAAGGTATGCTTTCCGCAGATTTATAAGAAGATCCTTTCCGTGGCCTACTATTTGATTTTGGAGGACCGCAACTCCCTTCTTCGTTTCCCGAAATGGGATAGGACCCATTTTCATCCACATGGGGCCTGCATCTCTTCCCAACGAAGCAGTGATCTGTTCTCGATGATTACGGAAGAAGCAAAAGAACGTTTCTTTCGCTTGCAGGGCAAGCGCCGGATGGAAAATGAATATTGGGCCTATGATACCACCAGCATTTCGTCCTATTCAGAGTCTCTCAAACAAGTCAAATATGGGATGAACAAGGATCATGATCCGCTTCCCCAGATTAACCTGGCGCTGCTCTTTGGAGAAGACTCAGGCTTGCCGTTCTACTACAGAAAGCTGGCCGGCAACATCAGCGATATCTCGACCCTGAAGAAATTGCTGGCCGACTTAAAGCAACTTGATTTTGGCAAAGTTAAACTGGTCATGGATCGTGGCTTTTACAGTGAAGCCAACATCAATGCCCTTTATCAGAACAACCTGAAATTCCTGATTGCCACCAAAGTATCCCTGAAGTTTGTGCGAAAAGAATTAGACAAAGTCAGAGACAGCATAAAAACAAGGACCAACTACAACTCAATCTATCAGTTATACAGCCATTCCACCGCCATTGAATGGAACTACTCTCAAACAAGACCCCGCAAAGGCGATGTCATCAAGGATACTCGCCGCATGTATCTGCACATCTATTACAGTAGCGAGAAGGCGTTGGAACATGAGAGCCGCTTCAATCTGATGCTGGATCAGTTGGAGGCTGAGCTTACGAGCGGAAATCGAAAACCAGAGAACGAGAAGCAGTACGCCAAATACTTTGAACTGTCAGATACCCCGGTACGTGGAATCAAGATCATTCCCAAACAGGATGCCATCACTCGAGCTGAAAAGGACTATGGCTTTTTCGCGCTGTTAAGTAACGACATCAAGGATCCCATCATAGCCTTGGAGATTTACCGTAACAAAGATCTGGTCGAGAAGGCGTTTGGGAATCTTAAAGAAAGGCTCAATCTGAGGCGAACTGCAGTCTCATCTGAAAGCTCGCTGGACGGAAAGCTGTTTGTCCAATTCATTGCCCTGATTTTTATGTCCCATTTGAAAAAGACGATGGCCGATAAGGGTCTATTCCAAAACTACACCATGCAGGAGCTACTAGACGAACTTGATGTCATAGAAGCATTTGAAAATCCAGGGAAGGCTCTCCAAGTAGGCGAAGTGACCAAGAAGCAGGAAGGCTTGTATACGAACTTGGGAGTAGACCCGCCATCCACGTTATAATTTTTCGGGAATTTAGGATACAAATCCAAATCCTCGATTTTTGTTTGTATTTCCTACCTTTCCGATCATCAATTTTCCCCTGGTTTTTTATTTTCTCTCTGTTCGTCAGTTGTTCGATTGAAAAAATGCTTATTTGAGATTTGCATTTGTAATGATTTGATAGCGGAATTTTCCGCTGCCATATGTCCCCAATTTTGGGTAGATTTGCCCAGTTTCGGACAAATGATTTCGCTGCTGAGTTTTCGGCTGCGAGTGGGGTCAGTAGTACTGACATCACCCAGTGTGTCCAATTTTGGACAGTTTGCTGAAAATAAAGCAGGGCCTCCTCAATATTGTGGAGGCCTATTTAGCTGTCAGAGGTGCGCAAAATTGCGCAGGCTCCTCCAGATCTCACAGAAGCCCCCAGGAGCGCTTAAGAGTACGTTTCATCCTCCAGGGTGCATTTGGTAGGGGAGGGAGCCATATCCTCCCCTGGTTCCATCCGGGGGCTATGTACAGGCTCAATTTAGGTGATTACTTTGATTTACTCTCCAGATAAACAGTTTCATCAGCTTTATCCAGCTTTATAGAAAAAAACAAAGTTGGAGAATTCACAGCAAACATAGTTGTTACTGAAAGAAAAGAAAAAATCAATTTTCTCAGAAGGTGGGGCAGAAGCTTTCTGTATTCTGTAAGAGAGCAAGGGTCAAGGAGATCACACCTCATGGCTTCCGGCATACCCATTGCAGCCTGCTCTTTGAGGCAGGGGCTAAAGTGAAGGAAGTCCAGGATCGATTAAGGCACTCAGACATTAAAACGACTATGAACATCTACACTCATGTTACTGAGAAAGAAAGGGGAAATAGCAATGAAGTTTGCCCAGTGTATGAGCCTGTAACTTTTGTTAAAAACATGAATAACGTCAATCGTAACGTCAAAGACAAAAAAGAAAAAGGCTGGAACCTCGTAACCCTTGAAATTACTTGGTTTCAGCACTTTTAAAAAATTGGTATGGCGGAGATTGAGGGATTTGAACCCTCGCGCCGGTTACCCGACCTACGCCCTTAGCAGGGGCGCCTCTTCGGCCTCTTGAGTAAATCTCCGAATTAAAAAAGTATGAATTTGATACGAACTTTATTATAACAACCCGACCCGCCCAAGTCAATAAAAAGAGAAGCAGCCGGCTGGATTTCAGGCAGTATTTCATGTCAGCCAGGGAAGAGGCCTTTTATTCGGTATTCCATTTGCTGTTATTGGCAATTTGTCTGGATTTTTTTTGGATCATCTTGGGTGTTAAGTTAAGTTTGAACGGTTCTGATGATTATGACTGGGATTTGTTTCAAAACCTTAACTGTTTTGAAACGATGGTTTCAGGCGTTCATGGTACAATTAGGCCACTAATATGAGATGAGGCGATGATGATGTGGAAAAAAATAGCAGCCGTTGTTTTGATCCTGGTCGGCATTGTTCTGATTTTCTCTGATCGGATCAATGATCAATATATTAATTATCAGGCGAAGAACACCATAAAGGAAGCAATGGAGATTACGCCGGTTCAGATCAAGGAGAATACAGAGCAAACCCTTCCGGGTCCTCTGGAGGAGGAGCGCTTTGATTTTGATCAGGTGAAAGCAATTAACATCAATGAATCCTGGCAGTCCCTTCTGGATCAGGTACTGGCACAGGAACCGGAGAAGCCTGTCCCTGGCACGGGAACCGCAGTGACGAACCCCGGGACAACCGGAGGAAACAAGGGACCGACCGCTACCATGTCGGAAGAACAGGCCAAGGCGGAACTCAAGAAATACTCTCAGAAATATATCATCGGCATCATTAAAATCCCGGCAATCCGATTGGAACTGGGGATCTTGAAAGGGGTGCTCAACCGGAATCTGTACATGGGAGCCGGTACGATGCGCTCGGATCAGGTCATGGGCGAACGAAATTATCCCCTGGCAGCTCACCACACCCAGTCTTATGGCGTTCTCTTCAACCGGGTTCCGGAGCTGAAGGCCGGGCAGATGCTGTATATTACGGATAAGGAAACTATTTATACCTATCGGGTATACACCCGCAAGAAAGTCCATGAGACGGAAATCGAAGTGATTTATGACTCCGTGGCCAAAGATCGCGGGAAACCCGTATTGACTCTTTCCACCTGCTTTAACCTGAAAGAGCCAGAATCACGTATTATAGTTCAGGGAGAGCTCGTTGGCAGTCAGCCTTACAGTGAAGAAACATTCGCTGCTCTGAAATAAGACCACGAACCTTACAGGGAAAGACCGGTTCACTCAGTGAAAAAACTGAGTTGAACCGGTCGGTTTTTTTCTTCAAATTCAGACAGATAGGCAAACACCTGATCCGGACGGCACAGCATATTGTTTTCCCGGCAGAAGGATTTTAATTGCGCCATCAGTTGGGGGTGATTCGGACTAAGCAGAGAGTAGGCGTTCCCATAAGTTTGGATATAGCGCTCCTTCAGTCCGGGGAAATGACGATCCAGGGCGGCGTAAAAATATTCGCGGTCCCCGCTGCGCAGCGTCACCCCCATATCAAAGCAGATAATGCCTTTGACACCGGCATCATTGCAATAAGTTAGAATTCCTTCCAGATTTTCTTTCGTATCGTTAATAAAAGGCAGGATGGGAGAGAGCCAGACCACCGTCGGGATTCCAATTTCCCGGAAGCGCTGCAGCACTTCAAACCGGCGCCGGGTACTCGCCACATGAGGTTCCAGAATGGCGCACAGTGCCTCATCATAGGTCGTCAGAGTCATCTGCAGGACAAACCGGGTGGAGCGGTGGAGGGCTTCAATGACGTCCAGATCCCGCAGAACCAGATCCGATTTCGTCAGGACCGTAGCTCCAAAGCCCAGATCCCGGATCAGCTCCAGACTTTTTCGGGTATACTGCAATGTCCTCTCCAGCGGCAGATACGGATCCGACATAGCCCCCGTGGAGATCATGCATTTCGTTCGCTTGCGCCGAAGTTCTGACTCGAGAACTTCCAGGCAGTTGCGCTTGACCTTAATGTCCTCAAAGACATGATTCATCTGATAGCACGTGCTGCGGGAATCACAATAAATGCAGCCGTGACTGCAGCCCCGGTACAGGTTCATTCCGTTTCGGGCAGACAATATGCCCTTGACCTCTACTTCGTGCATCGGAAACCCTCCTTGTAGAATCGACCTAGATCTGAGATTTGCTTCCATTATAACAAACGTGCGTTCGAATGAACAGCGAGGCCGAAGAATGTTATTTTTTCTTGTTCAGCCGGGAATCAGCCTGCCTCAGATTGTTTTTACGATATAATGAATCAAAGGTCTTATTTCAAATATTTTGTGAATGGAGAAACTGCCATGACAAGAGAAGAACGAAGCTGGATCCTGCAGGATTTTGGAAACTCCGCATATTCCATCGCGATTACAACGGCTTTGCTGCCCGTCTTCTACAAGACGTACGCTGCCAAGGGATTAAATCCCACCGATGCCACAGCCTTTTGGGGTTATGCCAACTCCTTCGCAACGGCTCTCATCGTCATCCTGGCACCTATTCTGGGAAACCTGGCGGACTATAAAGGATACAAGAAGAAATTCTTCAATTTCTTTGTGATCCTCGCCATCCTTTCCACCGCTGCCCTGTCCTTCATCGGCGAGAACCAGTGGCGGCTGGCCTTATTCATTTATATTATTACGGTGCTCGGTTCCACCGGCGCCTCCATCTTCTATGATGCTTTCCTGACGGATGTGACCACGGATGAGAAAATGGATATGATCTCCAGTCAGGGCTTTGGCTTTGGATACCTGGGAGGAACCGTCGGCTTCGGATTGTCCATGGGACTGATCCTGTTGGCGCCTTCCATCGGCATGCCGGCTTCCCTGGCCACTAAAATCGCCTTCGTTATTACCGCTGTCTGGTGGCTGGTATTCACGATTCCCTTCTTTAAAAACATCGAACAGAAATACTGGCTGGAAGGCAAGCCGCCCAAAGCTGCCAAAGTTTTCCAAAAACTGGCCGGAACCTTCCGGGAGATCTTTCAGGACCGAAATCTGCTGTTGTTCTTTCTTGCCTATTTCTTCTACATCGACGGTGTCCATACCATCATCTCCATGGCGACACCCATTGCCATTGACCTGAAACTGGGCCTCACCGAGACGGAACTGCTCATGATCCTGCTGGTCATCCAGCTGGTGGCCTTCCCCTTCGCCATCCTTTACGGCTGGTTGTCCAAGCGGGTAGGATCCCGGATCATGATCATGGTCGGTATTCTGACTTATGTAGGTATTGCCATCTTCGGTCTGTTCCTGGACACGCGCCTCGACTTCATGATCCTGGCCTTCCTCGTTGCCACAGCCCAGGGCGGAATTCAGGCCCTCAGCCGTTCCTTCTTCGGAAAACTCATTCCCAAAACCAAAAGTGCGGAGTACTTCGGCGTATTCAACATCTTTGGCAAGATCTCATCCATATTCGGCCCCCTGCTGATGGGGGTTGTCACCCAGGTCACCGGCAATATCCAGTATGGCATTCTCTCCCTGGGAATCCTGTTTGTCCTGGGTCTGGCCTTCTTCCTGAAAGTCCGGTCCGTCCCTTCAAACCTGAGCGGCGGCCCGGCACCAGATACCGTCTGAAACTGAGACGAAGCGTTGAACAATAAATATAACTGTGCAAAACAACGGATTTCAATTCCGTTGTTTTTGCGTTTCAGACTCAACGGATCGTCCAGATCCCATCAATAGTCGACATACTCCAGGCTCAGTCAAAATGCTGTCGTTTCGAGTTCTGTGATCAAATGCAGAAAGATGGGTGAGGAATCAAACATGAAAAAACCGGTTGAGGGATCAAACCTATTTAGCAGACTGAGGGGAAAAAACATCATTTGAGTTGAGGGATAAACACATAGCCCAGGCTCTGATGAGATACCCCATCGGTCAGACTTGCCGGAGGGAACTCCCGGTTTCGAGGCGCTGATGCAACTTCGTTTTTTTAAACGGAGTGATCCGGTCAGCCCGAGGGAGAGGGGAAAGGCGGGAGCTTGGCCGCCGGGCTTCGGCAGGGTGGGGGAATAGAATGGTATAATCGGGATAGCACGATTGAAATGACTTAAACGACAGGGAGGGTAGTGCCATGGCATTGGCAATGATCTACGGCCGCTCGGGCTCCGGAAAAACCACGGAGCTGTTTCGCAGGCTGAGAGCTGGTCTGGCGGGAGCTGATATCCGCAGCAAGCGGTACGTCATCGTCCCGGATCAGTTTACGTATATGATGGAAAAGAAAATCCTGGAAGAGTTCGGCGAGGAGAACGGCTTCAAGATCCAGGTCGTGGGCTTTCGGACCCTGAGCCAGCGCGTTCTGGAACGGGTGGGCGGCATCCGCCGGCCGGTTCTCAGTCCGGTGGGACAGTCCATGCTGGTCAGTTCCCTGGCTCTGAAGCAGAAAAACGACCTCAAGCTGTTCCGCAAATCCGCTGCCTACGCCGGCTTTGCCCAGATGGTCAGCCAGACGATCAAGGAACTGAAAAACTACGCGATCACGCCTCAGGAACTCCAGGCGGCGGCCGGGAATCTACCGGACGGCGAACTCCGGTACAAGCTGGAGGACGTGGCGCTGCTCTACCAAAGCTACGAGGACCAGCTCCACCAAAACTTTGTGGACCCGGAAGACCAGCTGGACACCGCGATTCAGATGCTCAAAGCCTCCGATTATCTCAATGGCAGTGAATTCTATGTGGATGAGTTCTCTGATTTCACCCCCCGTCAGCTGGAAATGATCGAAGTGCTGCTGGGCAAGGGCAATGTATATATCACCCTGACTTTTGAGGAAGGACTCGACAAGCAGCATAAGGGCCTGTTCGCTCTGACGGTGGATACGGACCTGGCGCTCATGGACATGGCTGCCCGACAGGGCATCCGCCTGGAAGCACCCGTCTTCCTCCGGGGAACCGGCCGCTTTCAGGGTCATCCCGAGCTGGCTCACCTGGAACGTGAATTCTACCACTATCCCAATGAAGTGTACTCTGGCGAAGTATCCTCCGTCCGGATCCTGCGGGCGCAGAATCCCTATGAGGAAATGGAGCTGGTGGCCCGGGACATCGTCCGGCAGGTCCGTGACAACGGGCTGCGCTTCCAGGACCTGGCCATTCTGCTGCGGGATCTGGATACCTACGGCGCCATTTTGCAGAGCGTCATGGCCCAGTACGAGATTCCCGTCTTCATCGATGCCCGCAAGGAGATCGACACCAATCCCCTGGCAGCCTTTATCAGCGGTTTCTTTGAAATTCACCGGCGCAATTTCCAGTTCGAGGCGGTTTTCAAGTATCTGAAGACCAGCCTGCTTCCCATTCCCCGGGAAGACATCGATCTTCTGGAAAACTACTGTCTGGCCAACGGCATCACCGGCTGGAAATGGCTGGAGGAAATCTGGCAGTGGCCCGTCCCCCAGGTCGAGGAAGGCCTGGAGGAACAGCGCCTGAAGAATCACCTCAACGAGCTGCGCGACGCCATCGTCGATCCGCTGCAGGAATGCTTTGCGGCCATGGAGCAGGCCCCGACCGTCCGGGAGAAAGCCACCCTGTTCTATGAGTTCCTGGTTCACTCCCATGCCCTGCTCACCTTTACCGCCTGGATTGACGAGCGGGAGACGACAGATTCCGAACAGCACCGGGAATACAGCCAGATTCTGGATTCACTGCTCCAGGTCCTGGACCAGATGGTCGAGGCCATGGGCGATGAACCCATGGGTCTGGAAGATTTTGGCAATACGCTGCTGGTGGGACTCTCCTCCATCCGGATTTCCCTGATTCCCGCCACCCTGGATCAGGTCATTGTGGGCGACATCGCCCGGGTCCGGTCCGGCGCCGTGCGCGGCATCTACATCGTCGGCACCAACGACGGCGTGCTGCCCCGGACGCCGGCCAGTGTCGGCATTTTCACCGACAGTGACCGCGAAGCTCTCCAGGAGATCCAGCTCTACCTGTCCAAGGACTCCCGCACCCGGGCGTTCTATGAGCAGTTCTACGTCTACAATGCCCTGACCATCGGCACCGACTTCCTGACGGTGACCTACCCCACCTCCGATGCCGAGGGCAAGGCCCTGCGCCCCTCCATGATCATCGGCCGGCTGAAAAAACTGTTTCCCGGCCTCCGGGAAGAGATCAGTCAGTCCTACCTGGAAAAAGGCAGCCCCGGCCGCGAGAGCATTAGCTGTGAACGCGAAGCGTTCCGTGAGCTCATTGCCCAGCTGCGCCGCCATCATGACGGTGCGCCGGTGGACCCGGTGTGGCGTGAGGTCTATGCCCGCCTGCGGGAACACCCCGACTACAGCGACCGGCTCCGCCACGTTGAGGAAGGGCTGCGCTATACGAACTACCCGGCTGAACTGCGCGCCGAGCACATGGAAGCCCTCTACGGCAAAAAGCTCTATCTGACCGTTTCGCGGCTGGAAACCTTCTCCCGCTGTCCCTTTGCCTATTTCGTCAAGTACGGCCTGCGCGCCAAGGAACGGAAGGAGTTTATCCTGTCCACTCCCGATGTGGGATCCCTGATGCATGATGTCCTGGATCGCTTTACCAAGAAAATTCGGGAAGAAGCCCTGGACTGGAAAGACCTGACCCCGGACTTTACCCGTCAGGCGGTGGATCACCTGATGGAAGAAGCCCTGTCCCAGCAGAAAAATCCGGTGCTCGCTTCCAGCCGGCGCTATCAGCACATGACCGGCAAGCTCAAGCACATCATCGCTTCTTCGGTGGATGTCATTCAGAATCAGATCATCCGGGGGGAATTTGAACCGCTGTATTCCGAAGTCGGCTTCGGGCCCAACGAAATGATCCCGCCCATTGTCCTGGATCTGGAGGGCGGACGGGAAATCAGCATCGTGGGGCGGATCGACCGCGTCGATGTGCTGCGCCAGGAAGACCGCAACTACATCCGCATCATCGACTACAAATCCGGGATGAAGGAACTCACCCTGTCCGACATCGTCTATGGCCTGCAGCTTCAGCTCCTGGTCTATCTGGACGTTGTCCTGCGCAACGCCCACCGCTTTCTGGCCGGGGAGACCCTGCCCGGCGCAGTGCTCTATTACCGGATTTACCGGCCCACCGTGGAAAACGGCGCGGCCATGTCAGACGAGGACCTAAAGACCGTCATTCTCAAGGAGCTGCGCCTGCGCGGCCTGATCCTGAAGGATGTCCACCTGGTCCGGTCCATGGATCAGGGGATGACCGATATTTCCCTGGTCATCCAGGCCAAACTCAAGGACGGGGAGGTCACGGCGGAGGGAACCAACCAGAAGGAGCTTCTGGTCGACCAGGCTCAGTTTGACCTTTTGCGCGACTACGTCGCCAGCACCATCAAGCGCATCAGTCTGGCCCTGATCAACGGGGACATTTCCATTACCCCGGTGAAAACCGACAAGAGCACCGCCTGTGATTACTGTGAATACCGCAGCATCTGCCAGTTTGATCCGGGTCAGCCGGGCAACGAATACCGCAGAGTCCGCAAACTCAAGCCGGAGCAAGCCTGGCTCCACATCGAACAAGGAGGTGAGGTCCATGCCCAATTGGACGAATGAACAGCAACAGGCTATCATCTACCGGGATCAGTCCCTGCTGGTGGCCGCGGCAGCCGGCTCCGGCAAAACGGCCGTTCTGGTTGAACGCATCTGCACCATGCTGACTCAGGATCCCCCGGTGGACATTGACCGCCTGCTGGTGGTGACCTTTACCCGGGCGGCGGCCACGGAAATGCGCGAGCGCATCGCCAACCGGATTGCTCTGGCCCTGGAATCCCAACCGGAAAATGAGAACCTGCTCCGGCAGCTGGCCCTGCTCAATCAGGCCAGCATCATGACCATCGACGCCTTCTGCAAAAAAGTCATTGAAGAAAACTTCCACCTGGTAGACCTGGATCCCGATTATCAGCTGCTGGACGAGAACGAACTGAACATGCTGATCAGCGAAGCCTTGGCTGAAGTGCTGGAAGAAGCATATGAGAAACGGGATCCGGCCTTCCTGGAACTGGCGGAACGCTTCGGCGGCGACCGCTCCGATGACAATCTGGAGGACCTGATCCAGCGCCTCTGGCGCTTCTCCCGCTCCGGCACTGACCCCCGCGCCTGGATCCGGGCTGCGGGAGCTTCCTATGATTTCCCGAAGGAGGACTGGAAGCAGACAGAGTGGTTCCGGTATCTTGTACGGGAAGTCCGGGAAGTAGCCGGGGAAGCGGTGGAGCTGGCTCAGAAGGCTGTCGGCCTGACTGCCCTGGACGATAAGCTGGCAGCCTCCAAGCTGGAACCTTTCCTGCGCGGCGAGCTGGAAGAACTGGTCCGCATCGCCCGGGAGGTGGAGCAAAGCGATGACTATGCCCAGCTCCAATCCCTGATGAAGTCCATGACCTTCGCCCGCAAGCCCGCCATCCGGGGTGAAACCCCCTACAAGGACTGGGTGGGCAGCCTGCGCGACGAATACAAGAAGCTCTACACCAGCCTCATCGGCGAGCTGCTGAGCCAGGACGAGGCCAGTCACCTGACCCTGATCCGGACCATGGCTCCGGTGATGAACGCTCTGGCCGAGGTCACCCTGGCCTTCCATGAACGCCTCCAGAGCAAAAAACGGGAACTCAACCGGGTTGATTTCGCCGATCTGGAGCACTTCGCCCTGGGCATCCTGCGCAGCGGCGACGGTCCGACGGAAACCGCCCGGATCTATCAGCAGCGCTTCGAGGAAGTTCTGATCGACGAATATCAGGACTCCAATGAAGTGCAGGAAGCCATCCTGACTGCCGTATCGCGACAAGAGCAGAACATCTTCATGGTGGGGGACGTCAAGCAGAGCATCTACCGCTTCCGTCAGGCCAAGCCGGACATATTCCTCGGCAAGTACCGCCGTTTTCTCGCCGTGGGGGAAGAACGGGACTGCGCCGGGCGCAAAATTCTGCTCTACCGCAATTTCCGCTCTCGCCCGGAAGTGCTTGATTCCGTCAATGCCGTGTTTTCCGCCATCATGAGCGAGCGGGCCGGCGAGCTGGACTACACCGAAGAGGAAGCCCTGATTTTCGGCGCCGCTTATGACCCGGAGCAAAAGCAGCCCATCCAGATCCACCTGGTGGAATCCAACACGCCCCTGGACGGACCGGCTCAGGAAGCCGAGGAGCTGGAGGATCTGGCGGGCATCGAACTGGAAGCCCGCTACGTGGCCAACCGGATTCGGGACATGGTGACTAGCGGGGAGACCCGGGTCACCGACGGCGAGACGATGCGCCCGCTGCGCTACCGCGACATCGTGATCCTGCTGCGGGCCACCTCCAGCGCCGCCGGAATTTTCCAGCAGGCGCTGGAAGAGGTGGCCATCCCGGTCTTTACTGATACTGGCGCGGGCTATTTCGAGTCCCTGGAAATCCGGACCATGATGAGCCTGCTGCGAACCGTTGACAACCCGCGCCAGGATATCCCGCTCCTGGCGACGCTGCGCAGCCCCCTGTTCTCCTTTACTGAGGACGAGCTGCTGCGCCTGCGCGGACTGGACCGCGAAGCCCTCTTCCTGGATTGCCTGAAGCTGGCCCGAACCGATGTGCTGCTGGCGCGGCAGGCGCCGGAGCTGTGCCGCAAGGTCGAAGCCTTCTGGCAGCAGCTGGCCCAGTGGCGGGAAGACTCCGTCCACCGGCCGCTGGATGAGTTCATCTGGAAAATCTACACCGACACCGCCTACCTGGAGTATGCCGGGGCCATGCCCAACGGCATACAGCGTCAGGCCAACCTGCGCATCCTGTTCCAGCGGGCCGGGGAGTATGAGAAGACGGCCTTCAAGGGGCTGTACCGCTTCATCCGCTACATCGACGCCATGCGCGAGAAATCCGGCGATTATGGCGATGCCCGGATCATGGGCGAGAGCGAGGACGTGGTGCGCATCATGAGCATCCACAAGTCCAAGGGGCTGGAATTTCCCGTGGTCTTTGTGTCCAACTGCGGCAAGCGCTTCAACCGCCGCGATCAGGGGGGAGATCTGATTCTCCATGAAACCCTGGGCATGGCGGTGAAGCACCGGGACTTCCGCCGGGGGACCGTGGAGGAAACCCTGCCCCGGCTGGTCATGAAAGCCCGCATCAACGCGGAGGCGATCTCCGAGGAAATGCGCGTGCTCTATGTGGCCATGACCCGGGCGAAGGAACAGCTGATTCTGACCGGCAACCTGCGCAACCTGAACTCGACCATGGGCAAATGGTTCCGCGGCGGCAGCGACCTGCCCTGCCGGCCGCGCAAGGTGCTGGCGGATTCCAGCTATCTGGACTGGATCATGCCGGTGGTGCTGAACTCCGCCGGCATTCAGGGAGCCATGGAGACCTTCGATGACACGGTCGATCACCTGGGGGACGGCGCATCCTTCGACATTACCCTGATCACCCGCAACGCCCTGGCTCAGGCCCAGGCAGAGCAGGCCAGGGAACGGACCGAGCCGTTCTGGAAGGGGGAAGCCCTCACCGACGAAGCGCTGATCCGGGTGCTGGACTACGAGTACCCGCATGAACTGTCTACCCGGCTGCCGTCCAAGGTTTCGGTCTCCGTCATCAAAAAGCAGGTCATTGAGGAAACGCCCGATCTGGCCGCCCCGTCGATCATGGAAGAGACCTATGAACGGGTGGAGCGTCTGCCCAAGCCGGCCTTCCTGATGGGACAGCGCGAACTGACCGGAGCGGAACGGGGCACCGCGTTCCACAATGTCATGCTCCACATCAGTCCCCTGGTTCAGACTGAAGAGGAGGTCCGCGTCCAGATTCAGTCGGTGGTGGAACGGGAGCTCCTGCTGCCGCAGGAAGCAGCCGCGGTGGATCCCAGACGAGTCCTGGGCTTTTTCCAAAGCAGCCTGGGCCAGCGTTTCCGCGAGGCCTTTCAACGGGGCGATCTCTACAAGGAGGAAGTCTTTACCCGCATTGTTCCGGCCCGCACACTGCGGCCGGAGTGGGCCACCGACGATCCCATGACGCTGATCGGAATCATCGACGCCTTCTTCCGGGAAGGCGACGGCCTGATTCTTCTCGATTACAAGACGGACTCGATCCCCCCGGATGTTCCGGACTTCCTGGCCCGCAAGTATCAGGCGCAGATTGATCTGTATGCCCGCGCCCTGGAAGCCATCACCGGTCAGACGGTGCGGGAGGCGTATCTTTACTCGGTCTCCAAACAGGAAACCATCCGGCTGATTTAGCGATTCTGTTGTGGTTTTCAAAAAAAGCGAGTGCCTGTTCCATCGGACAGGCACCGTTCAATGATAGAATCAGCTTAATCGAAACTCAACGGAGGGTTATCATGAGTCAAGCAAACGAAGAAAAGAAAGTACTGCGGCGGGATGAAGTCGATCCGGCCTATACCTGGAACCTGAAGGATATCTTCCCATCCGACGAAGCATTCTATCAGGCCCAGGATCGACTGGCACAGGCCATTACAGCCTTCACCGGACGCTACCGGGGTCACCTCAGCGATGCCGCAGCCATTGTCGCAGCGGTCAGGGACTATGAGCAGATCCTGATCACGGCCGAACAGTGCGGTAATTACGCCCATCTGCATGTTAGCGAGGATCGCACCAACCCACTCTATCAGAAGAACATGATGGAGTTCCAGGCGAAGATGGGCGGCCTGGTCGGCGAGCTCTCGTTCTTTGAATCGGAGCTGCTCCAGGTGCCGGAAGCCATCCTGAGCGAAGCCATGGCGGCAGACCCCAACTACAGTTTTTACCTCAAGGATGTTCTGCGCTACAAGCCCCACACGCTGTCCCCGGAATCCGAAATGGTTCTGGCCCGGCTGGGCGAAGTCTTTGACGCCCCCTATTCCGTGTACGAAGCAGCCAAGCTGGCGGATTTGAACTTCCCGGAGTTTGAAGCCAACGGAGAAAAGCATCTGCTGACCTTCATCAACTTTGAAGGGGAGCTGGAATATGACAAGGATATGGATGTGCGCCGCAATGCATTCCGGGCATTCTCCGAAAAACTCAGGGAATACCAGTACACCATCGGAACGGCCTATGCCTCCAATGTCCGGCAGGAAAAGATCCTGTCAGAGCTGAAGCACTATGATTCCGTTTTTGATTATCTCTTAATGCGCCAGAAGGTCGACCGCCCGCTGTATGATCGTCAGCTGGATGTCCTGATGGCGGAGCTGGCTCCCCATATGCGCCGCTATGCCAAGCTGATTCAGCGGGTTCACGGCCTAGACAAAATGACTTACGCCGATCTCAAGCTGGATCTGGATCCGGCCTTCGAACCATCCATCTCCATTGAGGAGTCCAAGGATTACATCTACAACGCCCTGTCCATCCTGGGTGACGACTATGTTGGCATGCTGCGCGAAGCCCTGGACAACCGCTGGGTTGACTTTGTCCAGAACAAAGGAAAGTCCACCGGCGCCTTCTGCGCTTCGCCCTTCGGCGTTCATCCCTACATCCTGATCAGCTGGACCTATAAAATGCGCGAAGTGTTCGTGCTGGCTCATGAACTCGGCCATGCCGGCCACAGCTTCCTGACCCACCGCAGCCAGACCCCGCTCAATGACAATCTGTCCCTGTACGCCATCGAAGCCCCGTCCACTATGAATGAAATGCTCATGGCCAATTACCTGATGAAGAGCAGTGACGAACCCCGGTTCCGCCGCTGGGTCATCGCCAGCATCATCGCCCGGACCTATTACCATAACTTTGTCACCCACTTCCTGGAAGGATACTACCAGAGAGAGGTCTACCGCCTTATCGATGCCGGAACGGCCGTTCAGACCGAAGACTTCCACCGCATCTTCCGGGAAACGCTGGAGAAATTCTGGGGGGACACCGTGGAACTCACCGAAGGCGCCGAACTGACCTGGATGCGCCAGCCCCATTACTACATGGGATTATACCCCTATACCTATTCTGCCGGACTGACCATTTCCACCGCGGTTTCCCAGCGCATCCTCAAGGAAGGCCAGCCAGCCGTAGATGACTGGCGCAACGTCCTGAGCGCCGGCGGCACCCTGACCCCGGTCGAATTCGCCAAGGCCGCCGGGGTTGACATCACCACCGACAAACCCCTGCGCGATACAGTCAGCTACATCGGCTCACTCATTGACGAGCTGGAAAAACTGACGGACGAATTGGAACAGAACTAACAATCAGCCAAAGATTAGAAATCAAAATCAAATCAAATCAAATATCAAATCAAATATCAGATCAAAATCAAATCAAAATCATATCAAAACCAAATCAAAAGAAAACGGAGGGAACCTCATGGTTAAAGGAAGATTTCTCCACAACAACATCAACGTCCTGGACCTGGACAAATCAATGGCTTTCTACGAGAAGGCTCTGGGACTGACCGAGAAGCGGCGCTATGTCAACGAAGGCAACTTTATCTTGGTCTACCTGTGGGACGGATCGTCGGATTATGAGCTGGAGCTGACCTGGCTCAATGACCGGACAGAGCCCTATAATCTGGGAGACAATGAAATCCACATGGCCTTCGCGGTCGAAGACAAGAAGGAAGCCTATCAGCTCCACTCGGAAATGGGCGTGATTATCTATGAGAACCGTGATATGGATCTCTACTTCATCGGTGACCCCGATGGCTACTGGATCGAAATCCTGGAACGAGGCGTGGATCCAACCAAATAACCGGCAGAAAGACTGAGGGAAGCCTCAGTCTTTCTGCTTTTTGCCTTAAGAACCTCGTTCTCTTTATGCTGCATGAAATGATCAGCCTGCTTGGATAGGAATGAACCTGCATGATGGCATGGGTGTTCGGAAGATGTGAAGATAAGATGGTCAGATTAAACCAATATACAAAGATTTTCCGGGGAAAGACTGTTTTAAATAACATTGATTGATGTGTTTCAAAAGGTGAGTGTATCGGTATTCTCGGACGAAACGCTTCAGGTAAAACGATGTTGCTCCGTGCTATGGCAGGACTTATTTTACCTACTTCAGGCACAGTTGCTGTTAATGGACAGACAATCAAGCAGGGCGAGTCGGTCTGATTTTTATGAGCTGATTCGGTCAGAAAAAAAACGGGGGTGTACTGTTGTTATCGCAAGCCACATACAAGAAGACCTTGAGGTTTGTGATCGTCTGATCGAGATTGAGAACGGAGTGATTGATCATTTCATTGATTCAATTCAGCAGTAAATTCTATTCCAGGGCAACGATCATTTGAGTTTACGCAAGGATATCGAGGGATGCATAGCAATCTGATGAGAAAACCGAAAAAAACATGAAGAATTTTTTATGTAAAAGTTTTCGGTGCCTTGACTTTCTTTTTTTGGTTGAGTATAGTAATACCAATGACAAACCTGTTGAGCAGAAGAGTAACCGAAACCTTTGAATCTGACAGAGAGTCCCGCCTGGTGAAAAGGGACGATGAGAAGAACGGTGAAGATGGCCTGTGAAGGGAAGAGCTGAACGAATCAGTAGGCTCTTACGTGGATGCACGTTACAGCATGGAAGTATGATCGTACTTCGCAAGGTTCGGACTGTGAGGTCTGGATAAATCAAGGTGGTAACACGGAAATTGAAGTTTTCGTCCTTCAGGCAAGGATGGAAGCTTTTTTGTTTTCATCAGAACAATCAAATACTCAGGCGATGAAACGGTGAGTAGGCATCAGGTAATTCTACAGAGAAGCTGCATTAGGGTGAGAGCAGCGGATGAGGGGGTGCACGAAGATGGCCGCGGAGCTTATTCCGGTGAGAGTTTCTCGAACCGGGAACGGGAATGCCCGATACAGCATCGGAGTATGATCGTACTCCATGAGGGAATGCAGGGTGACCTGTCTTCCGATGGCAAGGTGGTAACACGATGATTCGTCCTTCCGGTTCTAGGGAACCCGGAGGGATTTTTTTATTGGGAGGAAGCAAATGATTGAATTAAGGAATGTCGCAGTGACCTTTGGTCAGGGCTCGGGTCAGCTCCACGCGGTCAGCGATGCGTCACTGACGATTGAAAAAGGAGAGATCGTGGGGATTGTCGGCTACTCGGGCGCCGGCAAGAGCACCCTGGTGCGAACCATTAATCTCCTGACCCGGCCGACTTCCGGCCAGGTGCTGGTCAACGGGGAAGACCTGACGACCATGAGTGAACGGGAACTGAGAGACCGCCGGCGCAAGATCGGCATGATCTTTCAGCACTTCAACCTGATGAATTCCAGAACGGTGCGGGACAACATCGCCCTGGCACTGGGGGCGCTGGACAAGAATCAGGTGGATCAGCGGGTGGACGAGCTTCTGGCGCTGGTAGGAATATCCGGCAAAAAGCTGGCCTATCCTTCCGAACTGTCCGGCGGCCAGAAACAGCGTGTGGCCATCGCTCGGGCTCTGGCAAACAATCCGGAAATTCTGCTGTGCGACGAAGCCACCAGTGCCCTGGATCCGGAGACAACCAAATCGATTCTCAAACTCCTGGCGGATCTGAACCGCAAGCTGAATCTGACCCTGGTTGTTATCACCCATGAAATGCAGGTTGTCAAAGAGCTGTGCACCCGGGTGTTCGTCATGGACTCCGGCCTCATCGTCGAAGAAGGGTCGGTGGTGGAAATCTTTTCCAACCCGAAGAATCCGCTGACGGAAAAATTCGTGCGCACCGCAACGAATATGGACGAGGATGTCAGTAAAGTCCTGGAAAACCAGGCAGCCTTCCGGCTGGGCGGCAATGAGATCTATATCCTGACCTTTGTCGGGGACCGCTTCCGGGAACCATTCATCGCCACACTGCAGCGAGACCACGGCATTACCACCAACATCCTGTCCGGCAACGTCGAGTTTCTCAATAAGACGCCCTTTGGAAATCTGCTGGTTGCTTTTGAAGGCGACCGCTTAAAGATCAACGAAGCCATTTCCATCATGGAAGCCGACGGAGTCAGAGTACAGCGCATCCGCTTGAAGGAGGATTAAACAAAATGGATTTTACAAATGTCATCCGGCAGAAGGAGCAGTTCATCACCGAAACCGGAGCCACGCTCTACATGCTGTTCTGGACCGGCCTGATCGCCGGGATCCTCGGGCTCATCCTGGGAATTGTCCTGGTACTGACCCGGGAGAACAGTTTGCTGGCCAACCGGCGGGTGTACGGCATCCTGGATAAAATCGTCAACATCGGCCGGTCCGTCCCCTTCATCATCATGCTGGCCATCATCTCTCCGATGACCCGGGTCATTGTGGGCACCACCATCGGCACCAAAGCCTCCATCGTCCCCCTGGTCGTGGGATCCGCTCCCTTTTTCGCCCGTCAGGTCGAAGCGGCCATGGCAACCGTCAATCCGGGAGTCATCGAAGCCGCCCGAGCCATGGGCCTGGGACCGCTGGAAATCGTCCGGAAAGTCTGGCTGCCGGAATCCACCCCGGCCCTGATCCGTGTCTCCACCCTGACCCTGATCTCCGTTCTAGGCCTGACCGCCATGGCCGGAGCCATTGGCGGAGGGGGACTCGGGAAAATGGCCATCTCCATCGGCTATAACCGCTTTCAGAACGATGTCATTCTTGTCTCCACCGTCCTGATCCTGGTCATTGTCTTCATCATTCAGATCATCGGCAATTTCCTGGAGCGCCGGACAACCCATTAACATCAAAAATTCAAACCTCATCAGTATAAGCAAAACAGCCATCAGCAAATGGAATGTTCGAACTTAGATCCTATGGAATAAACAGCAATCCGGCCGACGGCAAGTCCGACAGGGGGAATGTACGCAATCAGAGAGTAAAGACAATAAACAGAACAATGAGCCATTGACTGCCTCCATCCGATCGGAGCTCAGATCGGATGAAGGCAGAATCGAAACAACAGGTATGAAGGCAGAATCGAACCGGATCATGCCTCAGCAATCAATCAACCAAAACCATAAGAGAACTAAAAATAAAAAATAATAAAATAAAAGTGAGGAATTATCATGAAAAGAACTAATTTATTCGCAACCGCCCTGCTTCTGACCGGACAGCTCTTCCTGAGCGCCTGCGCGCCGGCCGCTCCCGCTACCCAGCCTTCCACTTCCGGGACTGCTCCGGCCACAACGACTGCTCAGACAGCAGCCGTTACCAAGGTCAGGCTGGGGGTCATCGGCTCCAAGCACGAACTGTGGGATCAAATCAAAACCAATCTGGCCAAGGAAAACATTGAGATTGAGATTGTGGAATTCACCGAATACACACCGGTCAATCAGGCGCTCTATGACGGAGACCTGGATCTGAACTCCTTCCAGCACCACATCTACTTCGATTCCTTCAACAATGCCAACGGCAACAAGCTGGTATCCATCGGCGACACCTTCCTGTCCCCCATCGGCCTGTACTCCGAGAAGTATAAATCCCCCTCGGAGATCAAGAGCGGAGACACCATCGCCATTCCGGACGATCCGACCAATCTGGGACGGGCGCTGAAGGTTCTGGAATCCGCCGGTCTGATCAAGCTCAAGGATGCTTCCAATCTCACCCCGACCCAGGCAGACATTGCTGAAAACAAACTCAACCTGACCATTACCGAACTCAATGCCGCTCAGACTGCCCGCTCCCTGAAGGACGTAGCCGCCGCCATCATCAACACCGACCTGGCAGTGGATGCAGGCTATTCCCCGGCAGAAGACGCAATTTTCCTTGAACCGGTAACCGATGCTTCCCAGCCGTACTTCAACCTGATCGCGGCTCAGGCCGAAGACAAGGACAACCCGGTCTTCAAGCGGATCGTTCAGGAATACCAGTCCCAGGCCATCGGCGACCTCATGCTCGAAGTATACAAGGGAGCCCAGTTCCCGGTTTGGGAAGGCTACCAGAAGAAATAGCTCAGAACCGGCTCATCGCGCCAGACCTGTGGCCTGATCCGATCCTCACCGATCCGGGGCATCCCCGGTGCCGGTCATCACCCAGATCTGATCCTCGTTGGTCCGGAGCTTCACCAGTCCGGAGCCTCACCGGGGCATGGCCTAAATGGCTATTATATATAGGAAGAAAGAAACAGCACGGATTCTCCGGCTGTTTTTTTCGTTGGAGGGCGGCGGATGGTATAATGAAACCAGAGAAGGATCAAAGGGAACTGAAACTTTCGTCGTCTGCCCTGAACCGTGTGACGGTCATCAGGCGAACGAAGGAAGAACCATCGGCTGCCCGCCTGAAAGGAAAACAACATGAGTGAAGAACTGACCTATGCCTTATTAATCGATGCCGAGAATATTTCCAGCAAGTACATCAAGATTATCCTGGATGAGCTGTCCAATGACGGCGTGGCGACCTACCGGAGGATCTACGGGGACTGGACCAATCCGGCCAATTCCGCCTGGAAGGATGTTCTACTGAATTACTCGGTCAACCCGGTTCAGCAGTATAGCTATACCCAGGGGAAAAATGCCTCGGACTCGGCCATGATCATTGACGCCATGGACATCCTGTATTCCGGGAATGTCGAGGGCTTCTGCCTGGTGTCCAGCGATTCGGATTTCACCCGGCTGGCCTCCCGGCTGAGGGAATCGGGCAAGCGGGTCATCGGCATGGGCGAATCCAAGACACCCTCTGCCTTTATTTCTGCCTGCAACCAGTTCAAGTATCTGGATATCCTGTACGCTTCATCCTATGAGGAGAAAGAGAAGGAACCCCGGGAACTGGTCAAAGAAACCCCGGTAAAATCTGTCCGGCGCAAACCTCCGGTCAAGGCAGTCAAACCCCCGGTAAATAATGGATCGAAATTCCCGGATGCGGAAAAGATCCTGCCCGTTCTGCTGGAACCGGTGAAGCCAGAACCGCTCAAACCGGAAGCCTCCAAATCCGTATCGGTTAAGGCGGAACCAGTCAGAGCTGAGCAGACCCGCCCCGAACCTCAGACCAAACTCAGCACGATCCGCCGGTCGCTGCGTTCAATCATCAGCGAGGGCTCCAACGAGGAGGGCTGGATTTCCCTGTCCAAGATCGGAAATCAGCTGGCCAAGCGGTTCCCGGATTTTGATGTCAGAAACTACGGCTACAGCAAGCTCAATCAGTTTATTGAGTCGCTGGGGGATTTCGATATGGATGTCATCACGCCGGGCAAGGACAGCAAGGTTCAGCATATCTACTTTCGCAATAAACTGAAGCAGAAATAAGGCCTGGAGCCGATTTCCAATATTCGATCCGGGATTTTCTCAAAGCCCCGGGCGACCAGGATCGACTCGTCCGGGCCCGTCCAGTACAAAACGGTATTCTGTGACTATGCACAGAGCCGTTTTTTTTATGTATAATGAAGTTTGGGAAAACCATACCAATCATGACGCGGCAGTTTGAACTTCGCCGCTGCAACATAAGATGATCGCCGAAGCGGCACAAGAAATCTATCCATACAAGGAGATGCAATATGTTGGAAAGAGAATTTACACTGGTCTGGGATCGCTACACTGAGGGACAGCTCAAGGAATGCGACAGCTTTGCCAAGGGCTACATCGACTTTTTAAGCGATGCCAAAACGGAGCGGGAATTCGTCCGTGATTCCGTCGCGGCCGCCGAAGCCAAGGGCTTCCGGAACGTGGCCACCTTCGAGAGCCTCAAAGCGGGGGACAAGGTTTACGCGATCAACCGCGACCGCAACATCTTCCTGTTTGTCATCGGTCAGAAACCCATGGCGGAAGGAATGAACCTGCTGGGAGCGCACATCGACTCCCCGCGGCTGGATATCAAACAGAATCCGCTGTACGAGGACAACAACCTGTGCCTGATGGAGACCCATTACTACGGCGGCGTCAAGAAATACCAGTGGGTCGCTCTGCCGATGGCACTGCACGGAGTGATCTTCAAGGAGGACGGCACCCGGGTGGATGTAGCCATTGGCGAAGATCCGTCGGATCCGGTCATCGGAATCTCCGACCTGCTGATCCACCTGTCCAGAGAACAGATGGAACAGACCCTGGCCAAGGGTGTCAAGGGCGAGGACCTCAATGTTCTGATCGGTTCCAGACCGGCCGGCAAGAAAGATGACAAGGACCGCGCCAAGAAGTACATCCTGGAGCTGCTCCACGAGAAATACGGCATTGTTGAGGAAGACTTCGTCTCCGCCGAACTCCAGATCGTACCGGCCGGACGGGCCCGCGACTACGGCCTGGACCGCTCCATGGTCATGGGCTACGGCCACGATGACCGCGTCTGCGCCTACACCTCCATGCTGGCTCTGTTCGATGTGGAGAACCCGGAGCGCACCACCGGCTGCATTCTGGTGGACAAAGAGGAAGTGGGCAGCCAGGGCGCGACCGGCATGCATTCCGACTTCTTCCGTCACCTGGTGGCTGATCTGATGGAACTCAAGGGAGAAGGCTCGGCCCGCGAACTGCGCCAGGTCATCCTGAACTCCAAAATGCTGTCCTCCGATGTTTCGGCAGCCTTTGACCCGAACTACCCGTCCGTCAATGAGCCGAAGAACACCGCCTACTTCAACCGCGGCATCGTGTTCAACAAGTACACCGGTTCCGGCGGAAAGGGCGGCTGCAATGATGCCGATCCGGAATTCATCGCCCAGATCCGCGGCATCATGAACAAGAACGAGATCGCCTGGCAGACAGCCGAACTGGGCAAAGTCGACCAGGGCGGCGGCGGAACCATTGCCTACATCATGGGCAACATGGGCATGACCGTCATTGACGCCGGCGTTGCGGTTCAGAACATGCATGCGCCGTGGGAAGTCATTTCCAAGGGCGATCTGTATGAGACCTACCGTGCTTACAAAGTATTCCTGAGGGAGATGGCATAAATGACTGAACAGCCTGCTTACCGGCTGATCTACGAATCGATTCTCAAACAGCTCGAAGGGGGCCGCTATCCGGAAGGGGCGGCCATTCCTTCCGAAAATGAGCTGGCTGAAAAATTTGGCGTATCCCGGATGACGGCGCGCAAGGCAGTGGACCTGCTCGTTGCCGAAGGATTCCTGTTCCGCCACAAGGGTCGGGGCACTTTCCCCACGGGCCGCCGGGAATCCCTGCGGGAAGAGCTGTCCCTGTCCGCCCGCCTGCTGGGGCAGGGCCGGCGGGTTTATACCGAGGTCCTTGCCTTCAAGACGACGGTGGAGACCGACCGGTTCAACGATCAGCTGGAGGAGGCGGTGACCTGCTGGCGGATTGACCGGCTGCGTTATGTGGAAGACCGGCCCGCTCTGTTTGAGCGGGTCTGGATTCCGGTGGCCCAGGCCGAGGCGCTGACTGCGGAAGACGCACGCGGATCCCTGGTGGATTTGCTGGCGCGCACCGGACCCATCGAACTGCTGTCCCTGGAAGTCCGGGCAGAACGGTTCCGGAAGAAAGCGGCCAGGGCGCTGGGACAAAAGCCGGATCAGCCCGGACTCCTGGTCCGGGGCTGCCTGACCCGTCCGGATAAGACCGTCTGTCTGTGGTCCGAGGGCTGGCAGGATCCCATTGCCCTGCCCCTGTACCTGCGGCTGTGCCGCTAACGGAAGGAGGAGACCAACTTGCTTGAAAACAGTCTGGCCCTGCTGGCCGCTCTGCTGCTTGACCGGATCCTGGGAGATCCCCTGTGGCTGCCTCATCCGGTGGTGGGGTTCGGCCGGCTCATCCGGATTCTTGAAAAGAAACTGCGCCAGCCTCAGACCGAACCCCGCCGGCAGCTGATCGGCGGGGTCTGCCTGCTGCTCTGCCTGTGCGCCGCGGCGCTCCTGCCGACTCTGCTCCTGGTGCAGCTCACCCGCGGCAGTCTCCGGTTTGCGGTCTCGGTGGTGATCTTCTGGCTGTGCCTGTCCATGGAAACCATGAAACGCGAAGCCCTGAGCGTACTGGATCAGGTGGAGCACGGCACCCTGGCACAGGCCAGGCGCCAGGTCGGGCGCATCGTGGGCCGGGATCCGGAATCCCTGGACCGGCCGGGCATCATTCGGGCGTGCATCGAATCCGTGGCTGAGAGTACCTCGGATGGCATCATCGCGCCTATGTTCTACGGCGCAATCTTCGGTCCCGCCGGAGCCATGGTCTACAAAGCCGTCAACACCCTGGATTCCATGGTCGGATACCGCAATGACCGGTATCTCTACTTTGGCCGGGCCTCCGCCCGGGCGGATGACGTCCTCAACTTCCTGCCGTCCCGGATCACCGGACTGCTGGGGGCTCTTTTGGCTCCCGTTGCCGGCGGAACCATTGCGTCTGCCCTGGGCGTCTACTTTCGCGATCATTCAAAGCATGCCAGCCCCAATTCTGGCCACCCCGAGGCGGCCTTTGCCGGCGCCCTCGGCATTGAGCTGGCCGGTCCGGCCGCCTATGAGGGCAAGACCGAACCAAAGCCCTATATCAACCGGGGAGGCCGGCCGGCTCAGGCCGCCGACATCCGCCGGTCCGTCCGCCTGATGCAGGCGCTGGTCCTGGCCTTTGCAGCGATCCTGGTGCTGGCGGCCTGGATGGGAGGATTGCCATGGATTCATTAAACAAGACCCGCTCCGGTCATGGCGGCGACATCTATTCGGATCCCAGCCGCACTTACCTGGATTTGTCCGCCAACATCAATCCCCATCCGCTGCCGCCGCGAGTGTATGAGGAACTGCCGCGCCTGCTGGAACAGGCCCGGGCCTATCCGGACATCGAGTACCGCGCTCTGCGCCGGGATCTGGCTGCCTACGCTTCGCGCCTGGCCAGGGTCAGCATCCCGCCGGACTGGATCATTCCGGGCAACGGGGCCGTGGAGCTGCTGGATAAAGCCATTGCCGCCTTCCGTCACGGACTGGTGGTGCGGCCGGCTTTTTCCGAGTATGAGCTGTCCTTTCTCCGTCACGGCATTCCCTGCCAGACCCTGGACCGGACCCTGTCGGAAACCGGCATCCTTGGCCGGGAACTGACCCGTGCCATTCTCGACCGGCTGGAATCCGAACGGTCGCTGGACGGCCTGGTGCTGTGCAATCCCAACAATCCCGATGGCGCCCGCTGGGATCCATCGGCCTTCCGGGAGCTGGCCGGCAGCTGCCGGGAGCTGGGCGTGGCCATCCTGCTGGATGAGACCTTCGGAGAGTATCTGGCAGAGGACACCATGCTGCTGCCTCTGACCCTGGAATACGACAACCTGATGGTCGTCAAGGCGCTGACCAAGTTCTTCGGCCTGCCCGGCGTTCGCCTGGGCTATCTGATTGCCGCGGATGATGCCCGGCGCCGGCGCATCCAGCACCAGCTCACCACCTGGAATGTGGGAGCCTTTGCCCAGGGCATTGCCCACATCCTGCTGGAGGACGAAGACTTCAGCAGGCGCTCCCGGGAAGAAAATGGGGCGGCCCGGCAGGAACTCGCTGATCTTCTCCAGTCCGGCGGATATTTCCGGCGGATTTATCCCTCCGGCGCCAATTTCCTGCTGGCGGTTGATCCCGCCATGCCCCGTCTGATCCAGGCGCTCCGCCAGGAAGGCATTCTGATCCGGGATCTGTCGAATATGCCGGGTCTGGGACCGGGCTATGCGCGCATTGCCGTCAAGGCGGGAACCGCCGGGCAGCTGATCGCCGCCTTGGATAAACTAGGAGCCCGACATTCTGAACAACAGGAGGAATGACTGATATGAAACAGCTGACCCGCGGACAGCTGATGCTGAAAGGCGTCATGGTGAAAGGCGAACCCCATCTCCTCAAGGTCGGATCCGACCTCTATCGGGTTTCCGATGAACTGGCCGGCCGCATCCGCCGCAAGAATATTCTGCTGGGCCTCGAAACGGTGACCCTGACCCTGCTTTACCGCTTCCGCCTGCGCCCGCTGGAAACCACTCCGTTTCAGGGGGCGGATCCCGCGTTCCTGAACGGCCTGGCCCTCACCGGCTTATTTCTGCTCAGCCTCATCGCGGCCTTTGCCCTCACCGGCTGCCTGGTGCTGCCCCGGGATCTGACCGGACACGCCCGGCGCGTCGATGCCTGAGTCACGCAGCGTTGAATCGAATCCCTCGATTTATTATCACTTTGTTAAAAGTCGGCTCCCAGGGGCCGGCTTTTGGAATTTACAGCCCAAACAGGATATACTGTAGTTGAACGGCCGGCTCATGAGGAAGTTTTTTCGCCTGTGAAAGGTGGTGCTATATTGGAAGACACAATCAGAAAAACCGTTCGGAAAGAAAATATCGTCTCGCACCCGTTTTTTGACACGTATGTCTGTCTGGATATTGAGACCACGTCCCGCCCCATGAACCGCATCATTGAAATCGGAGCGGTTCTGGTGGTAAAGGGCCGTAAGGAGCGGGTTTACACCCGGCTGGTGAATCCGGGCATCCGAATCCCCCGGGAGATCGTCCAGCTGACCGGCATCTCCGACAAGATGGTGTCGGGCCGGCGCAGCATCTGGCAGGTGCTGCCCGAACTCAAGCAGTTTGTGGGCGAGCGGATCATCGTCGGTCATGATCTCATCAACAATGATATGAAGAACCTGCTCCAGGTTGGTCAGGCCATGGGCATTTCCTTCGACAACCAGGTGTTTGATACGCTCCATTTCGCGCGGCGCTTCATGCCGGGCACCTGCGGACTGTCCCATCTGACCGAGATCCTGCAGATTCCCTGGGAAGGCCGGCACCGGGCCGCCAATGACGCCCAGGCCAATATGGAAGTCTTTGAAAAGCTCAAAATCCTTAACTATCTGATGGATCGGGAAGGCATTCGCCTGAATGAAAAGGAAATTGCCAAGGTGGCGCATAATACCGAAGCCTATCTGGGCGTCCAGGATAAATTCCGGTTCAGCTACTAAGATTTTTCCTGCCGGTGAAATTGGACTGCAGGGACGTTTGGAAAGCATGATATAATCTAAATATCGATTTGACATGAAAACAAGTGATAAAGGAGAGGTATAAGAATGAACGAAAACCAAGCAAAACGCATGAGAGAAGGTAAAGGTTTCATCGCCGCCCTGGATCAGTCCGGCGGATCAACCCCGAAAGCCCTTGCGCTTTATGGAATTTCCAAAGACAGATACTCCACCGAAGAGGAAATGTTTGACCTGGTCCACCAGATGCGGACCCGCATCATCAAGTCCCCGGCATTCAGCCAGGAACGCATCCTCGGAGCCATCCTGTTTGAACAGACCATGGATCGTGACATTGACGGCAAGAAAACCGCAGACTACCTCTGGGAGAATAAGGGCGTAGTTCCTTTCCTTAAGGTTGACAAGGGACTGGCCGACCAGGAAAACGGCGTTCAGCTCATGAAACCCATGCCGGAACTGGATGCACTGCTCGCCAGAGCCAATGAAAGACACATCTTTGGAACCAAGATGAGATCGGTCATCAAGGAACTCAACGAAGAAGGCGTCAAGGCCGTTGTGGCTCAGCAGTTCGAAGTCGGCAAGCAGATTCTGGCTGCCGGACTCATGCCCATCATCGAACCTGAGGTTGATATCCATTCCGAAAAGAAACCTGAAATCGAAGAACTCCTGAAAAAAGAGATCCTCGCAGAGCTCGACAAGCTGCCGGAAGGCCAGCAGATCATGCTCAAGCTCACCATCCCGACCCATGCCAATGCCTATGCCGAACTGATCAACCATCCGAAAGTCATGCGTGTAGTCGCTCTTTCCGGCGGCTATTCCAGAGAAGACTCCAACAAGATGCTGGCTGAAAACCACGGCCTCATCGCATCCTTCTCCAGAGCCCTTTCCGAAGGACTGTCCGCGGATCAGACGGATGATGAATTCAACGCAATGCTCCAGGAAGCAACCGACGCCATCTACGAGGCTTCCATTACATAAGCTGAACCAACAGAAAAAGGATCCGGGAAGCACGCCTTCCCGGATCCTTTGCATGAATTGCTTTTGATTCCGGTCCAATGCTCCGCAAAGGAACCTCCGGAGCTAAAATAACGTGAAACGTGAAACGTGAAACGTGAAACCATAGACCTTAGGTCCTAATCAATTAGCCTGAACCCCAGATTTTTCAACCGGAAAAATTTGTCCGGAGGCTGAATGATGCAATCGAATCTCTTTCGATGATTAACCGACCCGATGAGTAAAGACGAATGGCGCAACGCTTTGATTGTGGCAAGGAGGAACTGACCATGGCACAGATTGAACTGGCAACCATCAATATTGACTGTCCGGATGCCCACGCGCTCAGTGAGTTTTATCTTAATCTGCTGGACTGGGTGCCGCACTGGGCGGATGACGACTTTGTGATTATCCGGAATCCGGCGGGGGGCGTCCGGCTGTCTTTTCAGACAGAACCGTGCTATGTTTCGCCGGTATGGCCGGATTTGGCAGGGCAGCCCGGCAAATCCATTCACCTGGATTTTCTGGTGGATGACCTGGAAAAGGCAGCAGCCCGTGCCGAGGCGGCAGGGGCTGTCAGAGCAGGTGTTCAGGAACTGGAGAGGGTTGTGGTCATGTTTGATCCGGCCGGGCACCCGTTCTGCCTGTTCCTGGACTAGGCTAGCGCTGCAAAAAGCCCAGATAAAAGGGGAGGACAAAGATGCAGAGGATGGTGGACAGTGCAGTCATGAAGGCAGTGTACTGCTTGTCCTTGCCATAGTAGCCGGCCAGAACGGACATCTGGGTCATGACCGGCAGAGCCGAGGCGATGACCAGGACTTCCACCAGCAGGCCGGAGAAGCCGAACAGGGTCAGAATGCTGTAGGCCAGGAGCGGGGAGATGAGGAAACGACCGGTCAGAATGAGCAGAGTGGGCTTGAGTCCGGGGAATTTTTTCAGTGACAGGTCCGCGATGATGGATCCCATATAGAGGGTCGACAGCGGGGTCACCAGATCGCTCAGATATTTCAGGCTGCGCATGGCCGGAGCAGGCAGGCTGATGTGATACATCATCAGGCCAAGGCCCAGCAGGAAAGCCAGGAGGGCGGGGTTGAAAATCTTGCTCAGGGAAGACAGGGAAAGCAGACCGCTGCCCTGTTCTCCGCCGACCAGCCAGGAACCGACGGTCCAGAACAGCAGGGTATTCATCAGGTAATACAGCATCAGATAGGGGATGCCCTTTTCCCCGAAGATTCCGGTGATGACGGGCACGCCGATGAAGATGGTGTTGGAGAAGGCAAACATTCCGGTGAATACGCCCTGGTTTTTGTCGCTGATGGAGAAGAGGCGGGCGGTCACAAGACCGACCAGGACCGCGCCCAGGATGGCGAGGAAGGAAGCCAGAATGGCGGGATAATAGTCCTTCAGGAACTGGGTGGTAAACTGCGTGGAAGCATTGTACAGCATGAGCCCGGGAATCGCTGCCTTTTGCAGCAGGATGACGATGAAGTCCTCGCTGCTTTTTTGCATGAGATGCCGCTTCTTCAGCACAAAGCCGAGTCCCATGATCAGAAACAGGGTGGTGATGGCGTCAATTCCGTTTTGGTTCATCTGTCTTCTCCTTCAGTTGCAGGGCTCGGTCAAGCAAGTATGGGGGGGTGTTCAGATCTGGATTAGCCAGGACTTCGTCCAGGAGTTCCTCCAGGATGCGGCCGATCTGAGGACCCCGGGGAATGCCCAGATTCAGCAGATCGCTGCCTTTGATGGCCAGGTCGGACAGATTCAGGGGTTCATGGTCCTCCAGAATCTGGCGCACCTTGGTGCGCATGGCATGGAAGCGGGGATCGATTCCGCCGCCGCCGGCTTTGCCAGAGTGGTCAGCCAGCTTGAATTCGAAGAACAGATCAATATCCTCGGGCCCGAAATCCCGGATCAGCCGCTTGAGTTTCAGCGGCTTTTTCATGTCCATGGACGTCATGTGCCGGCGGATCAGGAGCAGCGTCTGCTCCCTCGTTTTGTTGTCCACCTTCAGTCGGAGCATGATCTGACGGGCCAGGTCTTCCGAGAGCTGCTCATGCCCGTAAAAATGTCCCTTGCCCGACTCATCCATGGAGAACGTCGGCGGCTTGCCCACGTCATGCAGCAGAGCGGCCAGGCGCAGCGGCAGGTAGGGCCGGGTGTTGTCCAGCACCTGCATCGTATGAAAGAACACGTCCTTGTCATGGTAGGGGGAGAACTGCTGAAATCCGGCCATTGGCACAAGTTCCGGCAGAATGACGCTCAGGGCGCCCGAATACAGGAGCAGACCGATGCCCACGGACGGCCGTTCGGTTAACAGGATCCGTGACAGTTCCGCGTAGATGCGTTCCTGGGAGATATGCTCGAGCAGGCGGGACAGTTCTGTCATGGCCCGGAAGGTTTCCGCCTCAATGTTGAAGTTGAGCTGGGCGGCGAAGCGGATGCCGCGGATGATGCGCAGGGCATCCTCGTGGAAGCGTTCTGACGGGTTGCCGACGGCCCGGATCAGCCGCGCCTTCAGATCCTCCTGGCCGCCGAAGTGATCCACCAGGTGGCTCGAGGTGGGATCGAAGGCCATGGCGTTGATGGTGAAATCCCGTCGCTTGAGATCCTGGGCCAGCTCCCGCACGAACTGAACCGAAGCGGGGTGACGCCGGTCTAGATACTCTCCTTCGGTCCGGTAGGTCGTCACTTCGTAGGGGATCCGGTTTAAGACGACCGTGACGGTGCCGTGAGCCAGACCCGTGGGAATGGTATGGGAAAACAGGGACATCAGAACTTCGGGTTCTGCCGAGGTCGTGATGTCATAATCCGTTGTCTGGCCATTAAGCAGGGCGTTGCGGACCGAGCCGCCCACCAGGTAGGCTTCATGGCCGTTGGCCTGCAGGGTTTCGATAATTTTCAGGGAGCCCTGATCCAGTTTGATTTCCATCTTATTTCAAGGCAGGAATATCTCCGCGTCAGGCTTCGGGGCGATGTCGCGGGAGGATCTGCCGTTCCCTCCTTTCCGTTGAGGTCGTTGCATTCGACATCCAGCCAGGGCGTCATTGCCCCGCTGCTCAAATGATTCTTCCTTGATTATACTCCATTGGATGGGATCAAAGGAAATCCGGAAAAGAAGGGACTGCCGGTTTCCGGAATTCAGGCAGCAGACGCTGAAGCGGATTTCAGTCTTTTTGAGGCGGTCTCACTGATAATTTTCCTTGAACGAATCCCGGGTGCGGCTGGCTGGTCGGAAAACTCGTGTATAATAAAAACAGAGACAATGGAGGTCAAAATGGAACTTTTATATAAGAAAATCAACGATTACCAGGTGGGCGAGCGGGTGGACAGTTTTCTGATCATCAAGCGGGTCGACCTGAAAACCACGAATTCCAACGGTAAGAAATACCTGGATTTTATCCTGGGCGATGCCACCGGCGAAATCACCGCCAAGCTATGGGAAGTTCCGCCGGAACTGGAAGGCTTTTTTGAAGCCAACATGGTAGTTCGGGTCCGGGGCATGATCAATCTGTACCAGAATCAGCTGCAGTTCAAGATTGAACGGATCCGGCTGCGCAACGATGAGGATCCCGTGGATCCGGCGGATCTGGTTCCCTCCGCTCCGCTGGAGCCCGAGTATATGTATGGCCAGATCCTGACCAAATACATCGAGGGACTGGAAAATATCGATATGAAACTGATCGTGGAGCGCCTGTTCCGCGAAAATGAAGAAAAACTGATGTATTATCCCGCGGCCAAGCGGAATCATCACGCCATCCGCAGCGGTCTGCTGTATCACGTGCTGACCATGCTGCAGCTGGCTGATGTCATAACCCAGGTGTATCCGTTCCTCAATCATGATCTGCTGGTGTCGGGCATCATTCTGCATGACATGGCCAAACTGGTGGAGATGGATGCCTCGGACATCGGCATCGTCCGGGAGTACACCATTCCGGGTACGCTGCTGGGGCACATCAGCATTGGTCTGGAGCAGATCGGCCGGGTCGGCCGGGAGGTCGGAGCCTCCGAAGAAGTGGTCATGCTGCTTCAGCACATGGTCTTGTCCCATCATTATGAGCCGGAATACGGTTCACCGGTACGGCCCATGTTCCCGGAAGCCGAGATGCTGCATCACATCGATATGATTGATGCCCGCATGTATGACATGAAGAAAATTCAGGAAGAACTGGAACCGGGCACCCTCTCGGACTTCATTCTGTCCCTGGACCGCAGACGAGTATACCGCCCTGAATTTGATCAGGAAGAAACCATTTAGGAGGAACGTCACTTTGAGCAACGTCTTAGACAATCTGTTACGCTATGTCAGAATCAACACCCGCAGCGATCACCGCAGCGAGACCACCCCATCCACTCCCGGCCAGATGGATCTGGCCAGACTGCTGCAGAAGGAACTGGAGGAGCTGGGTCTCCGGACGGAGCTGGATGAGCATGCCTATCTGTTTGGCACCCTGCCTTCCAACCTTACTCATGAAGCCCCGACCGTAGCCTTTCTCGCCCATTTGGACACCGCTGATTTCAACGCCGAGAACATCAGCCCCCGCCTGGTCGAGTACAAGGGCGGCGACATCGTCCTCAATGACAACGGCAAAGTGATGACCGTCCACGATTTTCCGGCACTGGCCGACTACATCGGTCAGACCCTGGTGGTCACCGACGGCACCACGCTGCTGGGCGCCGATGACAAGGCCGGCATCGCCGAAATCATGGCCGCGCTGCGCATCCTGAAGGACACGCCGTCCATTCCCCATGGCGAGATCAAAGTGGCGTTCACCCCCGATGAAGAAATCGGACGGGGACCGGCTTTGTTCGATGTGGAGAAGTTCGGCGCCGATCTTGGCTACACCCTGGATGGCGGCCCGCTAGGCGAGCTGCAGTATGAGAACTTCAACGCCGCCTCCGCCAGCGTGACGGTCAGGGGCAGAAGCGTTCATCCCGGTTCCGCCAAGGACAAAATGAAGAACGCGATTCACATTGCCTGGGAATTCAACGACGGTCTGCCCAAAGCGGAGCGGCCCGAATATACCGAGAATTATGAAGGCTTCTTTCATCTGGATGAGATCGAAGGAAATGTCGATTCCGCCCGACTCGACTACATCATCCGGGACCATGACATGGACAAGTTCCTGGCCCGCAAAGCCCTGATGGAATCCACCGCCGCCCGGCTGAATGAAAAATACGGCGCCGGCACCGTGACCGTCGAACTGAAAGATTCCTACTTCAACATGAAAGAAAAGATTGCGCCGCATATGTATATCGTCGAGAATGCCAAACGGGCCTTTGAAATGGCCGGCATCACGCCGGAAATTTCCCCCGTCCGCGGCGGAACCGATGGCGCGCAGCTGTCCTACAAGGGCCTGCCCTGCCCGAACGTCTTTACCGGCGGTGAAAACTATCACGGCGAGTATGAGTTCATCTCCGTCCAGAGCATGGAGAAAGCAGTGGAAGTCATCCTGAATCTCATTGCCGTTTATGGCGAGCATGACTTTCAAAATACCGAAGCCTGATTCAGCCCCCGGTTTTTTCGGGAATGATATCAGCTGGCGCAGCCGCATCGCAGCGAAGGGAGGGAGAAGATATGATCGTTGCCGTTGAGCTCTATCCTGACAAAACCCTGGAAAAGCTGATTCAGAACATGACGGAACAGCTGCCCGTTGAAGTGCTGGGGCGCAAGCGGCGCCTCCATCTGACGCTGGGCAAGTTCAACCAGATCGATGAGGCCAAAGCCGAGGAAAAACTGACCCGGCTGGTTCGCCGCCACAAGCGGATCCCCGCCCGGTTTCCGTCCGTCGGTGTTGTTCCTCCGGGTACCATCTGTCTGTGTCCGGTTCTGAATGAGCTCCTGTACAGCTTCCACCTGGAACTGCACGAAACCTTCCATTTTGCCCAGGACGATATTGACCAGTATGCCTTTGGAAACTGGCAGCCGCACCTGACCCTGGCCCGTTATAGCGACGGTGAGCAGCTGCTGGAAGCCTTCCGCCGGATTCTGAGTGAATTTGAACCGCTGGCCGGCGAATTCGACCGGGTGGCTCTGGTCGAACTGGAACCCACCTGGCAGGAGCTGTGTTCCTTCAAGCTCAGGCCGTAGCAGTCCATCCGCAGAACTGAGCACCGGGCAATCATGCCACTGCGTCAAACCAAAGCACCAGGCGACTGGTGCTTTTTTGCGCGAAAAAAGAGGCCAGGTCGAAGGGACCTGCCTCTTAAATCAGCTGATTTTAGTGTTCGCAGACGTTGACTTCCCAGAAGGACTTGGGATATTTGCAGGTGGGGCAGATGTTCAGCGGTTCTTTGCCGACATAAACATAGCCGCAGTTGATGCATTTCCATTCCTTTTCTTCGTCTCTGGCGAAGAACTTGTTGTTCTTGACCAGTTCGTGGAGTTCCAGGTATCTCTTTTCGTGTTCCATTTCGACTTTGGCGATCTGGCGGAAGGATACGGCGATGGCCTTGAAGCCTTCTTCGTCAGCAATGTCCGCAAAGTTCTTGTAGAGAACTTCCCATTCTTCGCGTTCGCCCGTGGCAGCATACATCAGGTTGGCAGCGGTATCGGCCTTGCCCACCGGATAGGTTGCTTCAACAAATCCCATGCCTTCGCCCATGTTGTCCAGCAGATGATTGAAGAAGATTTCAGCGTGGGCTCTTTCGTTCCCGGCGGTTTCCTCAAAAATGTTGGCTACATGCTCAAGACCCTCTTTTCTTGCCGTCTCGGCATAGTAAGTATATCTGTTTCTGGCCTGAGATTCTCCGGCAAACGCTTTGGCAAGATTACCCGCTGTTCTGGTGTCTTTAAAGTCCATAATCTGTTTCTCCTTTTACACTTTTTATCTCTGTATTTCTAAAACCCGGAGGTTAAAGAGCTGGATTGAAGTCTTCCCGCGGTTTTCCGGGGAAGAACAGTGCCAGAGTTCCCGGCCCCGAATGACTGCCGATGACCATGCCCACCGGATGAATCACCGGTTCGTTCATGTCGTATTCGGACTTGATCAGATTCGCCAGCTGTCTGGCCTCTTCCAGGCAGTCCCCGTGACTGATGGCAAAATCTTTACCATACGCCGGATCATAATTTTCACGGAAATGATCCATCAGTGCCTGGATTGATTTTTTACGGCCTTTGGCTTTCCCGATGGGGATCAGCTTACCCTCCGGATTGACGCACAGGATGGGTTTGATGTTGAGCAGCTGGCCAACAGCTGCCTTCATGGCGGAGATGCGTCCGCCCCGTTTGAGGTAGACCAGGTCTTCCACCGTGAAGAACTGATTGATGTGATTTTTCTGATTCTCAATGTGTTCGGCCACTTCCGTGATCGAGGCCCCCTGGTCCCGCATACGGCAGGCTTCCAGTACAAGCAGGCCCACGCCCAGGGAAGCGGATTTCGTATCAATGGCGATCACTCGGCCCGCCAGACCCGGATCATCTTCCTCCAGGGTGTTTCTTGCCAGAATGGCACCCTGATAGGTACCGGACAGCCCGCTGGAGAATCCGATGTAGAGAACGTGGTCGTGAGTTTGCAGCGCTTTATGAAACATGTCGTAAAATACGGCAGTATTGACCTGTGAGGTGGTGGAAACAACGCCGCTGCGCATGCCGTCAAAGAAGGCGGTGGCGTCCATTTCCCGGAAGCTGTCTTCCAGTACTGTTCCATCCTGAAAATTGGCTGTTAAGGGGCAGCGCCCGACATTCAGCTGGGCCAGCCGTTCCTCCGGCAGATCGCAGGCGGAATCCGCAACAATAAAGTAACTCATTTGTGTACTCCTCAACGTTATTAATTGTATCCAACCGATGTAAACAAAACGTGAATGAATTGTTAAGCAGGTGTGAAAATTAGAATGAATCTAAATGTTTTGCTTTGAACGCTTTGTGATTGTTTACAGTACAGTTATTTCTATTATACCATCACACAGCTGAATTCATACTGCATTCAATTCTTGCCCGTTCTATGTTAAAATGGCTTTATAAAAGAAGGGGTGTGGAAGATGACTGAACGCGAAGTATATAATTCCGTGAAGGATGCTTTGGAAGAGAAGAAAATCAATGCGGATCCCTTTGAAGTGATCAAACTGATTTCCTCGGAACTCCAGCATGTTGATTATACAAATCTCAAGAAAAGAGAATCCATCCTCATCCGATTCGGTGAAGGAGAGCATGATCTGTTCCGGGGCTTGTTCCGGATGAAGCCCGACTCCAAGGAGATCGAGGGAGAGCTGCTCATTCTGGACTACATCAAGGATGGCATTGTAAGAGTGATCTGATTCGGGATTGCTCTTTTTTCTTTGGCTCAGGCCGGATCGAAAGCAGGAGGAGGGACTGGAATGGCACTTCAAGAAAAACATCGTCGAATCCCGGACTGGCCGGGCCGGTCAAAGGGGAGACGCATCGCAGCGTTTCTGCTGCTCTTTCTCCTGGCGGTGCTGGCCTCTCCCAGCCTTCTGATGGTGCTGCCGGTGGGACTGCTCTGGTGGGGAATCAATCAAAACGTGTCCTGGGGCTGGCTGCAACGAGTGCTGCTGCTGGGCCTGATCTACCTGGTGGTCATGGAATCGGCCATCCTGCTCTTTATGGTGCGGGACCGGATCCAGCCGGTCCGGGTGTCCGGCACCGAAACCATGATCATCCCGGGCAGTGCAATCATCGGAGATCAGCCCGGTTATTATCTGAAGAGCCGTCTGGATGCGGCCCTGCCCGTTCTGAAGCAGTATCCCGGGATTCAGGTTGTGGTGTCCGGCCGGCGGGCGCCCGGCGATGAGTACAGCGAGGCCGCCGTCATGCGGCGCTATCTGATGGGGCAGGGTATTGCACCGGCCCGGATTTTCGAAGAACCGCAGGGACAGGACACCATTCGTAATTTCGAGTACTCGAAGGCCGTGATGGCCAGCAATGGACTCTCTGCCCAGATTCTCATCGTCACCAACGAATTTCACGCCTTCCGTTCCTCGGCCATAGCCCGCACCATCGGGCTGTCGCCCCGCAGCATCCCGGCCCCCAGTCCCGATGGACTGTTCTATAAATATATGCTGCGGGAATTTCTGTCGCTTCTGAAAGTCCAGCTTCACTACGGCCTGAGCCTGCGCTGAACTTTGGTGCAGCCAGGCAGTCATCGCCGGATCCAGCGACGAGGACGCAGATCCAAATGACAACACGAGGAACACACAGCATCGTCCTGGCAAATCAAGCCACAGACCCTGAATATTGAACCCGAACCCTTCGCCCGGAAGGCAGGACCGAACCAGCGGAAGCGTGGGCTCCTGAGCATGCAACGAATCGTTTCGCTGACCAGGAGGTATTGGAGCACCCGATCCATGCCAGAGAGCAGGCTGATTTTGACAACAGAGCACAGGCTGATTTTAATAACAGAGCACCCCAGTCCCTGGTTTCAGGGGCTGGGGTGCTCTGCATCGAAGCCTTCCGGCAATTACGCATGAATCAGACGATTGGTCGTATGCCGGCTTGGGGAGGTGCGAGACTAAGCCTCGGGCGCAATCTCGCCGGACTGAGCTTCCGTCGGGGCGGTCTCCGTTTCCGGAGCGGCTTCCTCCAGCTGTTCCAGATCCTGGGACATCCGGGATTCTGAAATGGTGACGAGAAGCTCGTCTGCGGGCGTTACCAGTTCGACGCCTTCAGCCAGTTCGATGTCACCGGCCAGGGGCTTCTCATCCGGCATTCGACCGGTCAGATCCAGGGTAATGGCCTCGGGGATCCGGTCCGCCGGACCCTTGATCTGAATCTGCGAGAGATTCTGATTGACGATCAGGCGGCGGTGGGCCAGCTCCTCTTCGCCCAGAATCACCAGCGGTACTTCCAGGGTCAGGACCTCGTCCTTGCGGATGGCCTGCAGGTCAATGTGCAGGATGTCGCCCGTCGATCCATGGCGCTGAACTTCACGGACAATGACGGAACCCTTGTCTCCATCCAGATCCACCTCAATGACGGAGGACTTGGTATTGTTCTTGAGCAGATCAGCCGCCACCTGACGCGAAATCTGAATGGGCTGTCCGCTTTCGAGGCGGCCCCCATAGATTACGCCCGGAATGAATCCGGAGCGGCGCAGAGCACTGGGCTTTTGATCCTGCCTTTTTTCGATTTTATAGAAGGTTTTTTCTGATGTCATAATGGGGTTCTCCTTTCATTTTCAAATGCTTTCCCCATTGTAACCCAGGAACCGGTGTACTAATTAATACGTGGGCAATGTTGTCGCTTTATTTACAGTTTCACCATATAGTTTACAATCCTGTTTCATATTTATCCGGATTGGCTTTTCATTCTGTACCAGTTTACGGCTCTGTTCCGAAGCCGGCTCAGCCCTGGTATCAGGGCCAGACAAAGCAGTCCCCCCGCCGCGAACCACAGCATGGCCTCCTCCGGCAGGAAGGGATAGCCGGGGGATAGGTTGGTGGGAAAAAGATTCCAGGCGGTGTACCCCAGCAGGCGTCCGATCTGGAGCTCAGGCCGAATCAGGGTCGGGAGAATCAGGCAGCCGGCAGTAACCAGAACGGCGTGGCCGGCCCGGCGGGTCAGTTCAAAGAACAGGGCGGCCAGGGCCGAGACCAGAAACAGGAAGGCCAGATCCGCCGCGCTGATCCAGAGCAGGCTCTGCCGCAGGGTCATCACGGAAAAGATGCCCGGAATGGACTGACCCCAGGGGGTGGCAACGTACATGGCTCCCTGGTCATCGCCATGACGCAGGATCAGGAGCAGGAATGTCAGACCGCGCTGGCCCAGCAGCAGAAGCGCGCTGGCTGTGAACACCGCCAGGCTCCGCCGGAGGGGGATACGGCTGTCCGGTTCCCGGAGATTGCGGTCCCGATGAGCGGCCAGGATAAAGAATGCAGCCAGCGGAAGCACGATCAGCCACAGCCGGGTCAGTCCCAAGAGCCCGAGAAAAATCGGCGAAGCGGAATCAGCGGTCAAGGTCAAGGGCAGCTGGTTTTCCAGATTGCGGCCCAGGGCGTGGACCACCGGGTCAGAGGACTGGCGGGCCAGTTCCAGAGCCGGCTCCCAGTAGGTGAGATCACGCAGATCCACCTGTTTTGCTTCGCCCTGGCTCCAGGGGAACAGATCGGCCGCCCAGACAAAGGCATACCGGCCGTAGTAATAGGCTTCCTGCCCCGGGCTGCCATAGGTCACATTGAGCCGGGCCAGATGCAGGGATTCCTGCTCCGCCAGAAAATGATAGTAGAACCGCTGGATCGGATCCGGATCCTCGGGCGTCCATAAGGAACGCTCCTGCCTCAGGTGAGCCAGGTAGCCCGTCAGTTCCCGCAGGTAATCCATCTGCCGGTAGGGCGGCCGCAGCTCCTGGGGGAATCCCGGCTGCAGCGGATACTCACGGGTAAGCGGGTTCCCGTATACCGGCTGATCAAAGGGGAGGGACAGGGGGAGCGGGTCAAACAGAGCCGGAAGCGCAGCCAGCAGCAGCATGACTGCCATCAGCCAGGTGAGACCGCTCTGGTGCAGCCGTCGACAGAAGTACTTAATACTCTTCAAGGCCTGTCCCTCCTTTCCGTTTCATCGTCAGTCGCCCGTTGAGCCGGAGATCCGTCAGATACAGCAGGAGGATTCCCGAGACCAGAAGGATCGCGATGCCCAGGGTGAAGTCCAGCGGATTTTCCTGAAGAACCAGGCCCCGCATCATCAGGGGACTGCCGGCGGTATCGCGCAGGGCGTCGTGGTAGCTGACAAAGGCAAAGCTGCGAAACGGCAGCGTCAGCGGGGCCAGAAGCGGATGTTTCAGCAGGAGCAGGCCAAGGGCTGCTCCGGTCAGCGTAAGGGCCTTGCGCCCATACTGTCCCAGCAACAGACCCAGACTGAGCCAGCAAAAGATCTGGGCGGCCTCATACAGCACGGCCAGACGGAAGGCTGCGCCCAGCGAGACGACGCCGGCAGCATCAACGGCCCGGTAGGCCGACCAGCCGGCGAGCTGGTTATCGCTGACTTCCAGCAGGGAAATTCCGGCCCTGGGATTCCAGGGAATGAGGCGATACAGGCTTTCAGCTCCCGTTGTCAGCTGCAGCCAGAGGCCGGCGGTGAGTCGGGGCACCTCAAAGAGGAGGAGCAGGACAACCAGAAGCGCGGCAAAGCGGGCGGTCAAAGACGCCGTCGTCCCTGCCCGGCGAAAGGACGGGCTGGCCGGGAACCGGGCGTGACTCATACCCAGAGCCAGGGTCAGAAGAATCAGGACACCGCTCTGAGACAGTTCCAGCAGACGCCAGATCTGACCGGCCGGGCCGGGATCAACGCCCGGGTCCGCATCATAACCGCGCCGTTCATTGGAGGTCAGCGGTTCCTCCAGCAGTTCCCGAACTTCCCGCAGGGCCCTGCGCTCCTCCGGCGCGGCTTCAAACCGCTCATCCAGAATCGTAACCGCGGTGAGAAGCGGTTCTTCGATGGGAGCCGGCGGCTGAACCGGAGCTACCCTCAGAACAAGCAGTACGCCCAGAAGGAACGCTCCGCCGCCGGCCCAGATGAGACTGCTTTTCAGAAGCTGTTTCAGTTCATAAACAAACAGGGCAATCACGCTTGTTCCTCCTCAGCCGGTTCCATGACCAGGCCGCGGCCTTTGAGCAGTTGCGGCAGCCGTTCCCGATCCGCTTCCAGGATATCGACTTCATAACCCGAGTGATCCGGTGAAGGCTGAAAAAACTTGATTTCACTGATCCGGCGCAGCTGATAGTCCGTGTCCGGGTCGACCGGCAGGCGGATTCGAACGGTGACGGGCTGACCGGGTCCGATTCCGGCGTCCAATCCGGGCTGAGGAATCGGGCGGTGCTTGGTTTTCGCGGGATTCCGGGTCCGAACCGGTCGGACAGATCCTGATTCCGGCGGCATTGTCTCAGGCGGCAGGGATTCCGCTGGGACACTTTCCTGAATGAGGGCCGCTGAATCAGGCGGCTCCTTGGCCGCAAGACTGCCCGATTGTGCCGGTGATGTCTGCCTGACCCAGGCCTGACTGAATTCCCGGCCGGGGGTCTGGTGTTCCAGACTGATCCGGGGAAGATCCTTCGGATAATGATCGGGCTGGACGGTTCCGATGATCACCAGATGCTCCGCCGCGTAATGCCTGAGTTCCTCCAGCATGCGGGCACTTTGTTTTGGGGTCAGTCCGGCCAGGGGTTCCTCGCACAGCAGAAGCTCGGGCTGCGCGGCGGTCTCCATGGCGATGAGCAGCGCTACCTTTTCATAGGGCGAAAGGAACCGGCAGGCCAGATGATGGATCCCTTCCAGATCCCAGCGGGACAGCTGAGCCTGCAGCTCTGGCAAAGCCAGGCCGTTGAGGGAGCCGTACAGAGCCAGCTCCTGCCGGGGCGTCGAATAGTCCGGCAGCTCGTCGTCCGCCAGAACCAGGCCGATCCGCTCGCCCCGGTAGCTGACGCCGCCGTCCAGCGGCTGGTCCAGCCCCTTGATCACACGGAATAAAGACGCGATGCGGCGGTGGTCCTCCGCACTGATCAGCAGCAGACTGTTCCGGCCGGCAGACAGATTCAGTTCCCGGATCCTTCCCCCGGCACTGTGGACGGACAGGTCCACCAGGTCCAGCAGCAGTTCTTGTTTTGGCATGTCAGAACCCTCCTTATACATGCTTCCATTCTACCGCATATGCTGTAAACCTTACCAGTTCCGGAACCGGTTTTCTTTGGGTCCCGGGCTGTCGGTTTTTAGCCCAGCCGACCAGTTGATATCATCGAACAAATGTTCTATAATTAGATCACGGAAATAGAACGTATGTTTGAAAGGAGGCGCTGACATGAAGCTCAGAGCCCTGCCCATTGACATGATCGGCTGGTTCGACCTGCGCGGTGAACTGAATCCCGTCAGTTTTCGGTTTCAGCTGGGAGATGAGTCCTTTAAAGGGAAAGTTCTCAAAGTCCAGAACCGCTTTGAGGAACGATTTGGCGGCAACCGGATGGATGTCTTCACCTGTCTGGTGGATCTGGAGGGACGCCAGACGCTGGCGGAATTCCGCTACGAGAAGGAATCCCACAAATGGATGCTGTACAAAGTTTAGAATCAGGGCCCGGTCTCTTCCCCTGTACGGACCATTCGAAATCTGATGAAAAAGAAAGCAGGATACAAAACAGAAGTAAGCAGGAAAGTAAGCAGGAAAGTAAGCAGGCAAGAAACAGGCAAGAAAGCATGAAAGAAAGCATGAAAGAAAGCAGAAGGTCAGATCACACAGGATGAACTGACCTTCTGCTTTCTTTTGATGGATAAAGCGCGAGGCGCCAGGGAAGGAGACGGGAACCCGTGAGCAGGGGTGCTGACATGCGGTGCTGGAGTGGAGATATGTACTGGGATCAGTGGAAAGGCAGGCGTGGGTTAACGAAAAGTTTAATTTTAGAGTTTTACTTCTTTTTGATTAGTTGGAAACAATTAATTGAGAGGTTTCGTAAATTGAGAGCGAAATATCTAAGAAATGACGAAAAAAAGAGAGAATGTGTTAATGTCTGAAGTCGTCTGTCAAAGATCTGACAATTGGAACGGTTTCACTTTTTGAAAAAGAGTGGTATATTGAAAATAAGTTGTGCAAGCGATTGCGCAGAAAAGGAATGTGACATGAGAGAGAGAGCCAGTGGAATATTGATGCATATCTCCTCCCTGCCGGGGCCCTACGGGATCGGAGATCTGGGCAAAGGGGCCTATGAATTTGCTGATTTTTTGAATGAAACGGGAACCCGGACCTGGCAGATCCTGCCGCTGGGCATCACTGGTTACGGCGACTCGCCCTACCAGAGTTTTTCTGCGTTCGCCGGCAATCCCTACTTCATTGACCTGGATGAATTTGTGGAAGCCGGTTATCTAAGCCGTGCCCAGATTGCCCGGGCTGACCTGGGCAGGGACCCGGAGCGGGTGGATTACGGCAAGCTCTATGACCATAAAATGCCGCTGCTCAAAGCAGCCTACGCCAAGGCCAGACCGGAGCTGGAGCAGAAACTCAAGGCATTTTTGAAGCGGGAGGACTGGCTCAAGGACTTTGCGCTGTTCATGGCCATCAAAGACCATCACGAAGGGGTTTCCTGGCAGATGTGGCCGCAGGAGCTCAAACGGCGCGATGAACTGGCGCTGGCCCGGTTTACCCGGGACCATGAGGATGATATTTACTTTTGGGTGTTCACCCAGTTCTATTTTTTCAAGCAGTGGACCAGACTGAAACAGTACGCCAACCGCCACGGGATTCAGCTGATCGGGGACATTCCGATCTATGTGGCCGAGGACGGATCCGATATCTGGGCGAATCCGGAGATGTTCCGCCTGGATAAGGATCTGGCGCCGGTATGCGTTGCCGGAGTTCCGCCTGATGCATTTTCCGCCGACGGCCAGCTCTGGGGCAATCCCATCTACGACTGGAAGAAAATGAAGAAGGATGGCTATGCCTGGTGGATCAAGCGAATCCGGGAAAGTTTCCGCATTTACGACATCGTGCGCATCGACCATTTCCGCGGCTTTGAGTCCTACTGGGAAGTCCCGGCCGGATCCGCCACCGCCGGTACCGGCCGCTGGGTCAAGGGACCTGGCATGACCCTGTTCCGCGCTATCCGCGAGGAACTGGGCGAACTGGACATCATGGCGGAAAACCTCGGTTTTCTCACCCAGGACGTCGTGGACCTCATCGAGGACACCGGCTTCCCCGGCATGAATGTCCTGGTCTTTGCCTTTGATGCCCGGGAGGATTCGGATTATCTCCCCCATAACTACATCCGGAACTCCGTGGTGTATACAGGGAATCACGATACCCAGACGGTGGCCGGCTATCTTCGGACTGCGCCGGAATCCGAGGTTGAATATGCCAGACGCTACCTCAAACTGGATGACAAGGAAGGCGCCGCGCTGGGCTTTGTCCGAGGGGCCTGGGCCTCCGTGTCCTATCTGGCCGTAGCGCCGATGCAGGACCTGCTCGGTCTGGACGATTCAGCCCGGTTCAATACCCCGTCGACCCTTGGCGACAACTGGAAATGGCGAATGAAGAAAGGGGCGCTGACCCCAAAAGTGCGGTCAGACCTGGCCCGGTTAAACGAGACCTACAGGAGGTAGACTATGCCTGACAAGAGATTCGATGCGGCCAGCCTCATCGAAACAGCTTATCAGAATTACGGAAAAGAATTCAAACAGCTGACCGATAAAGAGAAGTACCATGTGGTGAGCAAAGCGGTGATGCAGCACATCATTCCGCAATGGCTCGAAACCGAAACGTTCTTCCAGGAGAAGAAGAAAGCTTATTACCTGTCTGCCGAGTTCCTGATGGGACGCGCGCTGGGCAACAATCTGATCAATCTCCGGATTGAGGACGATGTCCGGCAAATTCTGCAGGACATGGGAGCCTCCCTGGCCCGTGTAGAATCCGCCGAGGCCGATGCCGGCCTGGGCAATGGAGGACTGGGCCGCCTGGCCGCCTGTTTTCTGGACTCAGCGGCGACATTAGGCTATCCGCTGATCGGCTACGGCATTCGCTATGAATACGGCATTTTCCGGCAGCAGATCATCAACGGCGAGCAGGTGGAGGAAGGCGATGACTGGAATGCCATGACCGATCCCTGGGCCCTGCGCCGGGAAAGCGAACGGTCCCTGATTCAGTTCGGCGACCAGACCGTTTATGCCGTGCCCTATGACACTCCGGTCATCGGCTACGGCGGCAAGACCATCAATACCCTGCGCCTGTTTGTGGCCGAGCCCCTGAAAAACTTTAACTTCGACGATTTCAACAACGGCCGATATCAAGAAGCTGTGAAGGAGAAGAACGAGGCCAAGAACATCACGCGGGTTCTTTATCCCAATGACAGCACCCGGGAAGGCAAGATTCTTCGCCTGAAGCAGCAGTACTTCTTTACCAGTGCCGCGCTGCAGGATCTGGTGAAAAAGTACAAGGCAGCGGGGCGCGACTTCGAGGATTTCTTCAAGTATCACGCTGTTCAGCTCAATGACACCCACCCTTCCGTGGCCGTACCGGAGCTGATCCGCCTTCTGATGAAGGAAGGCCTGGACTTCTCCAAAGCCTTTGACATTACCCAGCAGACCCTGGCCTACACCAATCACACCATCCTGCAGGAAGCGCTGGAAAAATGGGATATCGCTCTCTTCCAGGAAATACTGCCCGAAGTGTATGCCATCATCGAAAAGATTCAGAACAAGCTGACCCTGGAGTTGACTCAGAAGCGGCTGACCGTGGACGAGATCGAAAACCTGGCGATCATCGACAAAAAGCAGAAGGTGCTCCGGATGGCCTACCTGGCCATTTACGGCACCCACTCCACCAACGGAGTGGCGCAGCTGCACACGGATATCCTGAAGGAGACAGAGCTCAACAACTGGTACAGGGTCTACCCGGAACGGTTCAACAATAAAACCAACGGGATTACCCAGCGCCGCTGGTTTTTGAAAGCCAATCCGGAAATGGCCGCCTTTGTCACCGAACTTCTGGGCTCCGATGCCTGGATTACGGATCTGACTCAGCTGGAGGGTCTCACGGCCTTTGCCGGCGACGATGAAGTGATCGCCCGGTTCATGGCCATCAAGCAGGAAAAGAAGCGGCAGCTGGCCGATTTTGTGAAATTCAACGAAGGAACCACCCTGGATCTGGACTCCATCTTCGACATCCAGATCAAGCGGCTCCATGAATACAAGCGTCAGCTGATGAATGCCTTCCATATCCTGGATCTGTATTACCGGATCAAGGAAAAGGGGGAAACCACAAGCTGCAAACGCACTTTCATCTTTGGTGCCAAGGCGGCTCCGGGTTATTTCCGGGCCAAGGGCATCATCAAGTTCATCAATGAAATCAAGCACCTCATCGACAACGACGAAACGGTGAAAAAGTACCTCGAAGTCGTCTTCGTGGAGAACTACAATGTATCCTATGCCGAGCTGCTGTTCCCGGCCGCCGACATCTCTGAGCAGATTTCCACCACCGGCAAGGAAGCCTCCGGCACCGGCAACATGAAATTCATGCTTAACGGGGCGGCCACCATCGGAACTCTGGACGGAGCCAACGTCGAGATTGTCGAGGAAGCCGGCGCCGAGAACAACTTCATCTTCGGTCTGGAAATCGATCAGGTGGAAGCCCTGCGCAAAACCTACAAGCCGAAGGATTACTACAACAAGGTCCCCGGACTCAAGCGGGTGGTAGACAGCCTCATCGACGGAACCTTCTCCGATGACGGCACCGGAGCCTTCCAGGATTTGTACGAATCGCTGCTGGAAGGGCATACCTGGGAAAAGCCGGACAGCTACTTTGTGCTGGCGGACTTTGATGCCTACCGCAAAGCCCATAACCACGTCTGCGATGTATGGCAGGAGCCCATGCGGTTTGCCCGGATGTGCTTCCTCAACATGGCACATGCCGGAAAATTCTCCTCGGACCGGACAATACATGAATATGCGCAGGAAATCTGGAATGTGGAGCAGATGTAGTTGTTAACCAGAGTTGAACTTTGTTTTAAATCAAGCACGATTCGGTAGAATGCAACGTCAGGTTGAATATAATATAAGTAGTTTTATACATTCGTGCAAACGGATGCATAAATAAATATCCAAGAGGCAAGTGCTGGTTCCGGCATCTGATGATGCCGGAATATCACAGCACAGGAAAGTAAACGTATAACCTACACTATTTTATTTTTGGAGGATTTTGTATGAAGAAAATCGCGACACTGCTGCTCACTTCAATGCTGGCAATGACAGTTGCATCCTGTACCCCGGCCACGCCGACCACCACCGCCGGCGGCACAACCCCCGCCACGACGCCGTCGACTACGGCAGCCGGCACAACCACTCCGGCTACAACCCCGACGACCACCACCGGATCGGTCACGGATCCCAAGGCTACGATTACCGTTCAGGCAGAAGCCGGCTGGAAGCCGTACTACGAACAGGCCGTTGCCAATATGAAGACCAAATTCCCGGATTCCACCGTTACTCTGGTAGAAGTCGGCGCGATGGACAACCTCACCATTATTGACACCACCGACGCGATGAACGAAGCGGTTCCGGACGTCTTTGCAGTACCGGCTGACCGTCTCCCCAGCATGATCAACAAGCAGGCCTTCACGCCGATCCCGGCAGCCGACATGGCCGCAGCCATCGGCGGATACGACAATTTCGAAACCTACGGCAGCATCCTCAAGGATGGCGATGACTACCTCGCGTTCCCGATGAACATTGAAACCCTCATCACCTTCGTGAACCCGAAGAACGCACAGGACCTCGGAATCGATCTGACCAAGCCCTTCGAAGTCAAAGACCAGAAAGGCAACGAACTGGCCGTCGAAGCATACAACGCCTGGTTTGGCGTAGCATTTGCCAACGCAGTCGGCCTGGATCTTCTGGGCAAGGACGGCACCACCTTTACTTCTGACATGATCAAGGACTGGGCTGACCTCGGAGCTGAAAAGCAGGGCGTCATCACAGAATTATACAATTACTGGAAGAGAGTCTATGACAACAGCCCGGAACTTTGGGATACCCAGACCGCCGGCGGAAAGATCAACGAAATGTTCAAGGATGGCGGAAAGGTCGCCATGAGAATTGACGGCCCCTGGGCTACCCCGAACCTGGTCAAGGATGTACCTGGACTTGATGTTCTGCCGCTGTCCCATATCACCGTTAACGGCGCACCGCTGAAGCACTGGCAGGGACTTTGGGGACTCGGAATCAACTCCAGAAATGAAGGCGATGCCGCCAAGATGACCCTGGCTCAGGAATTCATCCAGGAACTGCTCAACCCCGCCAACGCCGAAGCATTCTTCAAGGCAACCGGCAAGATCATGCCCAACGTTCCGGCCGCAACCTACGAAGCTACCGGACTGGCTGACATCGAAAAGAAAACCATCTCCGCTACGATTGAATCCTTCAAGACGGCTGAAAATCGTCCGCTGTTCGCTGAATGGGGACAGGTCTGGAATACCTGGCAGGATGCCATGATTTCCTGGAACAGCTCCAAGCCCGCCAACGCGGAAGCTGCCTACAAGGCACTGCAGGATTCCTTCAAGGCCATGATGGGCAATATCGGTCAGTAAGTATCCTTTCGCAGCATAACGTACAACATAATGGACTAAAGGATATAGGAAAAGGCATTTTGCCTTTTCCTATATTTATAATAAAATCAAACAAAAGGGATTCATCCAGAAAAAACAGACAAAAAAGATTCATCCAGAAAAAGATAAGTTAAAAGGGATTCATCGAATCAATCAGTCATCGGAAAAGGCATCAATCTACCGGAAGGAGAGCAGTGTGGAACAACTGGGCAGACTGTCGAAAAAGAATTTCTACCGGATCATCATTTTGTGCGGAGCGCTGATCCTGTTGGCCTCCGTGGAGGTTCTGGCCAAAGCCAAGGACCTGGACTACTTTGAGTTCGTCAACCAGTCGCTGAGCATGCAGGGCAGCAGCCCTCTCAGCTACGAAACATTCGTCACCAGCCTGATCGCTGCCTACCTGGGCAAGATCATCATTCCGGCCGGTCTGGCGTTCAACACCTGGATTGCCTTTGTCAAAACCGGCTACAACCGCCTGTTTGTGTTCAGCTGGTCGGTGTTTCTGCTGGCCGCCCTGGCCTACCACCTGCTGACTCTGGAACTGACCAGCATCTTCTATTATCTGACGGTGCTCTTTTATCTGATTTTATTATTTTTACTGATCCGACTGCCGCGACAAAACCAAAAGGAGGAAGGCGCATGAAGTCATTCAATGCGGTCCTGTATGACCATATCGGTCGGGAATATCCCCGGAAAAACCAGTATCTGGCAGAACTGGCACAGTTGCAGGGGGCCATTGCCAGAGGCGAGGGAGACAAGGCGGAATTAAACCGCCGGCTGACTGAACTGACCAGAACCCGCAACGATCATCCGTATCTGAAGGCGCTGAGTCAGTTTCAAAGCAAGGAAGCTGAATTCAAGCGAACCCTCGGTACGATCCAGCCGGATCCGGATCCGGCCCGGGGCTTTGATGAGAAAAACAAAGCCCTGCTCAAGGCACTGGCCGTTGCCCAGGCCCGGGCAGATTTCTATGAAACCTATGCCGAACTGGACTATGAGGCACAGCTGGCCTTTGACCAGGCAAAGCTGGAGCTGTATCACCTGCCGCGCATCATTGAGTTTCGTCAGAACACGCAGGAGCAGATCCTGACTGCCCAGGCCGAAGCCAAAAAGCTGACCCCGGAGGCCATCCGGGAGGGCCAGAGCCGGCTCGAGACGGAGACGGCGGCTGCCCGCCAGGCCTTCCAGGACGGTGTGGCTCAGCTTCAGAAAAACCGCCAGGAGGGCAATATCTCGAAGAAGGCCCTGGCCAACGGCCGGCAGATGCTGAAAAAGGAACGGAACGCCCGCCTGAAAGTGGCAGAGTTTCTGAATCCGGAAAAGGCCAATGCCGAGTTCATCAAGACCAGAACCTATGAGCTGAAAGCTCAGACCGGGGTCATGGAAAATGTCATGAAGAAGGACATTGCCGATCTGCGGCGCAGAACCCCGGTGGAAACCGAAAAGCAGGTTCCCTGGCTGTCGCTGGTGACGCTTCCGATTCCGGGACTGGCTCAGCTTCTGATGAACCAGCCGGTTAAGGCACTCCTGTTCTTTCTCGGTACGCTGTTCACCTACGGAGCGGCAGTGCCTTATGCCCTGGGCTTCGGCAACTACATGGGCAAGGGCCTCTTCGGGCTGTTCAGCCTGGCAGAAGGCGGCACCCGCCAGCAGCGCTCCATCATCTTCATGATTGAAGGGATTATCGCGCTGGTGCTGTTGGCCATCGCCCTGGCGATCTTCATCGGCAGCTTCCTGGACGCGCGCCGGACCGAAACCGGACGGATCAAAGGCATCCGCGAGCGAAACTGGTTCGAGACCCGGACCGGCATTCAGACGGAAGGATTCCCTTACATGGTCAGTCTGCCGGCGCTGCTGGCGCTGCTCTTCATCGTCATCGTGCCGCTGTCCACGACCATCCTGCTGTCCTTTACCAACCAGGATCCCAATCATCAGGCCAAATTCTCCTGGGTCGGCTTTGACAACTATGTCGCCATTGCCCAGGGAAAAGGCTCCGTCGGAAAGGCCTTCGGCACCATCCTGGGCTGGACGCTGATCTGGACCTTCGTGGCCACCACATCGGCCATTCTGACCGGATTTGCCCTGGCGCTTCTGACCAACAATCCCCGGATCAAGGGCAAGGCGTTCTTCCGCACCATATATCTGCTCCCCTGGGCGGTTCCGGCTTTTATCACCATCATGTTCTTCTCCCTGATGGTAGCCCCCAACGGCGCCATCACCAATGTCCTGAACTCCGTTTCCACGTTCTTCGGCGGCGACGGGGATATCCGGATCAAAAACTCGGCGCTGTATACCCGGATAGCCCTGATTCTGCTGCAGACCTGGCTGGGTTCGGCTTATGTCTTCCTGCTCAGCACCGGCGTTCTGCAGGCAATCCCCGAGGACCTGTACGAAGCGGCTCAGATCGACGGCGCTTCCGGCTGGCAGCGAATCTCCAAGATCACGATTCCCCTGGTGCTGTTCCAGACGGCGCCGCTTTTAGTCGGCCAGTACACCTTCAACTTCAACAACTTCTCCGTCATCCGGCTGTTCAACAACGGCGGACCCTTTGACCCGGCGACCTACGGCAACCTGGGCGGATCCTCCGACCTGCTGATTACCTACATCTATAATCTGGTCATGACCAGGAACTACCAGGCCATGGGTGCCGCGGTCACCATGATCGTATCTCTTGCCCTGATGTTCTTCACTTTCATCGGATTCAGGAACTCCAAGGCGTTCCGGGAGGAGAGACTGTAATGGCAAAGAAAGATAAAAAACTCAATTTGTCCGACAAGATGCCCCTGACCTTTGGCGGCAAGATCCTGCTGGGCGTGAACTATCTGATCCTGATCCTCTGGGTTCTGGCCATCGTGATTCCTCTGTTCCTGATGGTGAAGTCGGCCTTCAACGGCAATCAGTCCACCCGCCTCAACATGTCCGCTCCCTTCACTTTCTCCACGGTGCACTTTGATCACCTGTTTCAGAAGACGCTGTTTCTGACCTGGGTCAAGAATACGATCTTCATCGCCGTGGCCACGGCCATCCTGACGCTGATCTTCGTTTCCTTCACCGGCTATGCTTATTCGCGCTTCCGGTTCTCCGGCCGCAAAGCCTCCCTGATGACGATCATGCTGCTGCAAACCATCCCGGCCTTTGCCGGAATCACGGCGTACTTCACGCTGTATACGCTGCTCAGCGACAAGCTGCCGTTCTTCTCGCGCCAGATGATGCTCATCCTGATCTACGCCGGGGGCGGCATCGCGGGCAATACCTTCATCCTGAAGGGCTACCTGGATTCCATCTCCACGGAGCTGGATGATGCGGCCAAGATCGACGGACTGTCCTACATGCAGATCTACCGGCTGGTCATCATGCCCATCGCCCGGCCGATGCTGGCAATCATTGCCCTGTGGTCCTTCATCGGACCGTTCATGGACTACCTTCTGCCCCTGGTATTGCTCAACTCGCCGGCCGACTACACACTGGCGCCGGGTCTGTTCTTCCTGATCTCCGACCTGCGCAATATCAACGAACCGGCCTTTGCCGCCGGCGGTCTTCTGACTGCCATCCCCATCGTCATTCTCTTTACGGCTCTGCAAAAACAACTGGTGTCCGGACTGGCGTCCGGCGCAGTGAAATAATCGGGAGGAACCACTATGAAAGTTCAACTGAACAACATTGGAAAGAAATATGAAGGGCGCGAGGAATTTACCATCCGTCATATCAACCTGGATATTGACAGCCGCGACTTCTGTGTCATCCTGGGTCCCTCCGGCTGCGGAAAAACCACCCTGCTGCGCATGATCGCCGGACTCAACTCCATCACCGAAGGAGACCTTTTGTTTGAAGGCCGCCGGGTGAATGAGGTGCCATCCAAGGACCGCGACATTGCCATGGTATTCCAGAGCTACGCCCTGTATCCGCATATGACGGTTTACGACAACATGGCGTTCTCCCTGAACATGCGCCATGAGCGCAAGTCCGTTATTGACGAGCGGGTCAAGGAAGCTGCGTCGATTCTCGATATCACGAAATACCTGCATTCCAAGCCCTCCGACATTTCCGGCGGCCAGCGCCAGCGCGTTGCCCTGGGCCGGGCCATCGTGCGCAAGCCGAAGGTCTTCCTGATGGACGAACCGCTGTCCAATCTCGACGCCAAGCTGCGCGAACACATGCGGGTGGAACTGGTCCGGATCCATAAGAACCTGGGCACCACCACCATCTACGTCACCCATGACCAGACCGAAGCCATGACCATGGCCACCAAGATTGTTCTGATGAATGACGGCAAGATCCAGCAGTTCGGCACCCCCATGGAACTCTACAACATGCCGGCCAATGTCTTTGTCGCCAAATTCATCGGTTCCCCGACCATGAATATCATCAAGGGTACCATGGAGCAGGGGGTCTTCACCGGTCTCAACGGCAAGGTGAAAGTCACGCCGAAGGCATCGGACCTGGAATTCCTCAAAGCCTATGAGGGCAAGGCGGTATCCATGGGAATCCGGCCCGAGCGCATCATGTACGGCGGAGAAATCGGCGATACGTTCAAGGCCTTCGTGGATGTCATCGAAATTCTGGGCAAGGAAAAGCTGCTGTATGCCAAGCTCGAGGGCGGGCAGGACATCATCATCGGAGTGCCCGGCCATCTCAATTACGAAGAGGACAAAACGTATTCCTTCGGCTATGACCTGGACGCTCTGCACTTCTTTGATACACAAACCGGTGAGCGGATCAATCTGAATGAGGATCTGCTGAATATGAAGCGGGAACTGTTGAAGTCCGATCCTGAGGCCGACAAGATTCTGGGACAGGTCGACGAGACCCTGATCCGCAAAGCCGCTCAGATCGAAGAGCGCACGCCGGAGGATGTAACCATCCATCCGGTGGACTAGACCATGCAGCTGACAGCACAGGAGGAGACCGCATGATGAAAAAAGCCAAGCCCACGGTGAAAGACGTGGCCAGGCGGGCGGGGGTGTCCGCCTCCACCGTCTCCCGGGTCATTTCCAACAATCCCCGGATTTCCCAGGCTACCCGGGAGAGGGTACTCGAGGAAATGGAAGCCCTGCAGTACCAGCCCAATGCCATTGCCCGCTCCCTGGCCCGGTCCCGCACCCGGATCATCGGCGTCATCATGCCGTCCAAGGAAACCGACATTCTGCTCAACCCGTTCTTTCCGGAAGCGCTTCGCGGAATCGTGACGGAAGCGTCGCACCACAATTATGATGTGCTGTTATCCACCAATTCCATCAACAAGGATGAACTGGACGTCATCAAGAATTTCATCGGCGGCGGCAAAGTCGATGGTCTGGTCCTGATGCGCTCCAGGGAGCATGATCCCAATATCAAATATCTGATGAAGACGGACTTTCCCTTTTCCGTCATCGGATCCAGCGCCGGCTTCCCGGTCAATCACGTGGACAACGACAATGTCCGGGCAGCGTACGAACTGACGCGCCACATCCTGGATACGGGCAAGCGCAGCCTCTGCTTCGCTTCCGGCTCCATGAAGCTTCAGGTGACCAAGGACCGCCTGGCGGGGTTCCGCCAGGCCCTGACGGAAGCTGGCCTGCCCCTGACGGACAGCCAGATTTTTACCGGTGCCTTTGATGAGGAAACCGGCATGCGGATCGCTGAGGAGATCTTCCGCTGTCCGCAGAAGCCGGATGCCGTTGTCGCTACCGACGATGTCATCTCCTTCGGCCTGTCCCGGGCCATGACCAATCTGGGCTACCGCATCCCACAGGACATCGCCATCGGTTCCTTCAATAACAGCGTTCTTTCCCGCTACTCTGACAGTCAGCTCACCACGGTGGACATCAAAGCCTATGACCTGGGTCAGAAAAGCGTGGAGCAGCTGATGAAAGCCATCGAGGACGGTCTGCGCGACGGCAGCGAAATCATCGAACATCAGCTGATCAAGCGCAAGTCAACCCTGGGATAGGTCCCCCTCGGAAACTGCGTCGAGTCGCCTCCACTGGTGCGAAACCAGAGAGACAAAAAGCCCTTCGGGGCTTTTTCCATCCCCGGTCTCAGTTTTGCCATCAGCCGCCGCCCCTTCTCAGCCTCGGCCGACTGAGACTGAGAACATCAGACGCCTGGACGGATGCCTCCTCCTACTTACTTCCTGCAGAGGATGATGAATGATGAATTTACACGCAATATATCATATCCCCGATCTCCCCTGGGCCTACCCCGGGGATGAGCATACCCTGACCCTGCGGCTGCGAACCGCCCAGGGCGAGATGGATCAGGTATCGGTCTGCTTCAAGGATCGCTACGACTGGACGGGGCCCTGGTGCCGAAAAGACATGACCCTCCTGGCCCAGACCGACCTGTTCGCTTTCTGGACCGCGGATCTGGCGCTGCCCCGCGACCGCTACCGCTACTTCTTCGAGCTGACCGATCATACCGGCCATGCCGTTTCCTATGATGAGCGGGGAATCCAGATTTCCGGCACCCGGGACCGGGAGCGCAGCGCGTTCCAGTACGCCTTTCTCGGACCGGCGGATGTCTACCACAGCAGAGACCAGCTGCGTGACGCCATTGTCTATCAGATTTTTCCGGAGCGGTTCTGCAACGGAGATTCCGCCAATGATCCGCCGGGCACCCGTCCCTGGGGCGGCATTCCCCACCGACGGGGAAGCTTCGGCGGAGATCTGGCCGGGATCATCCGGCGCCTGGATTTCCTGGCGGAGCTGGGCATCAATCTGCTCTATCTGACGCCGGTATTCCAATCCGCTTCCAACCATAAGTACAATATTTCGGATTATTATGCCATTGATCCTCAGTTCGGAACGCTGGAAGAGGCGAAAGAACTGGTCAGAAAAGCGCACGCATTGGGGATCCGGGTCTTCTTTGACGCAGTGTTCAACCACACTGGATCGGACTTCTTTGCCTTTCGGGATATCCTGGAGAACCAGGAACAAAGCGATTACCTGGGCTGGTACCACCTGGACAGTCTTCCGGTCAGCCTGGAGCCGGGCAATTACTATACCTTTGCCAATGGAATTTCCAACATGCCCAAACTGAGAACGGAGCATCCCGAGGTGCGCCGGTATTTCTATGAGGTCGGCCGTTTCTGGATCCGGGAGGTCGGCATCGACGGCTGGCGCCTGGATGTGTGTGACGAAGTGGACCATGAGTTCTGGCGCGGATTCCGTCAGGCCTGCGATGAGGAAAAGCCGGGATCTGCCCTGGTGGGGGAAATCATGCATGAAGCCAGCTCGTTCCTGCGGGGCGGGGAGCTGGATTCCATCATGAACTATCCCTTCCTGTACGCCATGACGGACTTCTTTGCCCGGCGTGTCAGCGATACGCATCAGTTCCTCGATGTGCTGGCCCATAACCGGATGCTCTATATGGATCCCATCAATCAGCAGCTGTGGAACCTTCTGGGCAGTCATGATACAGCCCGCTTCCTGACGGCCGCCAAGGGGCAGCGCAACCGACTCCGGCTGGCATCGGCATTCCAGTTCCTCTACATCGGCACCCCCTACATCTATTACGGGGACGAGATCGGACTGGACGGAGGCTATGATCCGTACTGCCGGCGCTGCATGATCTGGGACGAGAAAGAGCAGGATCAGGAAATGCTGGAGCACTACCGTGCCCTGATCCGGCTGCGCAAATCAAGTCCGGCATTTTCCCAGGGAACCTTCCGCGAAGTTCTGCGCCAGGACCATGCCCTGGTTTTTCAGCGTCAGGCCGGGGATGACATCTTTCTGTGCGCCTTCAACAATTCCGATCATCCGGTCACACTGAGTGTGACACCCGGCGTTCTGACGGAAGTGACGCCGGACCGGGAGCAGCCGGCCCGGCAGATAGATCGTCTGGAGCTCGAGCCCATGGCTTTCCGGGTATTCCGGGGGGAGGTCAGCCAATGAAGCGATTGACAGCCTCCCTTCTGACGGTTCTGCTGCTGAGTTCGTGCACCCCGACAGCCAATCCCGCGACATTGGGACCAGTCCCTGTCACAGCGAGTACTGCCATCAGCACCACGACACAGAGCGGACCGCTTACGGAGCCAATTCCGGCAGGGGCCGGACCTGCCGCTCAGGGGCAGTTTGACTGGAAGAACGCGACCATCTACTATGCCATGACCGACCGCTTTGCCAATGGCAATCCGGCCAATGACGAAAGTTACGGCCGGCAGAAAGTGGACGCCAAGGGACTCGACTACGCCACCTTCCACGGCGGTGATTTTCAGGGACTCACCCAGAAGATTGAAGCAGGGTATTTCACCGATCTGGGGGTCAATGCCCTGTGGATCACCGCACCCTACGAGCAGATTCATGGCTTTGTCGCCGGTGGCCAGGGCGAGTTTGCCCACTATGCCTTTCATGGCTACTATCCGCTGGACTGGACCATGACGGACCGCAACTTTGGTACAGCGGCCGAGTTTGAAGCGCTGATCGATGCTGCCCATGCCCAAGGCATCCGGATCATTCTGGACGTGGTGCTCAATCATGCCGGCTACCATACGCTGAGGGACATGAGCGAATACGGCTTTGGCAAACTGAAGGGCATCAACGGGGACTGGCAGCCGGGTGAGAGTGAGCGCTACGACGCCTTTCAGCAATTCATCGACTATGAGGAGGAAGCAGCCTGGCAGCGCTGGTGGGGAAGCGACTGGGTTCGCGCCGGTCTGCCCGGCTATTCCAGGGGCGGCTCCGATGATTACACCATGACCCTGGCCGGACTGCCTGATGTTCTCACCGAAGCGAAGGATCCGGTGAGCCTGCCGCCGCTTTTGAAAACCAAATGGACCCAGGAAGCCGGTGAGGAATTCGCGCCCTTCCGGATCACAGCAGCGGCAAATCTGAGGCAGGACCTGAATCTGCCGCCTGCCGGCTATATCAGTGCCTGGCTCAACGCCTGGGTCCGGGAATTCGGCATCGATGGCTTTCGCATCGATACCGCCAAGCATGTCGAGCCCGCGATCTGGCAGAACCTGAAGGCCTCGGCTGACCAGGCCCTGCGGGACTGGCGCCGGGATCATCCGGACAAGCCGGGCAGCGAGTTTTCGGATTCCTTCTTTATGATGGGGGAAGTCTGGGGCAAGGGGATTGAGCGCAATGAGTACTATGACCACGGCTTTGACGCTCTGCTGAATTTCTCCTTTCAGGGTGACCGGGTGGACGGACCGGCCTATCAGCTCAAGACGATGTCATCGATCTTCCAGCGGTATGCTGCCACGCTGAAGGAACAGGGCACCAATGCCGTCTCCTACCTGTCCAGCCACGATACCCGGCTGTATCCTAGAAAAAAGCTGAAGGACGGGCTGACCTACCTGCTGCTGCTGCCGGGCGCTGTGGAAGTATTCTACGGCGATGAATCCGGCCGCCCCTATATTAATACCGGATCGGACCTGATGATGGGAACCAGGGGTTCCATGAACTGGGACAGCGTGGATGCGTCAGTACTGGAGCATTTCCAAAAACTGGGCAGCTTCCGGGCCAGAAATGTGGCGGTGGGAGCCGGCACGCACACGGAACGGTCCAAGTCGCCGCTGATTTTTCAGCGGGATTATGCAGCGGACGGAATCAAAAATACCGTACTGGTTGCCCTGGATCAGCCTGTAGCTGCCATCTTGGATGTCAGCGGGGTGTTCCCTGACGGCAGTCTGGTCCGGGATGCCTATGCCATGAAGGGCTACCGTGTGAGCGGGGGACAGGTTCAGGTGGACACTGATCCGTCGGGGATCGTACTGCTGGAGCAGATCGAACCCTGACCCTGGACTGAATAAAACCGGGCATACAATAAAACCCTCCGGAACTGGACGATTATCCAGGTTCGGAGGGTTCTGATTTTAGACGGGATTCGATTTTCTGCTGAGTCGGGCTTTGCGCTTGGTTGGGCGCGGCTCCGGGATGTGGGCGCAAAGGGCAGGTTCCGGGTCCTCACCCAGAACGAGGGCGCTGCGGGGACATACCCGCAGGCAGATGCCGCAGTGGGTGCAGACTTCCGGACGGATGGACCAGGTACGCTGTTCCACATTCACCGCAATCGCACCGGTGGGACAACTGATGTCGCACAGCCGGCACAGGACGCACAGAGAGGGTTGAACCTGAATGGTTCCCAGACTTGCCATGGAACCTATTCCCGCTCCGACGGAGCAGGCTTGCGGGTGAAATCGGATTTCAGCCGGATCTCGGACCATTCCCGGACGAACTTGCCGTTGACCGACTCCCGGAGGATCACAATGACCTTGGTGTCGTCACCGGGGTAAGCCAGGAGCTTGCGCTGAATCGTGCGCTCGGGTTTGGCGGCAGACGCTGCAGCGGCAGACGGCCGGCTTTCGGTTTTCACCGGTGTTTCATAAACTTTGGCTGAAACGGGTTCGGTCACTTTCGGAGCGGCTGCGGGCAGATCGGCCTTCTGCACCGGAACGGCTGCGAAATCTTCCTGCAGTGCCGGATTTTCCTTCGCTGTTCTGACTCGGAAGGTGTCCGGAGAATCCGACGGCAGGTCCTCGTCCTCGGTCAAAACAGCTTCCGGCGCGAACTGACGCGAGGTCTCGGCCTCGTTGAACGCCACCGCGGCTTCAGCCGGCATGGCGGGTTCCTGATCGCGATCCGCAATTTCCAGGTCAGCATCCTCGTCACTGAGGTCGTCGCTCAGGGTATCCGGAGCATTGGCCGCCTTTCGTGTCTGAGTCATGGCAACCAGGGTCAGGATCAGAGACAGGGCGGAAACACCGGTGAGGAACAGATTTTCCGGATCGGTATTCAGCGCCGTCAGGTTGGTCAGGTCGTTGTAGTAGAGCTTCTTCATCAGACCGGTTCCGATCAGAATTCCAAGGATTGCCAGCAGGGCGATCAGCCAGTAGAGTCCGCTTCCGGTGCGCCCATGATTCAGACTGTTCTTCTTGAACAGGAGAAGCAGGAGAACCAGGACGGGGATCACTACCGCCAGAATCAGGATGGACAGGCTGACATAGGGTTCACGGACTTGGACATTGAGAAAGGGGATGGAAAAGTCGCTGAACCCCAGCAGATTGGCCTGCTCGATTTTCAGATCCTGGGCATCCAGGATGAACCGGTAAAGCCGGATCCCTCCGGGAATCGCGGAAATAATGGCAAACAAGGCCAGCAGCGAAGTGGATCCGTTCGCCCGGTTGAGATAATCAAATTTCGTTTTGGTTATTTCATTCATGATGCAGTACGCTCCTATCAAATCAATACTAATATAATACCTCAATTATATTAACGGGTTTTAAAGAAATGGCAATTCAGGTCATTTTTTTCCGGAGAAACCGCCTAAGATCCGGAGTGTCAGTCAGAACCGCAAAAAATCCTGCCCCTCCTCTGAAAAAATCCGGGAACAGTCTTGAAATCGACTAAGAACCATGCTATTATGATTAAGTTACATGCAGCCGTAGCTCAGCTGGATAGAGTACTTGGCTACGAACCAAGGGGCCACGAGTTCGAATCTTGTCGGCTGCACCAAACATACAGGTTCCCGGAATGTTCCGGGAACCTGTTTTAGTTGAAATAAATGTCTAATAAATGTCTGCTAAGGCAAAGAAATAAGAGGATATAAAAACTGGAGGCTATTTGATAGCCTCCAGCATCTTTTCTTTGATATCATCTTTTCTCAGATGGGTGTTAATCTCACGGGTGTTTTTGGATCTCGTTGAATAGCCAATGAACGCCTGAACTGTCATCTCATCGATACCCTTTACCGACACCTGTCAAAAGCTGTCCCAGAATCTTCTCTTAACCAGTCCACTCAAGCCTCGATCCAGCTCCATTATCGAAAGTGCTGATTCAATCCGACTGATCTTCTGCCTTTTTTACAACTACCTCCATACTAGAAAACAGCGATTTCAGGTGTCCGGCCTGATCTTTCAAAATGCGGTTTAACAATATCTCTAATCAAAAAGACCAAAGCTAGTTTCAAGCTTTGGTCTTTTGGGACTGATCCGGCAGATCTGCCGGATTCTGTGGGAACGTTTGATCAGGCAGGCAAAGCGGCGGTTAAATCTTTTTTTCGTGTTCCTCCTGCAGGATGTCATTTTCTGTCGCAGGGTCCTGGGACACCCGCTGATTGGTGACTCCATAATGGGTCTCATCCTTCATGATGCCGTCAACCATTCCGCCTGGTTTGATCTCTTCAACTTCGGGCGTTTTTTCAGGGCGTTTCATCTCAGGTTCAACCATCGTGTCGGACACTTCAGGTTGTTTTGAATCGGTTTCCAGTTCAGGCTTTTTTTCGTGTTCCTCCTGGAGGATGTCATTTTTTGTCGTGGGGTCCAGGGACACCCGTTGATTGGTGACGTCATGATGGGTCTCGTCCTTCATGATGCCGTCGACCATGCCAAGGGGCTTGATCTCTTCGACTTCAAGATTTTTTTTCATTGTTTCATCACTCATGGTAACTTCCTCCACATAATTTAGGGGTTCGGGGCTCAGATCGAATGCCAAATGATTCGGGAATGGGATGGACATTCCGCAGGGGCACAGTGCCTATATCAATTGTAAAGGAAATCCAGGGGTGAGCAGGTACTGTAGGAGTCTATTTACAAAACCTATTCATTCTGTATCCAATCTTTACAGGATTGCAAAATATCCAGAAAAAATTTTCGTGCTTCCGGTCAGTTCGTGATGCGGCGGCAGATGATGGAGGCAAGGTCGCTGGTGCCATGAACCGTCGCGCCGCTGCGGTGAATGTCACCGGTCTGATGGCCCGCTTCCAACGTGGCATCCACTGCCTGCCGGATGGCCTGGGCTTCCCGGGTCAGGCCCAGGGAATGCTCCAGGAGCATGGCGGCGGAGAGAATGGCACCGATGGGATTGGCTTTGTCCAGACCGGCAATGTCCGGAGCCGAGCCGTGGATGGGCTCGTAGATGCCGGTGGTCCCGCTGCCCAGGCTGGCCGATGGCAACAGGCCGATGGAGCCGGTGAGCATGCTGATCTCATCGGAGAGAATGTCTCCAAACAGGTTCGAAGTCAGGAGCACATCGAACTGGCCAGGGTCCCGGACGACCTGCATGGCGGCATTGTCGACATACATATGGGACAGCTCCACATCCGGGAAGTCTGCTGCCACTTCTTCCACGATGCGACGCCACAGGCGGGAGCTCTCCAGGACGTTGGCCTTATCAACGGACACTACTTTTTTTCGGCGCGTTTGTGCCAGCTGGAAGGCTTTCTGCGCGATGCGGCGGACCTCAAACTCGGAATAGACTTCAACATCGTAGGCTTCCGGTCCGTATTTGCCGTCTCGTGTCCCTTTTTCTCCGAAATAGATGCCGCCGGTGAGCTCGCGCACCACCATGAGATCGAAGCCCCTGCCCAGGAGTTCGTCCTTAATGGGTGAGGCTTCCCGCAATGCCGGGAAGAGGATGCCGGGACGGAGGTTGATATAGGCGCCCAGGGCCTGGCGCAGGCCGAGAATGGCTTTTTCCGGCCGCAGCGGCGGAGTCAGCTGATCCCAGGCGCTGCCGCCGACCGCGCCAAACAGAACGGCATCGCCGCTGCGGGCGGCTGTGATGGCACTTTCGGTCAGAGGCACCCCTGTTCCATCGATGGAAGCGCCGCCCACCAGGATTTCCTCGTACTGGAACTGATGACCGAATACTTCCCCGACTCGATCCAGGACCCGGACGGCTGCTGCGGTGACCTCCGGTCCGATGCCATCGCCGGGGGCGGTGATGATCTTATACGTCATGATGGGATCCTCCCGCTTGGACGTATCGGACAAGGCCGCCGAATTTGATAATGCCCTGGATGAATTCCGGGAAAGGTGGAGTGGTGAAAGTCTCTCCGGTGGTATAATTATGGATTGTGCCGGTTTCGAAATTGATCTCGACGCGGTCGCCGTCGGCGATAGCGCGGGCGGCTTCAGGACATTCGATGATGGGCAGGCCGATGTTGAAGGCGTTGCGGTAGAAGATTCGGGCGAAGCTCTCGGCGATGACACAGGCGGCCCCGGCGCCTTTGATGGTGATGGGGGCATGCTCCCGGGAGGAGCCGCAGCCGTAGTTGCGGCCGGCCACCAGGATGTCGCCAGGCTGGATTCTGCCGGCAAGGGTCGGATCGACATCCTCCATGAAATGGTGACGGAGGACCTTTGGATCGGCCGTTGACAGATGCCGGGCCGGGATGATCATATCCGTATCGACGTTATCGCCGAATTTGATGACAGTTCCTGTTGCGTTCATTTATCTTTCCTCCAATTCACTGGGATGCGCGATATAGCCCTTGATGGCTGAGGCTGCTGCTACAGCGGGACTGGCCAGATAGACTTCCGACGTGGCGTGGCCCATGCGGCCGACAAAGTTCCGGTTGGTAGTGGACACGGCCCGCTCGCCCTCCGCCAGGATGCCCATGTGTCCGCCCAGGCAGGGTCCGCAGGTAGGCGTGCTGACAACGGCGCCGGCCTCGATAAAGGTCCGCAGGTAGCCGGCTTCCATGGCGTCGAGGTAAATCTGCTGGGTGGCGGGAATGATAATGACGCGCAGTCCATGGGCGACTTTTTTACCGGCCATGATGTCAGCGGCTGCGCGCAGATCATTCAGCCGGCCGTTGGTGCAGGAGCCGATGACCACCTGGTCGATGGCGATGCGGTCGATGGCCTGAACTTCGAAGGTATGATCCGGGCTGTGCGGAAAGGAAACTGTCGACTGGATCTGTGACAGATCGATGTCGTAAACCTCGTCATAGACGGCATCCGGATCCGGGGCATAGACTCTGGCCGGCTGAGCGCCATGGGATGTCAGGTACTCCCGGGTCCGCTCATCCACCGGGAAGATGCCGTTCTTGGCGCCGGCTTCGATGGCCATGTTGGCCATGGTGAAGCGGTCATCCATGGACAGGCTGGCTACCCCTTCGCCGGAGAACTCCATGGAGCGGTAGCGGGCGCCATCCACGCCGATCCGGCCGATGATGTGGAGGATTGCGTCCTTGCCGCTGACCCAGCGAGAAAGCTTGCCGCTGAGGCGGAAGGACAGGGCCGAGGGCACCCGGAACCAGGCCTGGCCCATGGCCATTCCTGCTGCCATGTCGGTGGAACCCACGCCGGTGGAAAAAGCCCCCAGGGCACCGTAGGTGCAGGTGTGGGAGTCGGCGCCGATGACGACGTCCCCGGCGGTGACCAGGCCTTTCTCGGGCAGAAGGGCATGCTCGATGCCCATTTCTCCGACTTCAAAATAGTGGATGATCTGCTGGTCCCGGGCGAATTCGCGCATGATCCGGGCCTGGCCGGCGGACAGGATGTCCTTGTTGGGGGCAAAGTGGTCGGGAACCAGGGCGATCTTTGCCCGATCAAAGACCCTGCCCCCTCCCATCTTGTTAAACTCGCGGATGGCGGGCGGGGTCGTGATGTCGTTGCCCAGGACCAGATCCAGATCCGCCATGATGAAATCCCCAGGCTGAACCTGATCTTTCCCGGCATGAGCCGCCAGAATCTTCTGTGTCATTGTCATTCCCATTGCTTATTCTCCCTTGTCTGTTTCGATCGCGTGCATTACTTTGTTCATGGCATTGAGCCAGGCGCCGATGGAAGCCTGGACCACATTGATGCTGGCGTCCCGGCCGATAAAATGACGGTCGCCGTGGCGCAGGGTCACCGTGGCGTAACCCAGGGCATCCGTTCCTTCCGTGACGGACTGAAGGGAAAAATCCTCCAGGGCAACGTCCACATCGATGACCTGCTCGATGGCACGAAAGGTCGCGTCAATGGGTCCCTGGGCGAAAGAGATGCCTTCCCGCTCGACTCCCCCAGCGGCGACGACGACCGAGGCAGTGGTGGTGATGGTGTTGCCGCTGTTGACAACGAAACGCTTGAGCTTATAGTAATCGTGGTGGTCCTGCATTCCCTGGGTGAGCAGGGTCTCGATGTCCCGGTCGAAGATTTCTTTCTTGCGGTCGGCCAGTTCCTTGAATTCCTCAAAGACGGCATTGAGTTCATCCGGAGACAGATCGTAACCCAGTTCCCGGGCTTTGTTGCGGAAGGCGTGCCGGCCGGAATGCTTGCCCAGCACCATGTTGTTTTTCGCCAGACCCACAGACTCCGGGGTCATGATCTCATAGGTCGCCCGGTTGGCCAGGACGCCGTGCTGATGGATGCCGGACTCATGGGCGAAGGCGTTGGCGCCGACGATGGCTTTGTTGGGCTGGACATGAACGCCGGTGATGCTGGAGAGCAGGCTGCTGGTACGGGTGATCTCCTCGGTGACGATGCCGATCTCGGTGTCAAGGAGATCACTGCGCAGCTTGAGGATCATGGCAATCTCTTCCAGGGCGGCGTTGCCTGCCCGCTCGCCAATGCCGCTCACTGTGCATTCCACCTGGGCAGCGCCGGCGCTGATGGCAGCGATGCTGTTGGCGACGCCCAGTCCCAGGTCATCGTGGCAGTGCACGGAGATCCGGACGGTGTCAAGGAGACGGGACTTCTCCCGAAGGGCTTGGATGAAGTGATAGAACTCGTCCGGTGTCGTATAGCCGACGGTGTCGGGAATGTTGATGATTTTAGCGCCGGCAGCAATGACCCGGTCAAAGACCAGAGCCAGAAAATCCACATCGCTCCGGGTGGCATCCTCGGCAGAGAACTCCACCTCCGGGCAAAGCGAAGCGGCATAACCAACCATGGCCTCAGCCCGTTCCAGCACCTGCTCCGGGGACATCTTAAGCTTGTACTCCATATGGATCGGCGATGTGGCGATGAAGGTATGGATCCTCGGCCGGGCCGCACCCTGGACGGCTGCCCAGGCTTTGTCGATGTCATCCTTCACCGTCCGGGCCAGAACGCAGACCGTGGAGGTCCTGATCTCATCCGCAATCAGTTTCACCGATTCGAAGTCTCCGGGCGAGGCAGCGGCAAAACCGGCCTCAATGACGTCTACCCCCATTTTCTCCAGCTGGCGGGCCAGCAGGAGTTTTTCCCGTTTGTTCATGCTGCAGCCAGGTGACTGCTCCCCATCACGAAGTGTCGTGTCAAAAAAGTAGATTCGTTTTGCCATTGTCTTTTGTTTCCCCCTCAAAAAAAATAAATGCCCCCGTCCTATGGTCAGAACCATAGGGACGAAGGGATCTTCGTGTTACCACCCTAATTTACAGAAAAAACTGCCTCATTCCCGGACAGGCATCCGGTATCCTGATAACGGTGGCGCCGTCCCGGCCTACTCATCTCACGATTTTCCGCCAGGCTGCCATGAAGCCAGTATTGCATGCCGAAGTCCTGCTGATTCTCACCATCCATCAGCTCTCTGAAAACACTTCCTGGCACTTTTCTCTTCATGTTTGCATTTTGTTCATTAGTTGTGATTATATCTGCGATTCTGATCGATGACAACCCCTTTTGGCTCATATTTTTTCAAGATATGACCGATTTTGTCGTGAGATCCATAGAACCGGCATTGATTAACCATTCGATGGCTAACCGGACATCGTCTGACATTCCGCCAGGGGTCAGTCAATACCATCCGGCAGAACGAACCTCGGACTCACAGCCAGCGCCAGTTCCGGGCTGGACTTTTTTTCTGTCCGGACTTCATTGTAGAATGTATGTACGAACTGACGAGGTGAGACAGATGAATGAAAAAGATTTTTTAAAAGCGGCAATCGATGAATATTTTCGGACAGGAAACCCGATGTATCAGGCGGAAGGCCGGATTGTCCTGGTGAACCTGAATACCATCACCAGATATAAGCAGCTGGCAGGCCCAGTCACATATGGTGAATTTGAGGGGACGGCGATCTGTCCGGAGTGACAGACCTCCCTCATGGGCAGGATCCGGGGCGAGATCTACTGGTGTCTGGAATGTCGGGAACTGTTTGATCTGAGCAAGTAAAGTTATCGGAGCAAAGCCGGACGGGGAGCAGTCCATCCTGATGGAGCTGCACTTGCTGGACTGCGCCCCTCCCAGACCATAACAGGCGGTCGAATGGGTTGAATGAGGTTTTCTTGATCCGCACACAAAAAGGGCGATGGCAGTTCCATGAGAACTGGCATTGCCCTTTTAATAATGACATCCTTGGCGTTCATGTCGTATATGACGGATTGATCGCCGGATGACATAATCACCGAAGGCGAACTGACCGGAGGAAATGCCCCCGGAATTTTTGAGTTTTTGCTTCTGTGAATCAGGGATTGGACCGGTTCTTCAGGATGATGCTGTGGCCCCAGTCCGAAATCATGAAGTGACCCTGGGAATTCTTCTCGTAGTAGATTTCTGTCACAATGAGGTTCTCTCCCGGCTCAATATTGAAGGGGATATAATCTTCACTCATGGTGATCGTGTGAGTCACCGGAACCATGATCCGGCTGCCTTGCCATTTAGCTTTCGAAAAATCCAGTGAAATGTCCTCCTCACTGATCAGAGTCTTCTTCATGTATTGCCAGGATTCACTCGTTTCTTCCATTTGCTGCTTCTTTGCAACGGAGGCGTTATACGTCGCGATGTCCTTTCGATTCAGGGAGTCATAGTATTGGTTGGTTACCTCGGTGATGCCGGTCACATCTGCGGCAGGGACAACAGGGTCAGCAGTTGAGCCGGAACTGGTCACATGGGTCTGAGCGGGGCCGGCGGCAGGAGACGTGGTTTCGGACGCCATGGTGCCGGATGCCGTGGTGTCGGATACTGTTGCGTTGGGCGTGGTCATACCGGGGGTATCAGGCGTACAGGAAGTTAGCATAAGGCTTAACACCAAGGCTGCTGTGAATCGGGCAGGTTGTTTATTCATGTTCTTCACTCCTCGCATACTTCAGAATCGGTTCAAACCATTATTTGGCAGCAGATGAATCAGCGCCGGCCGTTCTCTGTTCAAGCCGGCAGCTGAAAGCACAGCCGGCTTCCGGGTAAAGGGATGTCTGATCCGAACCATCAGACCGGAGAATCGCTGAACTCCGCGGATTGCCGGATTCCTTCACTGGAAGGGGAATTTTCCAGGGAAAAAAGAATGTAAATGGGAGATGCTCAGATTTTTTCTATTAATTATTGTCAGTATACGGGAAAATTTGGGTGTATAAAATATGAATTTTAAACAATTGAATTGGAATTATCAAGTGAAAATCAAAAAAACGGTTGAGATATAACAGAATAATATGCGCCGGATGATTTATGGAAACTACCCTATACATTCTATTTGAAATTCATGGAATTATTTCACCCTCATACAAGTACCTTAAGACTGGATCCATCCTAAAAACATAAATGCGATAAAGCTCATGAAGTTCAAAAGCCCATGAAATCCATGAAATCCATGAAATCCAAGAGTCCATGAAGTCCAAGAGTCCATGAAGTCCAAGAGTCCATGAAGGTAACGAAGGTAACGAAGGTCAGGAAGGTAACGAAGGTAACGAAGGCCAGGAAGGTCAAGAAGGTCACCAGCATCATGAGGCTCATGACAGTGCAGTGAAGTGAGAACTTTGAACAAGTCGATTTCCGAAGTGGGGAAGTAGCTGTCGGGGTATGATTTTGTCAGGGCATTTCTCTGTCAGGAGAGCAGTTACTGCCTGAGGGCCACTCTGCCTTGAAACCGGCTGTTTTATCTTCTTAGGGAGGCCGGACGAATTGTGAGGCTTTTGGATAGTTCTGATTTCAGAGGGAGTCAGACTGGTACTTTATCAATAATTCTGATTCCTGGAATCGAGTTTAAAATTTTTTTGTCCAACTTGTGGATAATTTTATAGTTTGAATTGGCAATTGTACCCAAATCAGAGGATGTGTAAACAGTTCTTTAAAATTAATGTTGAGTCTTTAACAAAAAGCCTGTATCATTATACATATGATAACGATAACACCTTGCGTGGGATTTTTTGAGCTTTTCCAGGGGGAGTTGTCTGATCATAAGCAAGAAGGAGGAAATAAGAAATGAAGAAGGTTTTTGCATCACTTCTCACACTGGCTATGGTCTCGAGTCTGGCTGCCTGCGGACCGGCCACTCCGACAACGACTCCCGCGGGTACTACAACCCCGAGCGTTACCACTCCTGCTACCACGCCCGGAACTACTCCGGCAACGACCCCAACCACCACAACGGCAGAAAAGCCAAACATCAAGATCGGCTTTATTGCACTGCATGACACGAACTCCGGTTATGACGCAGCTCATCTGGAAGGCGTAACCAACGCCGCCAAGGAATTGGGCGTTGATCCGGCCACTCAGATTATTTTCAAATACAATATTCCGGAAGATGAAAAAGCTTATGACACGGCAGTGGACCTGGCTGAACAGGGCTGTACCATCATATTCTCCAACTCTTACGGTCATCAGATGCACATGCAGCGTGCTGCCACTGAGTATCCGGAAATCACCTTTGTCGCAGCGACAGGCGATCTGGCTGCTCCATCCAAACTGACCAACCTGAAGAATATTTTCCCATATACGTATGAATCCCGCTATGTTTCCGGCGTTGTTGCCGGCAAGAAGCTGAAGGAACTCATGGACGAAGGAAAAGTCAAAGATCCGTATGTCGGTTATGTCGGGGCATTCCCCTATGCGGAAGTGGTCAGCGGCTACACCGCGTTCCTTCTGGGAATCCAGTCCATCGTTCCCGAAGCTCATATGGATGTTCAGTACACCAATTCCTGGTATGATCCAGTCGCTGAAGGCGAAGCCGCCAATGCTCTGATGGCCAGAGGCGCCGTCATCATCGGTCAGCACGCGGACTCCACCGGAGCTCCCTCGGCGATTCAGGCAGCCCTGGCTTCCGGAAAAGTCGCTTATTCCGTTGGTTACAACATCGACATGCGTTCAGTCGCACCGGACGCGGCTCTGACTTCCGCTCAGAACAACTGGGCCGTATTGTACAAAGCCACCCTGGACAAGTTCATCAAGGGCGAAGAAGTCCCGGTTGACTTTGCCACTGGATCCAAAGACGGCGCCGTCATGATTTCCGAACTCGGAAACAAAGTCGCTGCAGGCACCAAGGAAGCGGTTGACGCAGCCTGGGCCGGACTTAAGGATGGTTCCCTCAAGATCTTCGACACCTCGAAGTACACCGTGAAGAAAGATTTCGACAAGACCAAGGCAGCCGGCAAGACCCCGACCTATGAAATTGATGCCGACGGACACGTTACCAAGTGTTTTGCCCTGGACAGCAACGGTGATTTCGTGAATGACACGGGAGAAGCCATCGTGGACGGAGCGTTTATCGAATCGACCCTGCGGTCGGCACCTTACTTCTCGCTTCGCATTGATTCCATCACGGAGCTCAACAACAACTAGTTTCAGACCAACATTGATATCAAGGGGCTGGCGCTCAGCTTCAGCCCCTTTGTCATTTCTTCAGATCAATTTCTTGATCCATGAGACCCCTATGAATTGTCAGCATGCCGAAACAGGAGTAGACAATGCAAATTTTATGACGGTAGGAGCAAAGATGAATATCGATTTGCCCTTACCGTCATAAAATTTTGCCGGCCGTATTCGATCAGAAAACGGGAAATCCGTTCGCAGTGAACAGCTGGCGAAAAAATCCACCCATGAAAGGATGATAAGTTTGGAACAAACCAGTGCAGTCCTGATGAAAAATATTACCAAGCGGTTTGGGCCGGTGAACGCCAACGACGGCATAACCCTGGAAATCAAGAAAGGGGAGATCCTGTCACTGCTGGGCGAAAATGGCAGCGGCAAGACCACCCTCATGAATATGCTGGCGGGAATCTATTTCCCGGATGAGGGCCATATCGAAGTAGACGGCAAACCCGTGACCATTTCTTCGCCCAAGGATGCCTTCACCTGCGGCATCGGCATGATTCACCAGCATTTCAAGCTGGTGGATGTATTTACCGCCGCTGAGAACATCGTGCTGGGGTTGGAAGATGAAGGGAAGCTGGACCTGAAGAAAGCAGCCGCCAAAATTACGGCGATCTGTGATAAATATGGGTTCAACATCGATCCCAATAAAAAAATCTATGATATGTCCGTTTCGGAAAAACAGACGGTGGAAATCGTCAAGGTTCTCTACCGCGGGGCGCAGATCCTGATCCTGGATGAACCATCCGCCGTTCTGACCCCGCAGGAAACGGACCGGCTGTTCGATGTCATGCGCAACATGAAAGCCGACGGCAAGGCCATGGTCATCATTACCCATAAGCTGAACGAAGTAATGGATGTGTCAGACCGGGTAGCCGTTCTGCGCAAAGGCAAATTTATTGGAGACGTCGCCACCAGCCAGACCAATCCGCAGCAGCTCACCGAAATGATGGTGGGTCATGCGGTTGCCCTGAATATCGACCGGCCGCTGCCGGTGGATCCCGTTCCGCGGCTCAAGGTCCAGAATCTGACCATTTATGACGCCATGGGCGTCAAGCGCCTGGACAATGTCAGCTTCACCGCCATGGGCGGAGAGATTCTTGGCATTGCCGGCATTGCCGGTTCGGGCCAGCGGGAACTGCTGGAGGCCATTGCGGGCCTTCAGCCCATCAGCCCGGGCGCCCACATCCGGTATACGCCCATTGACGGAACCCCCGTCAATCTGGTGGGGAAGACACCGCTTCAGATCAAGAAAGCCGGAATTTCCCTGGCCTTTGTGCCGGAGGATCGTCTGGGCATGGGTCTGGTCGGATCCATGGGCATGACCGGCAATATGCTTTTGCGCACGTACCGCAAGGGACACATCGGATTCACTGACCGCAAAGCACCCAAGAAACTGGCGGAAGACGTCATGCAGCAGCTGGAAGTCGTAACCCCCGGCATCAATACGCCGGTGCGGCGCCTGTCCGGCGGCAATGTCCAGAAGGTTCTGGTCGGGCGGGAAATCGCCCAGATGCCGTCGGTTCTGATGACGGCCTATGCCGTTCGCGGCCTGGATATCAACACCTCCTATACGATCTACAACCTGCTGACCGAGCAGAAAATGAAAGGCGTCGCCGTCATCTATGTCGGAGAAGACCTGGATGTTCTGCTGGAACTTTCCGACCGGATTATGGTTCTGTGCGGCGGCCAGGTCAGCGGAATCGTGGACGGACGGACCACCACCAAGGAAGAAGTGGGATTGTTAATGACACGCTTTGAGAAGGAGGCTGTACAGGAATGATGACAACAAGAAAAGAACCTCTCCTTCGTATCGCGAAGCGGGACAGCATCGCCGCTCCGAAAGCCTACACGATCCGGATTGCCGCCGTGCTGCTGGCACTGGCCGTCAGCGGACTGTTCATCTTCGCTGTTACCAGACTGGATCCGGTCAAGGTGTTCGAGGCCATGTTCAATGGCGCCTTTGGCACCAACCGGCGCAGCTGGGTCACCATCCGTGACGCCATGATGCTTCTTTGCATCGGCGTCGGACTGGCCCCCGCCTTCAAAATGAGATTCTGGAACATCGGCGCCGAGGGTCAGATCCTGGTAGGAGCCATTGTGACAGCCGGTCTGATGCGAGCTCTGGGCGGAGACCTGTCCACCCCGCTTCTCCTGGTCGTCATGGCCTGCCTGAGCCTTCTGGTGGGAGCACTCTGGGGCGTCATCCCCGCCACGTTCAAGGCGCTTTGGAACACCAATGAGACCCTGTTCACCCTGATGATGAACTACGTCGCGATCCAGCTGACAAGCTACGCGGTCGCCCTCTGGGAGAACCCGGTTGGCTCCAATACCGTCGGCGTCATCAATCAGCAGACCAAGGACGGCTGGTTCCCGGCAGTCTTCGGGCAGGTCTACGGCCTGAATGTCCTGATTGTCGCAGCCCTGGCGATTGGCATGTATCTGTATCTGAAGTACTCCAAGCAAGGCTATGAGATCTCCGTCGTCGGAGATTCCGTGAATACAGCGCGCTATGCCGGCATCAATGTCAAAAAAGTCACGATCCGGACCATGGCAATTTCCGGAGCAATCTGCGGCCTGGCCGGCTTCATCGCCGTTGCCGGCGCCAGCCACTCCATCTCCGCCGCCACCGCCGGCGGCCGCGGCTTCACCGCCATCATTGTCGCCTGGCTGTCCAAATTCAACAGCTTCGTGATGGTACTGATCTCCTTCCTCCTGGTGTTCCTGGAGAAGGGCTCCGTCCAGATCGCTTCTCAGTTCAATCTGAATGACTACGCGTCCAGCATCATTACCGGGATCATCCTGTTCTTCATCCTGGGCAGCGAGTTCTTTATCAACTACCGACTGATCCTGAGAACAGGGAAGGAGGCCTAGCATCATGTCAAGCGCACAACTGATCCAGCTGCTGCTGTCAGCCATTTCGTTCGGAACCGTCATCATGTATGGCGCCATCGGAGAAATCCTGACGGAAAAATCGGGCAATCTGAACCTGGGTGTCCCCGGCATCATGTACCTGGGCGGCATCGGCGGACTGGCCGCATCTTTCTTCTACGAACTGAACAATCCCGCGCCCAATGCCCTGATCTGTCTCATCATCAGTTTTGCGGCGGCCTTCCTGACCGCTGCCCTGGGGGGACTCATCTACAGTTTCCTCACCATCAGCCTGAGGGCCAATCAGAACGTCACCGGTCTGACCCTGACCATCTTTGGCGGCGGAGTCGCCAACTTCTTCGGCGGCGACCTGAGCCGGATGGCCGGCGGAGTCGGACAGATCTCCGTACCGGTCACCAGCGGTATCTACCGGGCCAATATCGCCGATGCCACCAATCTTGGGGTGATCGGTTCCCTGTTCCTGAGTCATGGCTTTATGGTCTATCTGGCCATCATCCTGGCCATTCTGATGAGTCTGTTCCTGAACCGGACCAGAAAAGGCCTCAATCTGCGGTCCGTTGGTGAGAACCCGGCTACGGCAGACGCGGCCGGCATCAATGTCACCCGCTACAAATACCTGGCTACCTGCATGGGCGCTGGAATCTCCGGTCTGGGCGGTCTCTACTACACCATGGATTACATCAAGGGCACCTGGGCCAATGACGGAACCATCGAGTCCCTGGGCTGGCTGGCCGTTGCGCTGGTTATCTTCGCGACCTGGCGCTCCCTCAACAGCATCTGGGGATCCTACCTCTTCGGCCTGCTCTTCTGGGTTTATCTGGTCATCCCGAATCTGGGCCGCCGCGACATTGAACTCTATAAAATGCTGCCCTACCTGGTCACCATCGCCGTCCTGATTTTCACCTCGCTGCGCAAGCGCCGGGAGAATCAACCTCCGGCCAGTCTGGGTCTGCCGTACTTCCGCGAGGAGCGTTAGGCAGAAAGCGAGATCCCTGTTCTAAAGATCATTCCGGGAGTCTTCCGCAGAAGGAGACTCCCGGTTCATTTTCTGCGACCGACGAAGGCAGCCGCAGCAGAAACCGGAACCCAGACAGCACGAAAACCAGCCATCAGCCGGGGCTGCAACGGCAGGTTGCACAATTTCCAGCTTGAAAGCATGGTTTCGCAACCAGGGAAAATGGTATATTACAGGTGAAACAACAGAAACTTTTGGGGAGGCTATCATGAATTTGAATGAAAAGCTGCTATATTGCAGGAAAAAAGCGGGACTGTCTCAGGAGGCACTGGCGGAACAGATTGGGGTATCGCGCCAGGCGGTCAGCAAGTGGGAAACCGGCGAAGCCATGCCGGAACTGACCAAATTGAAAAGTCTGGCGGATGCCTTCGACGTCTCGGCCGACTGGCTGCTTTCGGATGAGCCGACTGAACCGAGTGACCCTGATCCGGTCCAAATTCCGACCCTGACCGCATCCCAACCGCAATGGGTCGATGCGCTCCCTGGCATGATCAAGGGAATGATCCGATCCTATGGCTGGCTGGCAGGTGTCCATCTGGCGGTGAGCGGGGCTTCCATCACTGGACTCAGCGCCCTGGCACTCTACATAACCGGTAAAATGCTGAGCAATCCCTTCGGGTCATTTGACGATAACTTCCCCGGCGTTTCCCTGGAACCGGCCGGCGGCATGTTCTCAGACTTTGCCAGCAACAATCCGGTCACCATCATGAGCAAGGTTCTTCTCGGCTTCGGGATCATTCTGATGATCGGCGGCGTGCTCCTGGCCTTCTTCCTGAAGAAATGGGGAGAAAAACAGGAAGCGGATTCCGGAGCTGTCAACTGAACCGATGCTGCCGCAGGCGAACCTAATGGAGGAACAATCAAAGACTCAGGCCGAAGGCCTTGATATCTTCTGAATCAACAAATGAATCCTCTGCGTCCCCGAACCTCATGGATCGGGGACGCAGAGGATTCTGCTTATGCTAAGAGCTTGAACATACAACGGCAGGTACGGATCTATGCTTAAAATCAGTGCATCCGTATTACTTTTTTCTTTGTCTGGCATCAAAGCAACTTCCCGTTCAGGGCATCGGGAAGTTGTTCCGCGTCGGGGTTCAGCCATTCTTTCCAGTCAGACCATCAATAGTTCTTCCGTCTCTGATTTTGAGAGTCTTCCGTGCCGGAAAAAGAAAGCCTCCCGTGCCAGGCACGGGAGGCTTGAACATATTCCGTTCGATTACTTGAAGTCCTCGGCATGGTACTCCTGACCGGAGCGGTAGTGCGTGAGGATCTTCTTGACCTGGGGGGCCAGGAACAGAAGAGCGACAAGGTTCGGGAATACCATGATGTCGTTGAAGAAGTCGGCCAGGGTCCAGACGAAGTCGACTTTCTGGGTCAAAGCGGATCCCAGAATGATAAAGACAACGACCAGAATGCGGTAAGGCAGGAGCCCCTTCTTGCCGAACAGATAGCGAATGTTGGACTCACCGAAGTAATACCAGCCAATGATGGTGGTGAAGGCGAAGAAGGTGAGGCAGATGGCGAGGAAACTGGTGCCGAAGCCGCCAAAGGCGGTAGTAAAGGCCTGCTGAGTAACCAGGGGGCCGGCCAGACCCATCTTATGGGCGCCGGTGACCAGGATCACCATGGCGGTGCTGGTGCAGACGACGATGGTATCGATAACGACACCGACGATGGCAACGAGTCCCTGCTGGGCCGGATGTTTGACATCAGCAACCGCATGAGCGTGCGGGGTGGAACCCATACCGGCTTCATTGGAGAAGAGGCCGCGGGCAACACCGAACCGGACAGCTTCACGCACGGTTACACCGAGCGCTCCGCCCATGACCGACTGCGGATTGAAGGCACCGACGAAAATGGACTGGAAGGCCGGAATGACCTGATCCGCAAACAGGATCATGACAGCGACGGTTCCCAGAATGTAAAGGACGGCCATAAAGGGCACGACCATTTCAGCAAAGGTGGCGATCCGCTTCATGCCGCCCATGAAGACCAGAGCAGCGGCAACGCCAAGGATGAGTCCAATGATCAGGGGATTCAGACCGGTGGCGGCGGTAACCGAGGCGGAGATAGAGTTGGACTGAACCAGGTTGCCGACAAAGCCCAGGGCAATGATCAGGGCAACGGAGAAGAAGGCTGCCAGGGGCTTTGACTTGAGTCCCTTGCTGATGTAGAAGGCAGGACCTCCGACATAGTTGCCATCACGCACTTCGCGGTACTTCTGAGCCAGGACGGCTTCCCCGAAGATGGTGGCCATACCGAGGAATCCGGAAACCCACATCCAGAAGATTGCTCCCGGACCGCCGGACATGATGGCGGTTGCCACACCGGCGACATTTCCGGTGCCGACCTGAGCCGCTACCGCAGTGGCCAGCGCCTGGAAGGATGACATGGATCCTTCTTCAGCGGATTCTTTCTTTTTGAAAAGACCGCCGAAGGTGTTCTTGAACGCTTCTCCGAAATGACGGACCTGGGGGAATCCCAAATAAACCGAATAAATGATTCCGACGGAGACCAGGATGATGAGCAGTACGCTGGACCACATCATATCACTGGCTTGGGTGATAAAGTTTACTAGTTGTTCCATGATAAGACCTCCTACATTTGTATATTTATGTATAGATTAATGATAGTATAGCAAGGCTTATTCGTCAACGATTTAACAATGTGGGAATGATTCCATGGAATGGCTTAACTATTGTTAACTATTTCATTGGATCATTGGGAATTTGGGCGCATCTCTTGGAGTATGTTGTCAGTCCGGTCTTTAATATTCGCTTAATCCCAATTCTTTATAGTAAAAAAAGATCAATATTCTGGGAGGAATCCATATGAAACTGTTACAATCCTGGCTTTTGACCACGCTCGCGATCCTGGGAGCTTCCCAACTGATGCCCCAAAGCTTCCATGTCGATTCGGCAGCCACCGCGGCTGTTGCCGCCCTGGTCCTGGGAATCCTGAATGTGACCATCAAGCCGATTCTGCACATCCTGTCATTTCCCATTACGCTCCTAACCCTCGGCCTGTTTTCCTTTGTGATTAATGGCATCATTATCAGCCTGCTGGCCCGGCTCATGTCCGGAATGGAAGTTTCCGGCTTCCTGTCCGCCCTGCTGGTCGCCATCGTCATTTCAGTCATCCAATCGATCCTTCATTCCTTTACCAAGTCCAAGCGCTGATTCTGTACTGGGACTGAATCGATGGCAGGGGAGTTGTATTCCCCAATTAATTTGATACAATACAATTAATAGTTAACAAATGATGAGGAGGTGTCATGATGAACATCATCATTGACCCGGATGCAAGAGAACTGATTGAAACCAAAGGGAACTGCGAATTCACGCTGGATCTGATGCGTGCCCAGGGCTGATGCGGTGCGATTGAGCAACCAATGGTTTCATTGGGAAAACCCCGCAGCAAGCCCATTCTGTTCACGCCGGTGAATCTGGACGGGCTGACCATGTACAAGCAGAATACCTTCGGCGAGGACCTCAGGTTCCGGATCAGCGTCAGTAAAGTCCTGTTCTGGAAGATGCTGCGGATTGAACCGTACCGCGAATGACCGGCACAGCCGAGATCCTTCGGCAGATTCAAGGAATCGACAGAAGCCAGGTACGGCGATGATTCGGGTGCCGCGGTGATTCCGGTGCCGCGCAAGTCATCCAATGAAGGTTGAATCAACAACGAGCGAAATCGACACGTCCCGGAAGGATGTGTCGATTTCGCTCATTTCTGTCAGTGGTTATGAACGGTTTGCCGGCATCAGGCATGGTTTCCCTGGACGGGTTCGGGCTTTTTCGCCGGCTTGATTTCTGCCAGCAGGATCGCGGAAAAGATAATGAGTCCGCCGGCGATGAGCCGTACGGTCATGGTTTCATTAAGGAACAGGAAGGAGAACAGGGTTCCCCAAAGGGATTCGGTGGAAAGCAGGATCGCAGAGCGCGTTTCACTGGTGTATTTCTGTCCGTAGGCCTGCAGCAGAGTGGTCAGGCTGGTGGAAAAAACGGCCAGGTAGAGGACGGAGACCAGTCCGGATTGGTTGAACGGGGCGAAGGGGGTTCCTTCTGCGGCGGCAGCCAGCCCGGACAGGACCATGCAGGTGACGGTCTGGATAATGGCGATATCCGCCGGATGTTCTTTTTCCATATAGAGAGTGGTGTAGAAAATGTGGAAGGCAAAAGCCACGGCACACCCAAGGGTCAGAAGGTCACCGATGTTTACCTGGCCATCGGTCCGCAGAGTCAGAAGCCCGATGCCGATGATGGACAGCACTGCTCCGAATACTTCCTGTCTGGCCAGTTTCCGCTTGTACAGAAAGTATGCGATGATGGGAACAATGATGACGTTGACGCCGGTCAGGAAGGCGTTTTTGGATGGCGTGGTGTATTTCATGCCGAAGGTCTGCAGCACGAATCCGATAAAGAACAATGTACCCAGGATGATTCCCCGGTGGATGGTTCGTTTTTTTAACTGAGGCACTCGCTTGTGAAAAACGCCCGCCAGAATCAGCGATGCGATGGAAAATCGCAGGAACAGGAGCTGCAGGGGCGTCAGGCTGTCCAGGGAATTTGCCACGGCGACGAAACCGTAGCCCCAGATGATGGCGGTCAAAAGCAGAATGATCTCCCCCGGGATCTTTCGTTTCACGATAGTTGTCCTCCTTTGTGCGTTTCTCTAAAAACAGTGATTCTTCTATTATAAGACATCATAAGCCATCCGGTCCGTGTCATCTGCAACTTTATTTTTGCGACTGGAACTGGATTTTCCATAGGTTTATCAAATAAAAAAAGCCGTCTGCAAGCAGCCGGCAACGAAGGGGCTATTTAATGTTCAGGTCCTCCAGGAGGCCTGCGATGGCGTCTTTCATTCGAGTCTCGTTGATCCGGTAGCCGTTTTTGCGGCGGTTGGCATCAAACTGGATGAGCCGATCATTGGTCAGCTGCTTCAAATGATAAGAAATCGCGGCGCTGGTCACTCCAAGCTTTTCAGCCAGGACCTTCGTGGAGGAATCACCCTGGGCAATGAGTTTCAGGACTTCATAGCGGGTTTTATCCGCCAGGTTCTTGAAGACCGTGATTCGTTCCTCTTTGCTGCGTTGTCTGAACTCGGTCAGACGGAAGTAATAATCCAGGACATTGATTCCGAGGAAGATATCCGTATAATCTGCATGGGTGATCAGATTGAAACTGTAGTCGCTCAGTCCCAGCAGATAGAAATTGATGGTTTCACTTTTTCGAAGGGCTTCGATGGTTTCAGTAAAAACATACTGTTCCATCATCGCCTCCAGCAGGGCGTGATCGCCGCTGGCCAGAGTCCGCTCCAGCTGTTTGGCATAACCAGAAATGGAATATTCCACATCCTGGTAAAACTTGTGAAAAATGGGCTTTACCCGTTCCATGAAGGCGACAAATTCATCGCGGACGTGCTCGGGATCCTCCAGAATTTCCAGGAGCTTCCATTTATCACTGGTTTCCAGGGAGCTGGATGACAGGATCTGGAAGGCTTCCATCAGGTAATTGGGGGATTTTTCCGCCGTCGGGATGACCAGATCGAGCTTACGGTCAAGGAAGGAACTCAGATGCGCGGTTAAGGTGTCCTTGCTCAGCGCTTTGACGCTGGCTAAAAAATCATTCTCATCCTTGAGCTGGCGCAGGTCAAACTGATACATCAGATCAAAGTAATAGGAATAGCCGGAAAACTTGAAGCGTTCGAATTCATCTTTCAATCCGGACATTTCTTCCGCGATCAGCGTCCACCGTTCGGTGGATGCCGGGTCCATGATTTCATAATTCAAGGCGCCGAATGCCTTTTCACTTTTCTCGTACAGAGCCAATGCGGGGAAAAATACAAATTCCACGACTCTACTGGATCCCAAATAGAATTGGAATTTCATGTTTCTTTCCTCCTGCGGAAGGGTCGGGATGGAATGGGGCACAGGCTTAATGTAAACCTTTTTAATCTTTGAATATAAATTAAACCCTTGTTTAATATTAGGGCCATTCACTGAATTTGTCAATGGATCAGGGTCCTGGCTGGCAAAGAAACTCTATACCTCGCCGATAAATCTCATTTCTGATAATGATCTGTTCTGATCACGGAACTGCCGATCCGATGAAAGGTTCGGATTTTGCGCCGGCAGTCCGGGATGCAGCTCCATGGAATGCTATAATGAGGGTGGCGCATGAGAGTATTCGATCCAATGGGAATGAAGCTCATCGGCTGCTGCATCAACTGGAACATGAGGAGAATATGAATGAAGCCATTGATTGGAATCACTGCCAGTGTGACCTGGGAAACCGACAAAGAGACATTTTCTGGCTACAAGAGAAATTATCTGAGTTTTGACTATGTGGACGCAGTAGCTGCCGGAGGCGGAATTCCGGTTATTCTGCCGGTGACCCAGGAACCGGAGGTGATCCGCGAAATGGTGAGCCGGCTGGATGGTCTGCTGCTGTCCGGTGGTTCCGACATTTCTCCCATCCTGCTGGGGGAAGAGCCTCGGGAACGACTTGGGATGACCATTATGGAGCGGGACCGGAGCGAATGGATGATCCTGACTGAGGCGAAGCAGAGAAAGCTGCCGATTCTTGGCATCTGCCGCGGTTTTCAGCTCCTGAACTGTTTTTACGGAGGCAGTCTGTTTCAGGATTTATCCGAGTCTGCCGATTTCTACATTCAACATAACTTTAGAGGTCTGCCCGGTGTTCCGGCTCATTCCGTGATCCTGGAGGAAAACAGCCTCATCCGGGAGCTTCTGGGAGATCACAACCAGGTGAATTCCCACCACCACCAGGCACTGGACCGGATCGCGCCGAATTTTCGGGTAACGGCCCGGGCAGTGGACGGAGCGGCGGAAGCCATTGAATTACAGGATCCGGATCAGTTTATTCTCGGCGTCCAGTTTCATCCGGAGATGATGCATAAATCCCAGCCCCATGTCATGACGATATTCCAGCGATTTGTTCAGGAAGCAGAAAAGTTCAGGGTCCGCTGACCCTGAACTTTTTTTGCTTCCTCTATGTTTTCAAACGAAGGGTCTGTCAGCCCGAATCCGGATTTTTTGAAAGACCGGTTCCTGGGAGGCTTTGCTGCACAGACCCTGATCGGGCGGAAGACGGATTCTTCTAAATGTAGCGCTTGCGGCGGAACCACCACAGGCTGCCAAAGACAACCATCAGGGACAGGAAGATGACGCCCAGATAACCCTGCGGGTGATTCAGCTCGGGCATAAACTCAAAGTTCATCCCGTACCAGCCGGCGATGAGCGTCAGGGGCAGGAAGATGGAGGCGATCACCGTGAACAGCTTGGCTGTTTTGTTGAAGCTCAGATCAACCTGTGCCTGCCACGATTCCCGGACCTGGGCAATGGTATCCTGGAGGTTGGTGAGCTGCGAGCTGAGACGGTCGGCTTTGAGGGACAGCTTCATGAAGTACCGGTCGTACCGTTCGGGAATCAGGTCAGACTCGTCAATTTCCAGGATTTCGATAATGTCCTGGGTGGGCTCGATGTAGCCTTTGAGGAACTGCAGCTCCTTGCGCATCCGGACCAGCAGGTCCATATGCTGATCCGGATCCCGCAGCTGGCGCGGCCTGTACTTCTGCGCGTCATCCACCTGGACGATTTCCAGGATCTGGTTTTCGAGCTCCAGGGCACGCTGTTCCAATTGCAGGATCAATCGTTTGTCGTTGTCCAGGACTGCGTCGATGAAGGTGTAGAGGGCCCGGTAAATTGAGCTTTTATCAATTCGGTTCAACGCATAGCTCAGTTCCTCGAAGTCGCCGTGATACACGATCATGACGTTATACTGCCCCAGGAAGACGTTAATTTCCCGGGCAATCAGGTTTTCCTGAGTGGATGGGTCATTCAGGATATTGTTGATAATCAGGAACAGGAGATTATCGTAGAACTCGGCATTGGGTGACTGGTTGGCATCCAGGGTTTCGGCAAAAGCCCGTTCGGGAAAGCGGAAAACGCTCTTGAACTCGGCAAATTCACGCGGGGAGAGCAGTACCAGGTGCTGAGCGGCGGGATTATCGAAAAACGCGCTGTCCAGATCCTGAGCCGAAAGATTCAATGGCGTCGTACTGTCCTTCAGGCCTAACTGATAAATTTCCATAAGCAGAACCTCTGATTCTTGATACCTATAGAATAGCACATCCGGACAATTCCGGTCGATGCAGCCATTTTCTGTGCGGGAAATGCAAGGTGTTTCCTGAAACCGTCAATTATCTGAATCAAATATAAATTTATAAATAATGTGTCTTTTACAGGTGGACAGATGGCCGACCTGGTGGAATCCTTTACAGAAAGCGGAATCGTAGATGTAAAGAACGTGAAAGTCCAGTAAAATCAACGTTTCTATTCCATAATTTTACACTCAATCCCATGAATGGGGCGAATGGGTTTGTTAATCAAAATTGGCTTTTTCATTAGATTGCCAATTTTGTAAAAACTGCATTGACAATCCCATAATCAGGTTCTAAACTCATTCTATAATATTCAATCTTTGTGAATATCTATGAACAGAAGGGAACTACAGGAGGGAAGCAATGAAAAAATCAGTCAGTAAACTAACCGCTCTATTGTTGACATCAGTTCTACTTGCAGCAGGATGCTCGAATGGCGGATCGACAACGACCCCGTCCAGCGGCGGAACCGCTCCAGCCGGGGGCACCATCAAGATCGGTGTCTTCGAACCCCTGACCGGCGCCAATGCAGCAGGCGGACTGCTCGAACTCGATGGCATCAAGCTGGCACACAAACTGTATCCATCCGTTCTGGGACAGCAGATCGAACTGGTCCAGGCTGACAACAAATCGGACCGTGTGGAAGCTGCCAATGCCGCCTCTTCACTGGTCAACGCCAAAGTCAATGTCGTTCTGGGCAGCTGGGGATCCTCACTCTCCATCGCTGGCGGCGTCGCCTTCCAGAATGCCAAGATCCCGGCCATCGGTACCTCGGCGACCAACCCGCAGGTTACAGAAGGCAATCCTTACTACTTCCGCGTCTGCTTCATCGATCCCTTCCAGGGAACTGTTATGGCAAACTATGCGTTTACCAAGCTGGGCCTGAAGAAAGCAGTCATTCTGCGCGAAGTCAACAGTGACTACTCCGTTGGTCTTGCCAAGTTCTTCGAAGAGCAGTACAAGAAACTGGGCGGAACCATCGTCAATACCTTCAATTTCCAGACAGGCGACCAGGACTTCAACGCAATCCTGACGAACCTGAAGAGCTCCGGCGCAGAAGTTGTATTTGCTCCCAGCAACTACACGGAAGCTGGACTCATTATCAAACAGGCCAAGGAAATGGGCATCACCGTTCCGTTCCTCGGCGGCGACACCTGGGAGACTCCTCAGATGGTTGAAATCGGCGGACCGGCAGTGGACGGCGTCGTATTCTCCACCTTCTTTGATCAGGATCACCCGCTGACCGCAGAAACCACCAAGTTTATCGAAGAGTGGAAGAAAGAATACCCCGGCAAAGAACCCGCCGCAGTATCCGCTCTGGGCTACGATGCTTACCTGATGGCTTACAAAGCCATTGAAGCTGCCGGATCAGCTGATCCAGCCAAGATCCATGAAGCCCTGGGCAAAGTCAAGGACTTCCAGGGAGCAGCCGGAGTCGTCAATTTCGACGCGAACCGCAATGCGATCAAGGACGCAGTCCTGAAAACCGTCAAGGACGGCAAGTTCACATTCTTGGATATCGTTAAGCCGGAATAATCACCTGACCATCAGGCGATCACTTCCTTCCTCATCGGGGGGACCCCCTGATGAGGAGGGAAGTATATTTTTTAGAGAGGTGATTTCATGAGTACCCAAGCCCTGTTCGAATGGCTGTCGCAAAACCTGCTCAACGCTTTGGCCCTGGGCAGTCTGTATGCTCTTCTGGCCATCGGCTACACCATGGTATACGGCGTTCTGAAGCTGATTAACTTCGCCCACGGTGATATTTTCATGGTGGCAACCTACTTCTTCTTTTATGCCCTGACCCGTTTCCAGCTGCCCTGGTATGTCGCCTTCTTCGGCGTCATCATCCTGACGGCTATCCTGGGTATGGCGGTCGAGAAAGTCGCTTACTCAACCATCCGCGAAGCGCCAAAAGTTACCCTGCTGATTTCCTCCATCGGAGCCTCGTTCCTTTTGGAGACATTGGGAACCGTCGTATTCGGCGGCATCACCAAAAGCATTCCGCAGCTTCCGCTATTCAACACCGTCATGGTGCTTGGTCCGGTGCGGACCCAGCGTCTGACTTTCATCATCCCGGTTGTGACTGTAATTTTCCTGGTTATTCTGGTGTATCTCATTGATAAGACAAAAATGGGAATGGCCATGCGTGCTCTGTCCAAGGATCAGGAAACGGCATCCCTGATGGGCGTGAACGTGAACCGGACCATTTCCTTTACATTTGCGGTGGGTTCCTCGCTGGCGGCCATCGGTGCCATGCTGTGGGGCCTTAAGTACCCTGCCATTATCCCGCTGATGGGCGTTCTGCCCGGACTCAAATGCTTCATCGCCGCCGTTGTCGGCGGAATCGGCAGCATCAAGGGTGCTGTTCTGGGTGGTCTCATCATCGGTTTCGGCGAGATCTTCATTGTTGCCTCGAGCTTTATTACTAAGGTTGATATATCCGGATACAAGGATGCCTTCGCATTCATTCTCCTCATTGTCATCCTGATGTTCCGGCCGGGCGGCATCACGAACCAAAAGATCACGGAGAAGGTGTAGCTATGGATAAGAAAGTTAAAATCGCACTGAATCTGATGCTTGCTTTAGGACTTCTGACCTTTGCGAACTTCTCACAGGATATGTTCTCCAATGACACCATCCGCCTCCTGACGCTGTCCCTGATTTACGCCATCGGCGCCATGAGCATGAACCTGATCAACGGGTTTACCGGTCTCTTCTCGCTGGGTCACGCCGGCTTTATGGCCATCGGAGCCTACACTACGGCTATCCTGACCCTGAGCCCGGCCAATAAGCAGCAGCTCTTCATCATCGAGCCCATTGCCGGTCCCTTGCTGAACCTGAACACGCCCCTGTGGGTCGCCCTGATTATCGGCGGACTCATCGCCGCCCTGTTTGCTCTGCTCATCGGACTGCCGGTGCTGAAACTCAAAGGTGACTACCTGGCCGTCGCGTCCCTCGGATTCTCCGAGATCCTGGTCATCATCTTTACCAATCTGACGACCATTACCAATGGGGCCACCGGCCTCTCCCGAATTCCGGGACTGAAAAACCTGACCGGCATGACCGCCTCGATGAGCCCGTTCTGGCCGATGCTGTTCTTCCTTCTGACGCTGCTGCTGCTGCGTAAACTCATCGATTCCTCCTACGGCCGGGCGCTGAAAGCCATCCGGGAGGATGAAATCGCGGCCGAGGCTATGGGCATCAACCTGCAGCTTCACAAAACGCTGTCCTTTGCCGTTGGCGCCTTCTTTGCCTCCATTGCCGGAGGTCTGCTGGCCGCCTGGGGCACCTCGATCAATCCTGTCCAGTTCAAGTTTGTCTTTACCTATCAGATCCTGCTCATCGTCGTCATCGGCGGCATGGGTTCGCTGACCGGCTCGATCCTGGCGTCCTTCCTGTATGCCTTCGGCATGGAGCGGATGCGGATCCTGGATGATATTTCCGGAATTGCCGGCCTGCGCATGGTGGTATTCTCCATCCTGCTGATTCTGGTCGTGCTGTTCTTCCGGCGCGGCATCATGGGAACCAGAGAGATTACCTGGGAGTCCCTGGCCAAACTGTTTAACCGCAAGAAAGGGGAGGTGAGCTAGATGGGAAAAGAGCCGAATACGCCTCATCCTGATAAAAACCTGCACCCGGATGTATTCCTGGATCCAGGAATCAAACCGGATGAGGGAGCCATGGTCAACATCACCGACTCCCATATCAAATCGGCCATTCTGCGGACGGACCTGGAAGGCTATGCCAAGCCAGTCGGATCGGAGGACGAAGCAACTGGCCTGACGCCGGTCGCTCCGAAGCCGCCGCAGGGAGAAGTCGTTCTGAAAACGGAGGCCATTACCATGCAGTTCGGTGGTCTGACCGCCGTCAATGAATTCAACCTGGTTCTGGAAAAAGGCCAGATTGTTGCCCTGATCGGCCCCAACGGAGCCGGCAAAACTACCGCCTTTAACATGATTACCGGCGTCTACAAGCCGACGAAAGGCCGGGTCTGGTTCAACGGCAAGGATATCACCGACCTGAAGCCCGATGCCATTACCCGGCTGGGCATCGCCCGAACCTTCCAGAATATCCGGCTGTTCCGCGACCTGACCGTTTATGAAAATGTCCTGATCGGAAATCACCTGCGCATTCGCAGCAGTTTTCTTTCCGCCACCGCCGGACTTCCCGGCTACCGCAAGGAAGAAGCTCACTTCCGCGAGAAAACCGAACGGCTGTTAAAACGGGTCGGACTGTGGGAACTGCGGGCTGAAAAAGCCGGATCCCTGCCCTACGGCAAGCAGCGCCGGCTGGAAATTGCCCGGGCCCTGGCCACAGAGCCTCAGATCCTGCTGCTGGACGAACCGGCAGCCGGCATGAATCCAAAGGAAACAGACGATCTGACGGAGTTTATCCGGGAAATCCGGGATGAATTCAATCTGACGATCTTCATGATTGAACACCACATGCAGGTGGTCATGGGCATTTCCGACAAAATCTATGTCTTCGACTATGGCACCACCATTGCCGAGGGCAACGCCAAAGAAATTCAAAACAATCAGCGAGTCATCGTTGCGTATCTGGGGGTGGATGAAGATGCTTAAAGTGAAAGATCTGGTGGTCGCCTACGGCGGCATCCAGGCCCTGCGCGGGGTCAGCTTCGAAGTCCCGGATCACAAGATCGTCACCCTGATCGGTGCCAACGGCGCCGGCAAGTCCACCACGCTCAAGGCCATCATGAATCTGGTAAAGCCCAAGTCCGGCTCCATTGAGTTTGACGGGGCGGATCTGGTCAAAACGAAAACCGGTCTAATCGTCCAGAAGGGCATTTCCCTGGTTCCGGAAGGCCGGCGGGTATTTGCCAATCTGTCCGTACTGGAAAACCTGAAAATGGGCGCTTTCCTGCGGACTGATGCCAAAGGCATTCAGGAAGACATCGACAAATGCTACGAGCTCTTCCCCCGTCTGAAGGAACGAGCCTGGCAGGAAGCCGGAACGCTGTCCGGCGGTGAGCAGCAGATGCTGGCCATCGCCCGCGGCCTCATGGCCAAGCCCAAGGTTCTGATGATGGATGAACCCTCCCTCGGACTAGCTCCTCTTATTGTCCGGGATATGTTCCGGATTATCGAGGAGATCAACCAGACCGGCGTGACCATTCTCCTGGTGGAACAAAATGCCAATGCCGCCCTGAAGATCGCTCACGAAGCCTACGTTCTGGAAACAGGACTCGTGACCATGCATGGCACCGGAAAGGAGCTGCTCAGCGATGAAAAAGTCAAGCAGGCCTACCTGGGAACAACGGCTCACTGATCCTTTGGCTCACTTGCAAAGCGAGGGAATTTAAGACAAAGTCAGGCCGTTCAGCCATTCGGACCGCAACCGATCCGGATCGTGCCAGGGCTTGAACAGAACAAGAAATAAGAAAGCGGGAGTCCGGCAGCAATGCAGACTCCCGCTTTCCGCCGTACCGGATCCTGAATCGGCACACCAGCGGGGGGGGGGATGACGCCGGCCACAGGTCCAGGCGGTGGTGATGAAGGCGATCGTTGACAATTTTCGCTTCCAATGGAAAAATGATGGAAACGAGAGCTAAAATTCTGATCCGTCAGAAAGAAGGCAATGAAAGTGAAAAACGCTCCATCGAAACAGAGGGAGCGCAAAGCAGAGAGGGGAGCGGGGGATATGAACAGACGATTGACGGTTGGATTTGCAGTGCTGGTTCTGGGGCTGGTTTCGTTTGCCTGGTGGACTTCTTCGGATCCGAAGGAAACGGTGCCTGACCAGACAGTGACCATCGAACAGCTGCCGCATGCATCTTATGGCGAGGGGTTAAGCTATGACGAAATGATCTGGGACAAGCAAAAGATTGGCCTGCCCCTGGATGATCAGCCCGAAGAGCCACAAGGCGAAACCGGCACCTTTCCTGCCCAGGTGAGGTACTACAAGCTGGCAATGGAGGATTATCACGTTGCGAACTGGTTCAGAAGGTATACTCTGACGCCGGTATTCTATGTCGGCTTATCCTTTTCTGATCCGGCGGGGACACCGGATCAGATCGTTTCCCTCAACGGCGCCTATGTGTCCACTGAAAAAGGGAATCCCTGCGCTTTTCAGGGCAGAGTCTTTTACAAGCTCGAAACCGGAAGGCAGTTCTTTTTTGGCGTTTCCGGGGACACCTATGTACCGGGACTGCTGGACTCACCCTCGGCACCAGGCAGGTTCCTGCAAAATGTAAGTTTTGACGACAGGTTCTACACTGCTGAGCTGAAACCATAATAACTGGCAAAATTTTTTCAGGGTGTTCTAGTACCTCCTTGGGACAATAAGGAGCCTCACCAATTCCGAAACAGAACAGGAGCCCGGCGGCTCCTGTTCTGTTGACGGCGGTTGTTGCCATACAGGATCACGCAAAACGCGTAATGTATTCCTTGCGGGATGCCGGGGCACCATCACAGCATGAAGAATTTCTTTCTTCGTTACTCGCAATCCAAGGGAGCAGCTCAATTTGAGCTGCTCCCTTGGCCATACGATCATTTAATGTTTTGCCCTGATCGATCGAATACTCAGAAGTACAAAAACATAAAATATGACATCTGATAAACCTGCTGGAGTTACTCCATTGGTAATCCGAAACTCAGTGAAGTAAGCAATCACAACAAGAGCAATCCCTATCAATTCCATCGTTAATAGCCCGAGGATTGGTATGCTCTAACAGCACCAACACGTTCCACTCGATCATCGAAGTTCGTGCAGAGTATCACCTTGAGAAGTTTTTCACCGGAATCCTTTTTCAATTTCCACGTACCCTCCTATTTGATAGATAAAGCATATCATCGTGATTTTTTAGATAAGTGTCACCTTAATGACAACGATGACGTTAAAAGATTTGTTTAGAAAATCCGTCGGAAATTCGTCGGAAATTCGATGGAAGATCGAGCGGTTCAGGTGTCTGCCGGTAGGGGAGTAATTGTGAAAGCAAGAAGAAAAGCCGTTGAAAGACACCAGGTCAGATTCGGCGGGATATCTTCTTTAATCATTGGTTAATAATGTTTTGATATAACCTAGACAAGGGGTGATTCAATATGAATTTTAACCAAAATAACCAAGGGTTCAACAACACCATCCATTTTGGCAAAAAAAACAAGACTCAGGGGTCCCGAAGCGGATTCAAAGCCTGGCTCGAGGAGCTGAAGGGAAAGGTCGGCAAGTGGGATAATCAGCGTAAGGGTCTAAACCCTCTTCTGATCCTTCTGTTCACATTGATCGCCATGTTCATCTACTTTTTCCTGACCCTGCCGGCTTTAAACTTCATGGCTCCGGAATTTTATGCCTTCCTGATTACCGCGGTTCTGATCTTCAATGGTCTGAATCTGCTGTTCGGAAAGCTGCCGGTGTTTCGTACGGGCTGGATCTCCACGGTGGCCATTGCGCTTTTAATCGCCATTCCGGCTGTACTGGGTTTCTTCTCCCAGCCGCTGTTCCGGGCGAAAAGCTATGCCACACTGATCCCGGTCGAGGATGCGAACTTCGCCGATTCCGTCAAGGAAATGAGTTATGACAAGGTCCCGGTGGTGGACCGCGAAGCGGCTGCCATTATCGGCGCGCGCCAGATGGGTTCGGTTCAGGAAGTGGTCTCGCAGTTTGAGATCAACGAAAACTATACCCAGATCAACATCAAGAACGTCCCGGTGCGGGTTTCCCCGCTGGCGTACTCTGACATCGTCAAGTACTTCATTAATTCCGGAAACGGTATCCCTTACTATGTCAAAGTCGACATGGCCACCCAGGAAGCGGATCTGATTAAGCTGGCCAATCCGCTCAAGTATTCCAAGAGCGATATCCTGATGCGGGACATCACCCGCCACAATCGGTTCAATCATCCCACCAAGATGTTTGGGGAAACCAATTTCGAAGTGGACGACAATGGCAATGGCTACTACATCACTTCCGTTCTGACCCGCCGTATCGGCTTCTTTGGCGGTACGGACGTCAAGGGGGCCATTGTTACCAACGGCGCCAACGGAGAATCCCAGTACTACGACATCGCCAACGTGCCAAACTGGGTTGACCGGGTCTATCCGGCGGATTTGATTGTCCAGCAGCTGGATTTCCGGGGAATGTACACCAATGGCTTCTTCAACTCCATCATTGGTCAGCGCAATGTCACCCGGACAACTCAGGGTTACAACTACGTGCCGCTCAATGATGACATCTATCTGTTCACCGGCGTCACCTCAATCCGCAGTGACTCCTCCAACCTGGGCTTCTACTTTGTCAATCTGCGGACCAAGGAAGCCAAGTTCTTCTCGGTACCGTCAGCCGATGAAGTGTCCGCCATGAATTCGGCCGCCGGTCAGATTCAGGAGAAGAACTACACACCGGCCTTCCCGGTGCTGCTGAACATCAAGAACCGGCCGACGTACCTGATCGGTCTGAAGGACGCTTCCGGCCTGGCCAAGATGTTTGCCCTGGTCGACGCGGAAAACTACCAGCAGGTCATCGTCGGCAATACTGTTCAGGAAGTCATCGCCCAGTATAATCTGCGGACTGATACTTCCAACCAGCCCGGAGCTGATGCCAACGAAAAGACCATTGTAGTGGACGAAGTCCAGAACGTGGTCATTGACGGCAACACCATCTTCTTCATCCGGGCCAAGGATGACACCACCATCTATGTAGGCACCGCCAAGCAGCTGGGTTCAGCCCTGGTCTTTGTCAAGCCGGGCGAAACCCTGAAAGTCTTCGGCAATCCCAGAGGCGAACAGTTCGACATTCTGGAAGTAAGACCCTAAACGAAGGGGTGATCTTACCGGATTGTCCGTGTCGCCTGACTGGCAGCGAATATCCCAACCACCCCGGAGCCGGCTGGCTCCGGGGTGATTTATTTCCTGGGCGGAGTGGAGGAGTACGGAGGTGAATAGATGACGGAATCAATTTTATGCAATCGATTACCAGGAAAGGCGGTCAGGTAGTTGATATCTCACTGAATTTAGAATTATACTGAAGTCAGACGAATTGGCAGGAAAGGGGTATGAGATAATTGACGGGAAAAATTGGCACAAAAGAGGATCGGATTCTGGACATTTATACTGCACTGCTTAACGGCGAGGCTGTCAGTCTGACGGAGTATGCCCAAAAGTACGAGGTCAGCGAGAAATCCATCAAGCGTGATTTTCAGCGGATTGAATTGTTTCTGGCAGACTACAACCTGGCCAGCAGCGACAACTTCAACATTATCAATACTAATACCTCCAAGCGGGACAAGGGTCAGTTCCAGCTGAAGAACGCGGAGAACAACTACATGTCCCGGGCTGAGATTCTGGCAGTGGTGAAGATTCTGATGGACTCCCGCGGCCTGTCTGAATCCGAGATGAACCCCATCGTGAAGAAACTGATTGCATCTTCCGTCTCCAAGGCGGATCAGCGCTTTATCCGGGATCTTTTGATCAATGAATGGTATAACTACGTGGAGCCCAGCCATGGGCAGCCGATCCTGGAAAAGCTTCTGGAATTGGCCAAAGCCATCAAGGAACAGCGGATCCTGCGCCTGACCTACAGCAAATCCAGCGGCGGGTCCGTGGAACGGATCATTGAGCCCCTGGGAATCATTTACAGTGAATTCTATTTCTACCTGGCCGGAAATATTAAAAATATCGACAAGGACAAGCACTTCCAGATCAAAGGCGATGAGAATCCAACCATGTACCGGCTGGACCGGATCCAGGAGCTGGAGCTGATGGATGAGCGGTATCAGGTGTCCGAGGCCAAGCGGTTTAAGGAAGGTGAATACCGCAAGCGCATCCAGTTTATGTACGGTGGGAAGCTGCATCATGTCCGCCTGCTGGTTCGGGATTTCGCTCTGGAAGCAGTCAGCGATAAATTGGCTGGGGCGAAAGTCAGTCCCTGGAACAAAGACGGTTATGAATATCTGGTGGAAGCGGAGCTCTTCGGGGAAGGCATTCTGATGTGGCTCATGGGGCAGGGCGATGGCGTGCGCCTGATTGCGCCCCAGTCCCTGGCCAAGATGATGCTTGACCGGGCCAATAAGCTGGCAGACATGTACAAATAAAGTCGAATTCGGCAGATTTTCCTTCCCGGCCGGTCTTTTGGCAGGTGTCATCCTCAAAATTAATAGAATATTCGCAGTCTGGTTCGAGTCAGAACATAATCTCGGGCTATACTAATGAAAAATACCGCGGCTTCCCAGTTTTAGGATGTCGCGGTTTTCAACGAGAGACAAGCAATGATCCGAAGGGATCGGGAAAGGCAGGGCAATCAAATGAGTCAGAATGGCATCATGTTCCAATATTTTGAGTGGTATATGCAGGATTTGCAGAATGATCTGTGGATCCGGCTGAAGGAGGATGCCCCGCGCCTGGCCGGTCTGGGCATTTCCAGCGTCTGGATCCCGCCGGCCTTCAAGGCGACTTCCCCCCTGGATACCGGCTACGGCACCTATGATCTGTATGACCTGGGAGAATTTGACCAGAAAGGATCCGTGAAGACCAAGTACGGCACGAAAGAAGAGCTGCTGGCAGCCATCGCGGCGCTCCATGAACATGGAATCCAGGTCTATGCCGACGTGGTGCTTAACCATAAGGCCAACGGCGATGAAACAGAGACCTTCCTGGTCCGGGAGGTTGATCCATCGGATCGCACCAGTCCCATCTCCGAACCCTACGAAATTGAAGCCTGGACTAAATTTACCTTTCCCGGCCGTGGTGACCGGTATTCCGCGTTCCAATGGAACTGGAGTCATTTTACCGGAACAGACTTCAATGCCAGGGACAACCGCCGCTCCGTCTACATGATTGAAGGGATCAACAAGGGCTGGTGCCAGGGCGTTACTTATGAAAACGGAAATTTCGACTACCTGATGTTCAACGACATTGACTATAAGCATCCCGACGTGGTGAAGGAAATTCGCAGCTGGGCCATCTGGTTCCTGAATGAAACGAAGGTGGACGGCTTCCGCTTCGACGCGGTCAAGCACATCAACGACTTTTTCCTGCGCGATCTGGTTCGGAAAATCCGGGGTGAATACCGCCAGGATTTTTATGCTGTGGGCGAGTACTGGCATCAGGATGAGGAGGAGGTCAACAATTACCTCGACCAGACGGATTATGAGATGGATCTGTTCGATGTGCGCCTGCATTTCAATTTCCATCATGCCAGTCTGGCCGGGGCGGACTATGACCTGACGACCATTTTTGACGGTACGCTGGTTCAGAATCATCCGGCCATGGCCGTCACCTTTGTCGACAATCACGATTCCCAGCCGACTCAGGCGCTGCAGTCCTGGGTGGAACCCTGGTTCAAGCCCCTGGCCTATTCCATGATTCTTTTGCGCCAGGATGGTTATCCGAAAATATTCTATGGGGATTACTTCGGCATCAAGGCTCCGGAATCCATTGAGGGCCATCAGGCGATCCTCGATCAACTGATCTACCTGCGCAATCAGCACGCCTACGGCGAACAGGTCGATTATCTGGATCATCCCAATGTCATCGGCTGGGTTCGCCTGGGGGATGAAGTACACCCGTACGGCTGCGCGGTCCTCCTCAGCAATGGGGAAGAGGGGGAGAAGCTGATGAATGTCGGTTCCATCAATCAGGGGGCAGTCTACGCCGATTATACCGGCAGCCGGACCGACAAAGTCACCATCGATCCGGATGGCAATGGCCTCTTCCGCTGCAATGCGGGGCAGGTGTCCGTCTGGGTTCGGGATCAGGTGACGCCGGAAGAGGCGTTCAACGAAGAAAATCTGTAACCGGATGACATCGGGCGAATCAAACGCTATGGGGCTGAAGTGTTTTTTATTTCCACATTGAACAGGGACTGTCTGACGTTGGTCAGGCAGTCCCTGTTTTTGCGATGCTGGATGGAAGGATCCGACGAACTCCGCTTAAAAATGGAGGGCTTCGTCGGTTCCGTAGAAATAGGCTTTCAGCGCGTTGACCAGGGTATCGCAGTCCTCACGGCTGATGCCGTGGTGCGTGACGAAGCGGACGATGCCATGTTCATGTCCGTTGGTCAGGATGCCGCGCTCGCGCAGAAAGTCCTGCAGTCCGTCCATCCGGCTGTCATCGGGTCCATTATGGCTGGCAAAGACCATATTGATCTTGATATTGGACTCGAACACCTGGAAGGCTTCGATGGTTTTGAGCTGTTCCCCCAGATACAGGGCATTTTCGTGGTCTTCGCTCAATCGGTGGCGCATTTCGTTCAGAGCCACAATGCCGCAGGCCGCGAGAATACCGGCCTGGCGAAGTCCGCCGCCCATCAGCTTCCGGTTGCGACGGGCCTTGTCGATGAAGGCTTTCGGCCCGCACAGCACCGACCCGACCGGTGCGCAAAGTCCCTTGGAAAGGCAGAAGGACAGAGTATCCGTATACCTCGTCAGTTCCCGCACGTCCACTTTTAGATAGGCCGCCGCATTGAAAATACGGGCTCCGTCCGTATGGACCGGAATGCCATGCTCCCGGGCCAGTTCCCAGGTTTCGCGCATGATCTCAGGCGGCGCGACCAGTCCGTTGGAATGAGCGGTTTCCATGCAGATCAGGCCGGTTTTGGGATAATGGATGTCTTCGACGGTGCGAAGCTTGGCTTTGATATCTTCCGGCTTCATATAGCCCATTTCATCATCGACTTCACGGACCATGGCGCCGGATAGTCTGGCGCAGGCGCCGCACTCATGCTGGATAATGTGAGCGCCGGAGCCCACGATGATTTCGTCCGACGGGGAGATATGGGTCATGATGGCCAGCTGATTGCTGAATGTTCCGCTGGGCACAAACAGGGCGGCTTCCATGCCGGTGATTTCGGCGGCCAGGGCCTCCAGACGGTTGATCGTGGGGTCATCGCCATAGACATCATCGCCCAGTTCGGCTTCGAGCATGGCATCGTACATCGCCTTGGTGGGCTTTGTTACTGTGTCGCTGCGAAAATCGAGGAAATTCATTTTTTCTTCCATATCAGGTGCCTCCAGTATCTTAATCAAAGGGTTCTGACTTCTATTATACTCTATTCCCAGGCAGATCAAGAGAAAAAGCTGGAGGAGCGTAACTGTCGTGCCAACTCTTAGAGATAATTGAAGTTGTTCGTCTTTGGCGTGCATTTTTCTCGAAGTGTTTTTATTAACAAAAAATTCACATAAATAACTGAAATAATTCGAGAGATATTTTTGCATAAATTTCAAGTCGCCTTGAATATTGGTAAACGTTTAATTCATTCAAAAGCAAAATATTCACTATGTTCTTAAAATTATTATCATTTCAAAATGAAGCTGTCACTTTTATACAATTCCCTATAGTAAAATTTTATTTGACCCACTCCAGTCGGAGACTGAAGCGGGAATCGAATGTTAATGGGGGGAAATTATGGGTAACTGGAACAAGAAGCGCTGGACCGCCTGGTTCATGACGCTGGTTCTGTGTCTTGGGTTGATTCCGATGAACGGAATCGCTCTGGCAGACACACTGACTCCGGCTCAGAGCCGGCTGCAGGAACAGGCAGCCGGCCTGTTCGAAGATCAGGAATCAGTTCAGGTCATCGTTCGACTGAAAGAGGAAGGCGTCGTGCACAGACGGCTGACGAGTCTTTCAGCCAAGCAGTCAAGAATGGAAACTGCCCGATCGAAGCAGAAAGAGGTGAAGGCCAAAATCAAAGCCAAAGGGATTGACTTTGAAATGGGCTATTCCTACTCGCTTCTGATCAATGGCTTCAGTCTGACCACCAGCTATGGCGAAGCCATGGAGATTGCGGCTCTGCCTGAAGTAGCCAGTGTGGAGGTTGCGGCAGAATTTGACGCGCCGGCCCCACCGGACGAAGTCAAAATGAAGCACTCGGTGGACATGGTCCAAGCCCAGTCAGCCTGGGATCTGGGCTACAAAGGCCAGGGCCAGCTCATCGCCGTCCTGGATTCCGGCGCGGATCCCGAACACAAGGACTTTGTGCTGAGTGATGCCAGCAAAGCCAAATATCCGACACTGGATTCCATGCAGTCGGTAATTACCCAGCTGGGACTGTCTGGAAAGACGTTCAACAGCAAGGTAATCTACGGTTATAACTACAAGGATCTCAACACCGGCATCAAGGAGATCCGTCAGGCTTCGGGCATGCATGGCATGCATGTGGCCGGAACGACGGCCGCCAACGGTGATCCCGCCAAAGGCGGTGTCCGCGGCGTTGCCCCGGAGGCGCAGCTCTTGGTTATGCGCGTCTTTGGCGAAGCTGGCGGCGGCACCAATGAGGCCATCTACCTGAAGGCGATTGAGGACGCGGTCGCCCTGGGCGCGGATTCCATCAACATGAGCCTGGGCTCGCCGGCGGGAGTAATCGGCCGGATGGGCAGCGCGTTCCTCACCGCGATCCAGAAGGCCGGAGAGATTGGCGCGGTTGTCAACATTGCCGCCGGCAATGAAGGGTTTTTCGGACAGAGCGTGGCTTTGCCCAAAGCAGACGCGCCTGACTATGGCATTGTAGCCACTCCGTCCATCGCGCCGCTGGCACTGTCCGTGGCCTCCATCAACAACCGGTTCATCCAGATGACTGCCCTGAAGCTGGCGGATGGGTCTTCCATGGCGTACCGCCTGTCAGGAACCATTCCTCTGGTGTATGGGGTGTCCTTTGACATCGTGCCGGTCGGACTGGGAAAACCGGCTGACTTTGAAGGAAAGGATCTCACCGGAAAGGTAGCGTTGATTGAACGCGGCGAGATCAACTTTACTGAAAAAATCGCCAACGCCCACAAGGCGGGAGCCGTTGCCGTCATTATCTTTAATAACGCAGCCGGCGGCGACACCTATGTGTCCATGGCAACAGACGGTTCCGCCATCCCGGCCGTTTCCGTCACCCGCAGCAACGGACTGAAACTTCAGGCCAGCCCTCAGCCCGTCACCTTCAGCGAAGAGGTAGTCAGTGAAACGTCCGTCGTGGGCGGAGAGATGTCCGACTTCTCGAACTGGGGTCTGTCCAATGAGCAGGAAATGAAGCCAGAAATCACCGCGCCGGGCGGAGATATTTATTCCACCCTCAACGATGACAGCTATGGCGGCATGTCCGGAACTTCCATGGCAACGCCCCATGTCGCGGGCGGGACTTCCCTCATCAACGAGCGCGTGAAGCAGGATTTCCCGGAACTGACCGGAACCGACCGGTATGTCTTCATCAAAAATCTTTTGATGAGCACCGCAACCCCGCATCTGCACGGAGACAGTCAGGTTCCCACCTCCCCCCGCAAGCAGGGCGCGGGCGTGATGAACCTCGACGCGGCAGCCCGGTCCAACGTGATCGTGGTGGATTCGGCCACCGGATTGTCAAAACTGAATCTGAAAAATGTCGGAAGCCGCTTTACCGTGTCAGCCAGGCTGATCAACCGCGGGGACCAGTCCGTTGCCTTTGACTATGACGCGACCCTTCAGACCGACGCGGTGAAGAACGGACGGTTTGAACTGGCTCCGCGGCTTCTGGAAGTGGTAAAGGGCGGCAGCGTTACCGTTGCGCCGCACTCCGAGCAGACGGTGACGATTGAGCTGGATGCCTCAGCCTACGAGCAGGAACTCTCACAATCCATGCCCAACGGCTATTACCTGGAAGGCTTTATCCGCTTCACCAGCGCGGATGTACCAGCCGTCAGTCTGCCCTATGTCGGATTCAAGGGAACCTGGAATGACATCCCGGTACTGGAAAAATCAATCTATGATTATTCCGGATCGGAAAAACCGTTCTACTATACCGACACTACAACTAACTTTACCCACTTCTTCTCCAGCATTGCGGGAAAATCCGTCGTGCTCGGCTACCAAAGAGGTCAGACCCCGGCTTATGACAAAAACCGTTTGGTTATTTCGCCCAATGGAGACGGCAAGCTGGATGATATGAAATTCCGCGGGACTTTCCTGCGCAATTACCGCAATGTTCAGCTCCTGGTGTATGAAGCCAACGGCACCACGCCGATCCACACCAGCTTTGTGTCCTCGCTGCTGGGAACGAAAAATCATTTCTCCGGCGATGAACGCTGGGAGAAGTCCACCACCAACTCTTCCTGGAGCTGGAACGGACGGGCGAATTACAAAACGATCCCGGACGGGCTGTATCAGCTCGATGTATCGGTTACGCCAAACATCGCCGGCGCAAAAGCTCAGCTGACACGCTTCCCGGTCCTGGTGGACACCAAGATGCCGGCCCTGCGCAAAGCGGCCTTTGACGAGACAGTCAGAAAGCTCACCTTTGAAGCCTATGACGTTACCTCCGGCATCCTTTCTCTGGAAGTTGCCCTGGCCGACGGTACAAAACTCGAATTAATCGACGGCGGTTATGTGATCCCTGCGGGCATCAACCTGGCGGATGTCATGATTACCGTGACAGACCTGGGATACAATGAATTCAAAACCAACGCCGCCAATGCCATGATTCCCGTTAACCAGGGAGTGATTACCGTCCGGGCAACCACCAAAGACGGTTCTCTGACCCCTTCCTTCAAACCAGTGGTGCGCAATGAAAAAGGCGAAATTCAGGCCAGTCTGACCTCGCTGCCTTACGGTACCTACACGGTGGAAGCGACGGAAATCCAGAAGGGTTATATCACGGATCAGTCCAAGTACACGGTGACCCTGACGGAAGCCCAGCCGGCAGCCGTTGTGGAGTTTATGTTCGCAAAGCCGAACATTCCCACCGGTGAACTGGTCATTGCCCTGACCATTCAGGACGGCCCCTATCCGGAAGTCCTCCAGTTTGTGGCAACCGACTCCAAGGGCGTGGAATATCCACTGGCCAGGGATGCCTACATGTCCAGCTGGTATGTGGTGGATCTGCCGTACGAGTCTTACACCATTTCTCTCAAGAACCTCCTGACTGGATGGACTCTGACGCCGGAAACGGCAGCGGTGGAAGTTCGTTCCAGTTATCCGCCCATTACCTATATGACCCTGGCTCAGGGCGTCGGCGGATTCATCAAGCCGCAGGCCATCGGCGAAGACGGACTGGATGTCTCGGACATCGAGTTTACGGCAATTGATGAATACGGTACGGCGGTAGATCTGACCAAGGCATTGCCCAATGGCAGCTACACCGTCTACCCGACAACTGTCCCGGCCAGAGTGTATGTCACGCCGCAGTCTCAGGAAGCGGAGCTGACCGCAGAAGTTAAGGAAGTCAAACCGGCCTTCACATTCCGCAAGACCAATGGTCAGACCGGATCGGTCAAAATCAACACGTTGAAGGCTAAGGCTGAGTATCCGGAGATCAAGCCGGAATACGCGGTGGAGGACTACTACGGCAATCAGATGACCGACTGGGAGGCCCTGCCCCTTGGCACCTACTATGTTGTGGTGAAAAACGCGCCCATGGAATACAGCTATGAACCCTATGACGCGGAAATTATCATCACGCCGGAACAGCCGGATCACACCGTAGACTTCACCTTTACCAAACTTTCCGATACCGGAAAGAGCGGCACCTTGTCTTTGACGGTGAACGATCCGACCTACTCCTATCGCGATAATATCACGTTTGAAATCACCGATGAGGCCGGAGCGGTCACGACGCTGGTCTATGACCGCCTGTCCTTCTCCAGCAATCGGGTGAAGCTGCCGTATGGCATCTATAAAGTGAGGGCGCTGGATGTTAAGGATGGCTGGTACCTGGAACCGGAGACGGCTCTGTGGCGCCTGGATTCTCTCTACAGCTACCTGGATTTCGATCTGAAGCAGGGAACCAGACCGCAGGTGATCCAGTCAGTGGAAGAACTGCCACGTCTGACGGTGCCCTATGGCACGGCAGCCGGCGAATTGAAACTTCCGCAAACAGTCAATGTGACCCTGAACACCGGTAAAACCATAGAACTCCCGGTATCATGGGATGTTAAGCCTTACGATCCGGAACAGACCGGACTGGTGAAACTGAGCGGCGAACTGGATCTGACTGGACAGATCTTTACCAACCCCGACCAGATCAAAGCCGTACAGGAAGTGGAAGTGGAAGCCCGAGAACTCATCATATCCTCGGTAGAAGCCGTGGAACCGCTTACCGCGGCCTACGGAACCCCGAAAGACGCTCTGGGACTGCCGGCAACGGTGGGGCTCAAGCTCAGCGACGGATCGACCGTGGAGAATCCGGTGGTCTGGGACCTCAAACCCTATACCGGAAAGACCGGTACTGTAAAACTCAGCGGTACCCTGGATCTGACCGGAAAAGAATATCTCAATCCGGATCAATTAAAAGCTGTCATCACCATCGTGGTAAAGCCTGCTGAAATTACCGAAACTCAGACCTTTGAACGGATTTCGGTGCTGGAAGATACGGTCTGGTCCGAACTTCCCTTGCCCCAGACCGTTCAGGTAACCCTGAATGATGGATCAAAGGCAGCTCTCCCGGCAGAATGGATCAAATCCGATTACGATGCCTCCAGAATTGGAGAACAGACCATCACCGGACAGATCAAACTGCCGGAGGATGGCTCGATCCTTAATCCGAAGGAACTGACCCTCGAGGTTGTCATTGAGATCGGAAACCTGGAACGGATTGCGGGTTCTACCCGTTACGACACAGCCATTGCCATCGGTCAGCGCACCGTCCGGGAAACGGATACCATCATCCTGGTCAATGGCGAAGCCTCAGCCGACTCTCTGCTGGCCGGACCGCTGGCGGTTCAGCTGAATGCTCCGATTCTGCTCCTGCGGGATAAGAGTCTGTCAGACAAAATCGCCTATGAACTGAAGCGCCTGGGTACTTCCAAGGTAATTCTGGTCGGCGGCGAAAGCGTTATTCCGGCTTCTGTAGCACGGATTCTGAGCGCGGCCGGATATTCGGTGGAACGGCTGGGCGGATCAAACCGCTTCCAAACCAGCCTCCTGGTAGATCAGAAGGTGCGCTCCCTCTCCGGCAATCAGACTCATGCGGTCATCGCCAACGGCTCCAGCTTGTTTGATGCCCTGACCATGGGCTCTGCCGCCGGCGAAATGGGCGTGGGAATCCTCTTCAATGACGGGAAAACCCTGTCAATGATCGAGCCGGCCATGAAAGGCCTGACCTCAGCCACACTGATGGGAGGAACCCTCGTCGAAGCCAAGGCGGTCGAGACGAATCTGACCACCAGAGGCATCAAGGTGGAACGCCTGGCCGGAAAGACCAGATACGAAACCGCCGCAGCCATTGCCAATCGCTTCTACAGCAAAGCAGATCGGGTTCTCATTGCCAACGGCGAGCGTCCCTATGACGCGTCAGCGGCCGCGCCCCTTTGCCACCGCTATGGAGCGCCTCTCCTGCTGACCCCGGCGAAAGCCCTGAATCCGGCCACTGCGAAGTTTATTACCGACCAGGGGATTGAGAAAGCCTTCCTCCTGGGTGGAGAGCTGACAATCTCACCCGAAACCGAAACCGCAATCCAGGATCTGCTCAAGTAAGCTCAGTGAATCCTTCAGATCCACACAGAAACCCTACAGAAAAAATGAGATAGATAAAGGGTACACATGACTACGGCCGGAATCCAAGGATTCCGGCCCTTCTTTTCTCCAGCATCACCCGGGATCTTTGCCTGGGAAGATAACGAGCATCCCGGAACATTCGTATGGTTCGCGGTGGGTTTCGGCTGATCGAATGCTCATCGTATGCTGATCAATGCTGACAATTGATGTTCGAATGCTGTTCATGGAACTCGGACCATTGAACCCTGAATCATTGAATCACGAATCATTGAAACGCGATCCATAAAGCACCGTTCATTGAAACACAGATCAAGAAAACTAATCCATCGGCGTGCAGGACCAGTTCATGGGGCTGTAGTATAGGAAGGAAGTCGAATGGTACCAAGAATGCCAGGATCAGTGGGGATCTCAGGGATCAGCCAGGTCCGGCTCCGCGGAAAATTATTTTCCGGAGAGGGTTGTTATTTGAAAAATGGCACGTTATAATGATGTGTGGACTAGCATATGATTAATACATGAAGAAATTCCGGACTCTGTATTTTTTATACAGAGTCTTATTATACGAATTAGTAAATAAATCCAAGATAAAGTGAGGCAATTGATTGAAAGAAACCATTTTAAATCCGAGTGAACACGTGGAAGAGCAGATTGAAACCGTGGAGCAGAACAGCTTTGACGGACTGGGGCTGGCGCCGGAAGTGCTGAAAGCCATCCAGGACATGGGGTTTGAAGAACCCTCGCAGATTCAGGCTGCCATCATCCCTACCCTGATGTCAGGCAGCGATGCCATTGGGCAGGCACAGACGGGAACCGGAAAAACCCTGGCCTTTGGGGCACCCATGATTTCCATTCTGAGGAAATCCAAGCGCAAGGTATCCGGACTGGTGCTGGCTCCGACCCGTGAACTGGCGGTTCAGGTCAGTGATGAGCTGACGCGCCTGTCCAGCAAGACAAACCTGCGCATCCTGCCTGTCTTCGGCGGCGCGCCCATTGACCGTCAGATGAGAGCCCTCAAGGAAGGGGTCGATATCGTAGTCGGAACTCCGGGACGGGTCATCGATCTGATCAACCGCAAAAAACTGATGGTCGAAGACATTGAGTTCTTCGTACTGGATGAAGCGGATGAAATGCTGAATATGGGCTTTATCGAAGATGTTGAGGAGATTCTCAGCCATGCCTCCGACAATCGTCAGACCATGTTGTTCTCCGCCACCATGCCGCCCGCCATCAAGAATCTGACCAAGCGGTTCCTGAAGCCGGACGCGGAGCACATCACCATCAAGAAAGTAAGTCTGACCGTTGATACGGTGGAACAGTACTACTTTGAAATCAAGCACAAGGATCGGTTTGAGTCACTTTGCCGGATTCTGGATGCCACGAGCCATTCCACGGTTCTGATCTTCTGCAACACCAAGCGCAACGTCGATACTCTGACGGATCACCTGAAGAGCCGGGGCTACGATGTGGAAGGCATGCACGGCGACATCAACCAGGCTCAGCGGATGCGTACCCTGGCCAAGTTCAAGGAAGGCACCATCGAATTCCTGGTAGCCACTGATGTAGCAGCCCGCGGCATCGATGTGGAGAATATCTCCCATGTCATCAACTACGACCTGCCCCAGGATCTGGAAGCCTATGTTCACCGCATCGGCCGGACTGGCCGGGCCGGACGTACCGGTACCGCGTTCTCCCTGGTAACTCCCCGGGAGTACATGGACATCAAGCAGATCGAGAAGATGACCCATTCCAAGATTCGCCGCAAGGAAATCCCGACCGTCGAAGATATTTTCGAAACCAAGTATGCTGATATCCTGACCGATGTTCGGGAAGAGCTGGAGAAAGAAGACTATAAGCGCTTCCTTCCCCATGTCACCGCACTGGACGAGGATTACAACCTGGCAGAAGTGGCCGCCGCACTCATGATGATGCGCTACCGCGATGAAGTATCCTTCGACTACACCCAGAATAAGCTGGAACAGGCTCAGCGCAACGCCAGAGTGTTCATCACCGTTGGCAAAATGGACGGTCTGAATCCGCTCAAGCTCCTGAAGTTCCTGCAGAGTAACACGAAGGTCGATTCACGGGACATCGGCGACATCGAGATCCTGGAGAAGTTCAGCTTCTTTGAAATCAAGGAAGATCTGGCCGCTCCGGTCATCGAAGCCTGCTCCGGCAAGAAGCTTCTGGGCCGCAAGGCAGCCATGGACATTGCGGAAGGCAGCGGAAAACGGAAATCCAGATCCAGCCGTCCCCAGTCCGACAAACCCCATCCCTTCAAACGAAAGAAAGTTTACTAAGAATTCGAAGCGAATCCTTTCGGCGAACAGTTGGCATCAGCTCGACTGAGCCGAATAGCGGTTAATGCAAAATGGTATGCTCCCCATAAAGTACAGTTTACAGATATAAACTGACTACTTTATGGGGAGTGTTTTTTGGGGGATGGAAATTTAGAATAGGTTGAGAAGAAAAATTAGCTTCTTTGGGTAAGTAATAGTATGGGAGATCCAGTTACTTGCTATTTGCCTGCTGTGAATTTCTCCCGGCCATACTTCGTAAATGCCATTATTGAAATACGGTTCCGTTAAGGAGGGAAAATCTGCGCCATTAACTGGCCTGTAATTTCCGTCAGTACAGTAGCCATTTTCTTATTAGCTCATAAGAAAACAGTGAGAACAGGCTGTCTGATCTCTGATCTAATTTCATCGGGCAGAAACGGTGAATTATTGATGAGAGGTTATGAAGTGGTAGGTTTCCTATCATTAAGAGATTTAAATTTTTTTATCTTCATTTTATCCTTCGAGTTATTTCTCAATTTTCCGTCCCTCAAAAGGGGGGTGGGCTTGAAATTGGATATAACTCTGAATTAGACTGATTTTAATATTAAAATACATGGATTGAATATTAGAATTACTAAAAAAACCTTCCTTACTATTCTAATGCTTTAAGCCATCACAATTAAAAATCCTGAAATTATCTGTATGCCATTTCGGAGAATCCAAGTGGCAGGATCAATTTCCAGTCTGTCGGTGGTATTTGAAATGGAGGTAAAAAATCGCAGCTCAATAAACTGCGATTTTCGACAAGATCCAATCAATAGCTAACCGATCAGCATTGGACCGACAAACGCCCAGATGATAACCCATGCCCATAAAGCAGCAGCACCGATCCAGCTGGCTTTCAGGACTTCTTTCATATTTGTAGCCCGGGCGATCCCCAGTTGTCCGGCCAGATTGGCTGTGGGATACAGGGATCCCGTGATTCTGGTGGCTGCGAGGATCGCGGTGGCCCAGATTTCCATTGGGAGATTCACACTGGTGACCAAGTTGATGAACATCTCATGGACGATGTTGATCTCTGCGACTGCTGCTGCTTCGATGCCGAATCCACCAACAAGTGAGGCAATGATAATAACTACTGCTTTGCCGCCTCCGGATACCAGATTGGTCAGCAAACTGCCCAGCGCCTCAAAGCCTCCGCCCAGATTGATCATGCTGAACATCGCTTCAAAAAAGATGAAGACCAGAAACATTCCTGTCATCTTGGCTGCACCACTGACAAATTCTTCCACCGCTTCATCCATAGCCATTTGGCTGCTGATTGCGATGACCACTGACAATACCAACATGACGATGATCGCATAGCTCGTTCCAAGTTTCGCTAAAATGCCATATGCCACTAACAGGATAAAGGAAACAATGAATAATACGGAAGTGCGTTGTTGTTTTGCTGTGATCTCCATGTTACTCAAATCCACCATATCTTCGGTGATTTCATACACTTCGATGCCTCTGTACTTCTTCTGTATCCTCAAAACAGCAAACCAGGTGGCTGCAAGCCAGACCAGACTGAACGGGATCACAGCCCAGAGCATGAGTTTCCCATAGGATAATCCGGTGACGCCCATGGTGGCAATGGTAACCCCGGTCAGAGGTCCCATGATGAGACCAACTTCACCAGCCACGCGAAGGAGCGCTGAAACTGCAGTGGGAGTCAGTCCGACGGCTGCGACTAAGGGGATGATCACCGGCGCAATGACGGCATTGCCGCCGGCAAGGGTGCCCAGCAGGCCGCAGATGACAATGGAGGATACGATGATCGCCAACATTCCCTTCTTCTCTGAGTCGACACCGATCTGCTTGACGATCCAGTAAACAAGGGTGTGACTTACTTTGGCCTTGTTCATCAGATATCCCAGACCGCTTCCGAACATTATGATAATTCCGATGGTCCCCAGGAAAGAGCCCAGAGCTGCATTGAAGATCCCTGCCAGATTCTGAAGATTTTGCCCGGTGAGTACCGCGGCCACGATGACCCCCACCACCAATCCCGACAAGTTCGATTTGTTTCTGAATACCATGATAAGATAAGCCAGAAGCGGGATCAGAGCCAACAGTGATGTTTCCTTGATGATTGACCAACTACCCAGTGTTAATTCCATATACGTTCTCCTCTTGTTGATGTATTGCACAGTATCATTTGCTTTTATGTTCGTACTCTAAGCTTGTTGAGGACTTTTGTTCATCACCTCTTATTGAAATGGTGTTAAACATCCGGCACCCTGCCATATAGCAATAAATGCCGACATCTCATTCATTTTTATTTCCGCACTGACTTGTACAGATCCGCTTTCCATACGTCGGGAGTTCTATTGCCCGCGTTTTGGTTCAATCGAGATATTTCAAACCATTGATTCTCCGGATTCCAAAACCTGGTTCTTCACTGACCGTAATCCTGGATTCATTGAAAATGGATCCGCCGTCAATGGGGTCTTCACTACAGAGCACCGGACCATCCAGATCGATCTTTGTGATGATGGATTTGGCGGCTGCCAAATGCACCGCAGCATTGACGCTGACTTTCGCTTCCAACATACAGCCAATCATGCATTCGACATCATATGCCTCCGCAATGGAGCAGATCCTCAGAGCATTGTGGATGCCACCTGTCTTCATCAGTTTGATGTTGACAAAATCAGCCGCCCGATTCTGAAGAATGGTCAGTACATCCCGGGGTGAGAATACTGATTCATCGGCCAGGACGGGAATGGAGATGTTGTCTGTGACATACTTCAGGCCGTCGATGTCATGAGCAATGACGGGCTGTTCGACAAATTCAATGTCCAGACCCTCGTCTTCCATTTTGCGGAGGACTTTGACCGCTTCCTTGGCTTTCCAGCCCTGATTGGCATCGATTCGCAGCTTGACATCATAACCCACTGCCTCCCGGATCGCTTTCATCCGAAGAATATCCTTGGCAGGATCTTTGCCGACTTTTATCTTGAGAGTATCAAACCCCCGTTTGACTGCATCCCGGCTGTCCTGGGCCATTTCTTCAGGCTCGTTAACACTGATGGTAATGTCAGTGATGATCTCCTTGCGGTGCCCGCCCAGTAACTTGTAGACAGGTGCATGGTGGAGCTGTCCGTAAAGATCGTACAGGGCGATATCCACAGCCGCTTTCGCACTATTATTGTGGATCACTGATTTATCGAGTTTTTTCATGATATCCTCAAAATTCTCCAGATCCATTCCGATAATGCTCTTGATGATGTGATCTTTCAATGCACCTACAATGGCCCCTTTCGTGTCTCCGGTGATCACACCGGTGGGCGGGGCTTCTCCGTAGCCAATGTGGCCGGTATCTGTATGAATCTCGACGATCATATCCTCCACACTGTGGACGGTCCTTAATGCGGTCTTAAACGGGGTTTTCAAGGGTACAGAAATTTCCCCGATTCGAATGGCTGTGATTTTCATGATTTCCTCCTATTAATTGATGTAAATGATCGAGTATCACAAGCGGTAGAAAAAACCGGCAGGCAGGTTAAAACGACAAAAAACCCGGCAAAAAAACAAAACATTGTTTTTAATGCCGGGTTTTATTTACTCTAATACAGTGGTTGGACTGCATCCTATAAATAAAGCAGCGAAGTTGTTCAATGAACCTGATTACTGATAGAATTTAATTTTTACATCCTGATACTTCTTGATGGCATCTTTGAACGAAACAATGACAGCCTTTTGTGAAGTCCCATGGTAACGCCGCTTGATTTCACGTTCCAGGGATTCAAAATCAAGGATATTTCTTCCAATGAATATTTCTTTCAAGAATTCCTCAGTGATTTGAATCGTATGAGTGCATCCTGCATCGACAATCATATCTGTTCTGACATCAACGATGAAGCCAACGTAGAAAGAATTATAAATCACCGTTATGGCATTATCCATATGTGTTCTCGATTCTCCGATGATATAGATGGTTTCATCCAGTTTGTGTTTCATTACCATTTTGTTACCTGACAGTGTGAAATCATTTACTCCTTTATAATAATAACTGAATCACCTTTGTATTTCAAGAAACACTGTAAATTAAGATAGTGTCAACTTACTTTCGGTTCAAAAACTGAATAAGCCTGCCGTGCGGATTCCAAGTAGCCCGGGTTTTACGATTTATACCACCCAAAATGAGGCGTTGCATAGCTGATTGAACCTTGTTTTACCGGGTAGACCCGGCTCTTCTTCACGATCCGTTTTTCCAGCCTCAAAAGTCGGGCTTCCTTCTTCTTTTCTTTCTCTTTGGCAGCGAAGTAGCCCATGAGATCCCCGCCATTGAGGACGAAAACTCGCATGCGCGCTATATTCTCAGCACCTACTGTGCTCCACCCCATCGGGCGTGAAGATAACCGTGAGGAAAGCACATGACTGACATGCCCTTCCGCACTGCAGCCCTGATAGCCCGACTTGGCCGCGTTCTGGATCGATTCCCAGTTGGACAAAAGATAGGTTTTCATCTCGCCTAACTTCTTTTCCTGGGTCTTTTTAAGCGGCAATCCCGCTGCTGATTCGAAGAATGTGTTGATGTCCTCAAGGGAGTCCATGCTGATGGCGTCTTTGAGGTACCAGTAATATTCATCCTTTGTCCCTTTGTAGGAATCAATCGGCGTTGCCGCCTGGCGCAGGGCCTTTTCCAGGTGGAACTTATCCAGATAGAGCTTGCATCGAGGCAGAATCTGGGCACCCATCTTGATCCAGGACGCCCCATCCCCTGATAAGGAGATTTCCTCGATCTTATCCACTTCATAAGCCGAGTTCAGGTAATCGAACACTTCGTACCACAGTTCATCCGAGTTGCCCTTGTAGAAGCCTGCAAATCGACGTACACCCATTAAGGCCTTGCGTCTCTTCCCGACACTCTGCTGCCCCTCATGGACGTAGATCAGCCGCATCTGCTGATTGGAACCGTCCTGCATAGCTACATGATCCTCATCGGCCTCAATATAGATCCGAGATACCACTTTTTTCTGAGGCAGGGGTCCCTCAGAAGACTCAATGTTCCCCAGTCGATGGACCAGATTCATTACCGTAGTGCGGCTGGTAATTCCGCTGCTTGCATAGCGCTCCACCGTCCCCTGGTAAGAAATATCTTTAGCACTGGAGAGAAGACACGAGGCTAGTTCCCGGCTGATTCTCTGATGGGGCTCAAGGCCCAGAAGACGATCCACCAGACACACATGGTGATTGGTCTTTTTATCCCGAAAGTACGTCCGGCCAAAGACCACAGGTCCGGCTGTAGTAGCGATGGTTTTTGTTTGATAGCGCCGTTCGATGGTGTAGTCTTTTTTCCGTAACTGTGAGTTCCTCAGGCGCTCATCGAGTACCTGAACATAATCCTGGATCTGCTCACGGGCAATCCGATCCGTCAGCTCGTGAGTCTCCTGTACCACTTGATCCATGGTGAGAGTACCGCTTGCCATTCTTGAATCAAAACCTTGTCTGAGAGTGGTGAACATTGAGTTGAAATCTGTTAAGATAGGCATGAGAATAAGTCCTTTCGTGTAGTTTGTTTTTGGTTGTTACTAACTTTCTAGCACTTGGGCTTATTCTCTTTCATTTTCGACCTACAGTAACTTTACACTAACGTAAATTAATAGAGAATTAAATAAACTTATAATAATCGGCTGCATTGAAAATGAGACGATCAGGGACTCTGATGGATTATTCCGGTCGCTGAATAATCCATCAGAATGTCGATCAACTGATGCCTCAGTGCGGCATAGCTGCGGAGACAAGCCCTAGTTTGGATGTGTTTTGCGGATCACCAGGATCTTTTCCAGGTCACTTTTTTCTGGAGCCGGCATGTTCCATTGGGTCTGCCAGTATATATGTCGATTTCCAACTTAACTGCAGCGAGGATCAATTTTAAGTGAGAATTATTCTCGGAGTTTGTGGTGACTCCTGCTTGGACTTCTTTACTCTTAGGTCCTTATAACTCTCAACTGTTTCAGGCATTCAGTCTGGATGATCAACATGATATTTTCATGTTGATACTTGGTATATTTTTGCCTCAACTCCTCTGATCGCATTCAGCTCGGTTTCGTTTGATGTTTGAGCTTATTTGCTGAATGGATTTTCTCTCTTTGGAGATCACTGGTTTTTTGCTGGCCGCCTTAAGGAACCACAAAGACCAGGAATAGTTATCTTCACTGTACTTATTACGCCTGCGGGGGATCAGACTTTAGCTGTTTTTTGGCTCAATCATAAATTCTGTGGGATGGTGGATTCCTTACGTAAGTTTTACGACTCATATCGAATAACTTGAGGAAGAAGTATTCATCGTCTGGATAGCCATAACCTTGGCGTCGTAGTGTCTTGATCTTGTTATTGATCCCCTCGATCTGACCGTTAGAGATCCGGTAGGTCGCAAATGCAATGATCCCTTCAAAGTGTCGGTCCATCAGGCGCCCAAACCAGCGTAGGTGGTCATTTCTCGAAGCATAGCATACTTCCATGATCTCAGTTATCAGAACGGCCATCTCCGGCTCACTGGCGGCCTTGTAAGCCTCCGATAGCATCACTTTGATGAGATCCAACGTGAGCAGAAGCTGATTGTCCTGGATAAGCTGGTCGTACTTCTCCTCACTGCCTGGACAGCGCGTAATCATCGCCTTTGGGAAGAGAGTGCCGCCTTTGGACAAGGGCTTGCCCTGCACAGCCTCCAGGTCTTTGCGCTGCAGCGTCTCCCGGGATGACATCAGGATATACCGGGTCCGCTTGAGGGACTCAGCGGCTTTGTAGTCGCCCTCGGCCTGGAGACGTCTCTGCTCGTCTTTGCGCACTTCAGCGACTACTTTGTCATTGAAGTTTTTGACGATGTGGAAGTGGTCGAAGACCGGCTGGATATGAGGGCACTTTTCCTCAAAGGCTTCTTGGAAATCTGAGTTCATGTCAGAGGCGACTGCCTCAACCCCGTCCATCCACTCAAGACCGACGTGCTCAATGAAGTCATAGACGACCTGCTTGCGCTTGCCGTGGGCAATCCAGAGAATATGGCCCGTCTCTATGTCGATGATGTGGGTGGCGTACTGGTGGCCTCGGTGAAGCTTGAATTCGTCGATACTGAGGTACTTTGCCTGCCTCTGGGGCTTGGTGAGCTTTCCGTCCAGGGTGTACATTTCCTCCAGGCGTTTCAAGTCGATCGCTTTGACTGTGTTCTTGCCAAGACCAGTAATCTCAGCGACTTGCTTGAGGTTGTAGGTTCCGATGGCGAGAAGATCCCTAGTGTATTGCAAAAGTGGTTGCGAGATCCGATGACCTTGTGCCTGAAAGGGCACCTGTTGGACTCTGGTGATCCCGCAGGTTGGGCACAGTAATTGATTCTTGTCGAATTCCAGGGAAGTATAAGTGTGCCCGAAGTTCAGGTGCCAAAGACTACATGAGGACGTATTGTTAATGTGCATGAAGCCCCCGCAGTTGGGGCAGGCGCGATCGGTGTCATCTAGCTTGAGGACTCCATGAAACTGGATCACACTTTTACCGGAAACGGCAGTATGCTGTGAACTATGCGTATTAGTAAACCCAATAAGAGACGAAGGGATGTGCAGATAATTTTGGTAATCAGTGATTGTATTAGCTTGTTCATCCTGTGTATAATTCATTCAGAGCCTCCGCTGTGTTTGGATTTGTACATCCGCCAAGATGCAATTCCATCATAGCGCGGGGCTCGTCCTATTATCAAATGTTATGTCGGCGTGAGGTATTGATCTATTCGATCAATCCCACAGGTTTTGTGATTGACCCTGTTTTTTCTAAGTTCTTCAGCGATTTCTGGGTAATAGTTTTCGCTTGCCTCATTCATTTTTAAAGCATATACTTTTTGATTCTCTACGCAGGAGTGATTTCAACGAGACAGCTTCAGTCCGTCGATCTCAAACGATTCATGTGATTTTGCCCGACTCCTTACATCCAGGTAAACCATGGTTTTTGCCAATGAAATTGAGCTTGCAGTACCAGACAGGTATTCAATAACCCTTCACTTAGATTCAAGATATTATTAAGCTGAAAGAATAACCCCCCCAACATAGATTACTCAATCCAAGTTTGGGGGGGCAGTCCAATTACTCACCAACAAAAAAAATGCAGTGCTCTAAAAACTACGTTGGGATTTTGGATAGACCATTAGTAAATAGTGCTATTTATACAGCAGCACATGGCTGGTTTACGATAAGCAGATTAATTTCCAATCGACTAATGAAACGATGATCCACAGGTTCATCTTGAGATGGATAATCATTCCACGGGAGACTTTCTGGCTGGTTGCTGTTCAGGGAAGCTCAGTGAGAAACTGGTCCGCGAGGTTCAGCTGGCGGTCGCAGACGTTGGCAATATAGAGTCGGTCATGGGAGACGCTGATGATGCAGCCGGTAAAGTCGGAGAGGATCTCCCGGATCACGGGGGCTGACAGAGGGGAGAAGTTGCGGGTTGGTTCATCCAGGATGAGGAGTTGTTTGCCTTCTTTGATGAAATGGAGGATGAACAGTTTGGCTTTTTGTCCGTCGGACAGTTCGGCCGGCGGCCGGAGCATTTCCTCCCGGGTAAATTTCATGGCACCCATGAGTTCGCGGGCGCGTTCCTTGTCCAGCTTGTGGCCGGAAGGTGCCAGAAAATCAAGGCCGGTGGGGAAGCCTTCCAGGCCTTTCATATAATCCTGGGGCATGTAGCCGATGTTGAGATCGCCGCGCCGGGTCAGGTCTTCATAGATTTTTGCCAGGAGCAGGGACTTGCCGGTCCCGTTGTTTCCGGTGAAGACTACTTTATCGCGGGCCAGGATGGTCAGGTCAAAGGGCACCAGGAGCGTCCGCTGGGGCAGTTCCAGGGTGGCCTGATTCCATTCCAGGATTCGCTTGGCCGGGGGCAGGTCGGTTGGCGGGAAGAAGACATCGATGGCTTCCTCCGGGTGATCCACTTTGGTGTAGCTTTCTTTTTCAAATCGTCGTTCCATGGACTTCACCGCATGCATTTTCTTTTTGAGGAGCCGGCCGCCGGCGGGATCCTGCCGGGAAATGGCGTTTTGAGCGTGGTGAACAGCATTCATGATGTCATTGAGCCGTCGTTTCTTTTCCAGGTACTCGGCTTTTTCCTTCCGGGCCAGCTGCAGGGTTTTTTCGTATCCCTGCAGGCGCTCTTCCACATAGGTCCGGTAAGTGCCGCGGTAATCGGTGAATCGGCGTTTGGTTTTCAGGTTGACCTGCTCCAGATGGAGAATCCGGTTGGCACAGCGTTCCAGCAGAGTTTCGTCATGACTGACAAAGACCACCGGCATTTTCTGGCGCAGAATGAACTCCTCCAGAAATATGAGGGTTGCCAGGTCCAGGTCGTTGGTGGGCTCATCCAGCAGCAGGAGCCCGGCCGGGGTGCCCATGAGTTTCAGCAGCTGCAGCTTGACCCGCTCCCCGCCGGACAGTTTTGCCATGGGCAGGTCCTGGGTCAGGAAGGCGGTGGGTAGATGCAGGGAATCTGCCAGTTCATGGAACAGGGTCAGCCGGTTGTAGTCTTCCGGCTGCAGGATCTGGTCCGGTGTGCTTTTCAGCAGAAAGTCAGCGGGAATGGCATCGAACCATTCGGCCGGAAGATGCTGCGGCAAATAGCCCGTAATCACATCATCATGCAGGATCTCCCCGGTGACGGTAAAATAATCACTGCCGCCGGTGGGATCCAGCAGAATTCGGAGCAGGGTTGATTTTCCGTTGCCCTCCTCGCCGATGATGGCGATGCGGTCTCCGGGATTGATGGTGAAGCTGATGTCGCTGATCAGCTCTGTGCCGTCCGGTTTATGGACGTTCAGGTGTCGGAGTTCCATCATGGGGTACCACCTCCTCGCCCCAGATCGCTTTCAGTTCAGGTGATGTGGATAAGAGTTGTCCAGGCGGGCCGTAGGCTTCCATTTTACCGTCCTTGAGAACCAGTACTTTATCCGCGTTCTTCAGGCAGACATGCCGATTGGATACGGCGATGCGGGTTTTATGGCGCTGACCGATGCGCTCCCAGAGTTTCAGCTCCGTGTCGACATCCAGTGCCGAGGAAACATCATCCAGGACGAAGACTTCCGCTTCATGGGCCAGCATGCGGGCAATGGCGACGCGCTGTTTCTGTCCGCCGGACAGTTTGACGCCCTTGGTGCCGATGAGGGTGTCAGCATTCTGCTCAAACTGCTGCAGGTCCTCATTGAGAACGGAATCTGAGAACGCTCGTTCCAGAACCTCCGGCCGACGCTCATGGCCAAGCAGAATATTGTCCTTAATGGATTCCGAGAAGAGCGACGGGGTCTGGGAGGTGTAGCTGAACTGCGGGGGAATGACGCCCTGTTCGATGGGCAGAGCTTGTCCGTTCCACAGCACCTCGCCGGAATCTTTTGATTTGACTCCGAGCAGAGTTTTCAGGAGAGTGGATTTGCCGGAACCGATGCGCCCGGTAATGACCAGAAACTCTCCGGCCGGGAGGTCGAAGGAAATATCACTTACGCCATTCTCCCCCCCATAGGTGGAAGTCAGGTTTTTCACACTCAGGACCTTCAAAGGTTCTGCCAGGGGCTGTTCGGTAATGGCAGAGGGAGGATTTTTCAGGTTGAACCGGTTGACATCGAACAGGAAGCGGTCATCGCTTTGTCCGGTCATTTCCAGCATGCGGTCCAGGGAGACCGTGCTCTGCTGGAAGCGGGCGGCCTGGCGTCCGACCCATTCAAAGAAGGAGATTACATTCCAGATGTAGTAGTTGAAGATGACAAAGTCGGCGGTGGAAAAGGTGCCGGCCCGGATTTTTCCGGCTGCGGCGATGAGGATCAGGGCCGTGCCTACTCCGGAAATATTGTTGGAGATGTTCCACAGCAGTTCCTGAATCAGGCTGTCCTTCACCATGGCTTTCCGGCGGATCTCGCCATATTCCAGCAGGCGGGCGATGACGCTTCGCTCCGCGCCGTTCACTTTGATGGCCTGGATATTGTTGAACAGGTCACCCAGCAGGGATGAAACCAGAGCGGAGCCTTTGCGGGACTTTTTCCGGTTGTTGATGATGCGGTTGCTCATGACGTTGGCCACCCAGGCAATGCCGATGAGGGGCAGGAAGAGCAGGATGGTCAGCTGGGCGTCCACCGCCAGCAGAATGAAGAAGACCACGATGTTGTACATGAGCTTGCCGAAGAAATCCAGTGAATTGTCCAGGGCGAAGGTGACATGCATCGGATCCTCCTTGATGGAGTTGATGGCCTCACCCATGGAGAATTTGTTCTTTTCCGGGCGTTCCGTCAGGATCATGTCCAGCAGGTTCTGCTTCATGCCGTAATTGGCCTTGAACAGAAGCAGCGCCAGAAAATAGCCGACTCCGATGATCAGACTGATGCGAAGCAGGGCGTTGAGCATCTGGGGCAGCATGATGCCAAGGACCCGGCCGCGGTCATAGGCTTCGCCGGTTTCCAGATAGGTAAAGAAATTGCGGTACATGAGGCCGGGAACCAGCATCGTGACATAGAGCAGCGTCCAGCCAAACAGGTTGATCAGATAAATGCCCTTGACCTGGGGCAGTTGCTTGATGAAGATGCGGATTCCCCGGATCATATTTCCGGTATTGGATCGGGTGTTTGATTTTATCATATAAGTACCTCCTCCAGGCCGCGCTGAAGCAGTCTGGCAAAGTGAGAGTCAGGATCCTGGGTCAGCTGAGCTGTAGCGCCCTGCTCCAGGATGCGGCCATCTTCCAGGATCATGATTTCATCGGCCCGCAGAACAGTTTTCAGACGGTGGGCGATGATGATGGCGGTCCGGTTTTCCAGCAGGGTGTTCAAGGCCTTCTCCAGATATTTTTCAGTGATGGGATCCAGCCGTGAGGTGGCCTCATCCAGAATGACGATTTCCGGTTCCTTTAAAAAGACGCGGATGAAGGTCAGGAGCTGGAGTTCGCCGGTGGACAGGAAGGGGGCTTCCGTCGAAATTTTGGTATCAAGTCCCTCGGGGAGCTTGTTGAACCAGTCGCGAATGCCGATGCGGTCAATGGTGGCCATGATCTTTTCATCCGTGACCGAAGGATCGTACAGGGTCAGGTTGTCGCGCACCGAAGTATTAAACAGCTGAACTTCCTGGGTAACGTAGGAGATCTTGCGACGCAGCGTCTCGTCCGACAGGCGGCGGGCGTCGGTGCCGTCCAGATAAACGGTACCTTCGCTGGGATCGTACAGCTTCACGATCAGGCGGGCCAGGGTCGTTTTGCCGGAGCCGGTCCGTCCCAGGAGCCCAAGAATTTTGTTTTTCTCCAGGCGCAGTGTCACATCGTCGATGACCTTTTCATTGTCCTCATAGGAGAAATGAACATGGTCCAGTTCGATGCCGCCTGTATTGGCCGTCACCGTTTCGGTGCCGGAGGATAAATCCCGCTTTTCGGACAGGATTTCCCGGATCCGGCGGATGGAGGCATCGGTTTTTTGCATGTACATCAGTTCTTCCCGAAGGTTCAGGATCGGCATGATGATCAGTTCGCCCAGCCGGTTGATCAGGTAGGCGGTACCGATGGAGAGTTCCCCGGCAAATACCATCTTTGCCATCAAGAGGACGACGATGAATTCAACGCCCCACAGGACGGCCTCGTCATAGCCCCAGGCACCGAAGCCGAACATGAAATCACGCTTGAACCATTTGAACAGGCGTCGGAGCACTGCGTTCATCCGGTTCATCAGATGAGGTCGGGCATCCAGGGTGCGGATGTCTTCAACGGAGGTGATTGCTTCTCCGATGATGCCGTAGAGGTTCGATTCTTCCTCTCTCAGGTGTTCGGAGGTCTCATCGATCTTCTTGCCCATGACGATCATGTACAGATAGACCAGGATGGTCGCACCCATGTACAGCAGGGCAAAGCGCCAGTCGATGAAGAAGAAGTAGACAAAGACGCCGGCCATCATGAACAGGTTCATGACGATTCCGGTGATGAAGGTGGTGAAGAAGCCGAACAGGGAGTTGATGTCCCCGTCCACCCGTTCCACCAGCTGACCGGGAGTAAAGCGCTTGTGGAAGGCCATATCCAGGTCCATGGTGTGGCTTGTCAGATCAATGCGCAGGCCGTTGGTGGCCCGCCACCCGATGTTCTGGGTCAGCCAGGCGATGGCAATGCCGATCCCCTGCTTGGTAGCCGTCAGAACCAGGAACAGGACGGCCAGGCCATAGATACTGGCCAGCGGAACATCCGTTACGACCTGGTCGATGAATTCGCCCAGCAAACGCGGCTTGGCGGTTTCAACCAGAACATTGAGGATCAGGATCAGAAAGAGCGCGAGCAAGCCTTTCTTTTCCTTAACCAGGTATTTTTTTAATAGTGCGATGTAGTCTTTCAGGTTAATTTTCACGAATACTGTCCTCCTTGACTGTCAAATTTTGGATAAAAAGGGCTGGCACGGATCTCCAGGCATGCAAAAAAGGCCATGGGAGTTCCCATGACCATGTCAGATGCAAACGATAGCTTTATTGCACAAAAAATAAAGCGAGGTGCATAACAAGGATCACAGCGATGTCTCCCGAATTTTCTGCATGACAAAAAAGGCATATCGTGCCCGGGTTTTGTCGTTTACAGATTAATTCTGGTCTCCATCATTGAAATCATGTTATTACCTCCAGAGTGTTACTCACTCACACTTACCATTAAATCGCACTTTTTTTGATTTGTAAAGCGAAACCGGTTCAATAACGAAAATTCAACCCGGCATTATAACCCAACTTTCGTATAATTCCTTGTCGAATCACTCTGCCCCAAAGCAAACTAATGTTGGGCCAACGGCAGAAACCACTGGACTGCAGATCGAGTCTGTTCCAGAAAAATTTTTTGATCGCCGTACGGATTCTGGTTCCTCAATCCTGTGAATCGGATTTAATTCAACTCTGCACAAAAACAAAGTCCAAATTCCTTACCCTCGCACTGATTTGAACCCCGCGGTATACCAGTGCATGACTCCACGGCTCAGGGAAGAAAGCAAGGAAGATTACAAGGAAGAAGGAAAAGAAGATAACAAGAAAGGAAGCAGGGAGGAAGGAAACGAAGATTACAGGGAAGAAAACAGGAAAGAGAGCGGAGAAGAAAAAAAATCAGCCCTGCGGCTGATTTTTTTTGACTTATTTGAACTTGGTAACATCCAGCTTCATTTCGGTCAGAGCCTGCTCGACCGCAGTCTTGATTCCGGTGGAAGTCATGGTTGCACCTGAAACTGCGTCAACAGTTATCTTATTGGTTTCCATGATCTTGGCGGGAATGCTCTTCAGAGCCTCGCCAGCAACTTCTGGAGTCTCGTTGTTGGCAACAACCTCAACCTTTTCGATCTTATCTGCCGTAGCGGTGACTTTGACTTTCAGTCCGTCGTACATTCCCTTTACGGTAACTTCTTTGGTCTGGGGTCCGGCAGGAGCGGCCGGGCTGCAAGCGGTGAGCATTGCGCCGAGTAAAACTGCACTTATGATTTTCTTCATTATTAACCTCCGAACATTTGTTAAGGATAGCATGATTTTAACAATAAATGAGATTGAATGCAATTGAATTGAACGATACAATTACAGGATCTGTTGCGGTCTTAAGGAGAATTTCTCGGGAAATGGCGCACTGAGGGCTCCGAAGCAATATAGAAATGTTTTTCGCAAAACATTAAGTTTTGATGACGATAAATAACATAAAACTAATTCATAACTGTCCAGTATAATAGAGGACAGGAGTGATCAAATGATGAAAGTGGAAGTAAATTTAGGGGAATTGCCCCTTGCAACATACCGTTGGCAATACGAAGCGGGTCAGCCCAAGGCAGTGGTCCAGATTATCCACAGCATTTCAGAACATATGGGACGATACGAGGAACTGGCCTCATTTTTAAATGATTACGGCTATGAAGTCTGGGGTCATGACCATCCTGGTCACGGCAGCACCGGACCCAGTTTGGGAAGCGTGTCCGGCGATGCCATGAGTTTGCTGCTGGGCGGAATTCATGCAGTCCGGGAGGCAATTGCGAAGGAACTGCCGGATGTTCCGGTGATTTTACTGGGACATTCCATGGGATCTTTTCTTGCGCTGCGGGCGGCAGAACTGGATAAGACGCGCTGGGACGGACTGATTCTGTCCGGAACCAACGACCGCAATCCCATTCTTCTGGAGCGGGCGCACCTGGCTTCCAATACGCTGCTGAGCCACCTGAAGAAACGAAAAGGAGCCGAACGGGCTCTGTACCAGATGATTCTCAAAGGGTTTGCTTCGGGCATTCATCTGGCCCGAACCGACTGGCGGACCAGTGATCCCATCGAGGCGGCCCGGTATGAGGAAGATCCGCGGTGCGGTTTTCCGGTGGATCACGAGTTCATGAAAAGCCTCGCCAAAGGACTTTCGGTCTGGTATCGCAAGGATGAGCTGGCCAGACTGTCAAAGAATCTGCCGATCCTTATTATTTCAGGTACACAGGACCGGATCGGTAACTTTGGCAAGGGAGCGGCCAAACTGGCCAGGTCCCTGAGCGGTGCCGGTCTGCCTTTAATCTATCTGCGCTTTTACGAAGGCGCCCGCCATGACCTGTTCTGGGAGATCACCCGGCAGGAAACGATGGTGGATCTGCTGGAATTTTTAAAGATTTCTACAAAGGAGCGGATGTAACATGTCGTTATCAGCCAGGGAGATCGCACAGGCCTTGCTCGACAGCATTGGCGGGAAACAGAATGTAACCGGTCTGAAGCGCTGCAGCACCAAGCTTCGGTTCACACTGAAGAACGCATCTCTGGTGCGGGAAGAAAACATCAAGCGGCTTAACGGAATCATCGGTATCATAGAGGCCGACAATCTCTACTATATTATTCCGGAAGCCGGCCTGACTCTGAAAATCTACAATGAACTGGTACATATGGTTGACTCAACGTCGGCAACACAGGAAAAAACCAGATGGTTTGACCGGATCCGCAACCGCTTTCAAGGGGATCGCAAATAATCGGACTCGTTGATTTCAGGACTTGTACTTCTCTTCATTATTTTCATTGATCGAACAAAGTGAAACCTCCGATCCATGTGTGGACCGGAGGTTTTGTCATTCGATCTGTGCCAGAGAAGAGCCCATTCGAAGCAGGGTTTCAATGCCCAGTTCAGACTGCCGGAGCAGATCCTCGCGAATCTTCAGAGATCCCTGGGGCAGAGGCGGGATAATCAGCAGGATGGTGGATCCGCCGAATTCAAACCAGCCCTTTTCATCCCCTTTGGCAAAAGGACCCTCACCGTGGCTGTTGTGGATGGAGCCGACCGAGGTGGCACCCACTTCAATGAACAGGACGGTTCCGAAGCGGTCTGTTGCCAGTTTGGTCACCTGACGATGATTCTTCAGGTAGAGATGGGGAATCCTCGCCAGCGCCATCGGATTGACCGAATAGTACGCTCCCGGGAAGGTTCGGGATCCCAGATCGACCCCGGTGGTCGGGTAATGATACCGGTGATAATCCGTCGGATTGAGCCGGATCGTAAACAGGGTGCCGCCTCGCCAGGGAGAGGCATCCTCACCGATCAGTTCATCCATGGGATAGGTCATTCCCTTGATCTGCAGCAGCAACGACGGATCAAGGGCGGTTTCCACCCGGACCCGTCCATCAGCCGGACAAATCAGGACATGGGGCGCCGGATCAAAGGGCCGGGTTCCCGGCTTGAGACGCCGGGCAAAAAAATCGTTGAAATGGCGAAACCCGTCCTGGGGGATCACTGCTTCATGGAGGTTGATGCCATACTGAGCAGCAAAACCTTCAATGGAAGATCTGGACCAGCGGCTGCTGCAGTAAGCTCCGGCGATGGTTTGGAACAGTTTTCGCTTGACCAGGGCTTCCAGGGTGAGGCGGCCGGAGCCGGTTGTGTAGAGGTATTTGAGAAACCCTTCCCCGGAGACCGCTTCCCTAAAGCAGGTTCCGCGGTCCGGATCAAAGACGCTCAGACTCATCGCCAGTTCCTCCCGGTTTTCGTTTTTTGCTCTGGAAGAATTCATCGAGCAGAGCTTCGGCTTCGGAGCGGTAATCCCACTTTACCCGCAGCTGGATATGGTTTAAGGGGTCATGGGTCAGATCCAGCACAGTACCCAGTGCCCCGGACTGGACTTCATGCAGTGCCACATGAACTTCCCGGATGCGCGACTGGGTAATCAGTGAGGCGCACATGGGACAGGGTTCCAGGGTTACATAGAGCACGCAGCCGTTCAGGCGCCAGTCGCCGATGCGGCGGGCAGCATCCTGGATGGCCAGCACCTCAGCATGGGCGCTGGGGTCCTTGCGCCCTTCCTTTTCGTTATGACCCCGTCCGATAACTGCCCCATCGCGGACAATGACACAGCCCACCGGGATTTCACCCTGCTCCAGCGCCAGTTGCGCATGGGCCAAAGCCTCAGTCATGAATGGCTGGTGGTCAGCATCGGTCAGTGTTTGATCTTTAGTTGATCCTGGTGTTTGATCTTTAGTTGATCCTGGTGTTTGGTTTGGTGTAGTCTTCATCCTCTGATTGAAAAAGGGACCGGCCGGTCCCCTTAATCCTTTGCTTTATTTTCCGGGGTCATTTCCGACAGGACTTTGATCCGTACGCGGTTGACCCGATTCTTTTCCGTTTCGGTGACGGTGAACTCCAGATTCTCCCAAGGGATGATCTGGCCTTCTTCGGGGAAGTTCCCCAGCAGTTCAATGATAAAGCCGCCAATCGTATCGACATCTTCCGATTCGATCTCAAAGCCCAGTTCATCATTAATATCGGTCAGTTTCATCATGCCGTCCATTTCATAGGCGGAATCACTGACTTTATCAATGGCGCTTTCCGGCTCATCGTCATACTCGTCGTCGATCTCCCCGACAATGGCTTCCAGGAAGTCCTCGATGGTGACGATGCCGACGGTTCCGCCGTATTCATCCAGAACCACCGCGATGTGGGTGCGCTCCCGCCGCATTTCGCGGAACAGTTCCTGCACCAGCTTGAATTCATAGGTGAAGAATGCCGGGCGGACATAGTCCAGCAGGGAAAACCCCGGACTGTTCTGAGTGAACATCAGGTCTTTCACGTTGAGAATGCCTACGATGTCGTCGGTGTTGTCCCGATACACCGGGATGCGGGAATATTTCTCCCGTCGGATGATATCCACCACTTCGTCGTAAGGCGTATCCAGATCCAGTGCCACCATGTCGTAGCGCTGAGTCATGATGTCGCTGACACGAAGGATCCCAAATTCCGTGACATTTTCGATGATCTCTTTTTCTTCCAGATCCAGCAGACCCTCTTCCACCGAGCCATCCACGATGTTCCTGAACTCTTCCTTTGTCATTCCCGTTTCCTCGGGCCGGCGCTTAATTCCAAACAGACGCAGGATTAAGCCTGAGATCCCATAGAAGATCACCACAAAGGGGCGCAGTATAAACAGGAAAACCTTCGTCAGCCCCATGGAGAATAACGAGACTTTCTCGGGATGCCGCCGGCCGATGGATTCAGGCAGGATTTCACCGATGATGAGAACCACCACTGTCATGACCGCAATGCCGATCAGCAGATCGTAGGTCGTGTGGCCAGTCGGTTTCTGACGGATAAACCATGCGGTGCCCAGTGCGGAGGCAGCAACATTGAAGATGGAATTCCCTACAATCATGGTCCGGTAAACACTTTCCTGGTCCTCCAGCAGAATGCTGAGCTTATCTGCTCCGCGGACTTCTTCGTCCACCAGATAACGCAGTTTTCCCTTGGACATGTTCAGAAAGGCGGTTTCAGCCAGTGAAATAAAGGCGGAAATAAGAATCAGTGCAAGTACAACAGCAAGCAGAATCGCTTGCCCCGAACTGCTGGGATCACCCAAAAATCATCAACTCCTGTTCAATCGTGTGAAAAATAAAATAAATACGTTATTATTATACCATATTTTGACAGCAGCTGATGAAATCCAACGGATTTGCAATGGCCAGAGCCTTGTTCCCCGATGGTGGGTATAACTCCCGCCATAACCATCGAAAATTAGGGCGATCCGATCGAAGGGCAGAGCCATCGCGACCCGACTTTTACAGTTTAAAAAGCACAGAGAGCAGCAAACTTAGTGTTTGCAAGGCGTCTGTGCTTTTATTAAGCTATTGATGCTGTAGTGCTACAGCTGTATTTTTGCCCCTTCAATAATCACTTGAAGGCTTCCTGTCTGATTTCGACATCATACATGTTGCACATAATTTTTAACGTGAGCATATAAAGCCATAGCTGAACAGCGGGAGCTCCCAATGGCCGGATCCTCCAGGTAGTTCAATTCGTCGAGTAAACCGCGCAGGTCTTCCATGGGACTCATCTTGGTATTCTCCTATCATTGCTTACTAAGTCTATCAAGTCCACTTTACAAGGCGATGTGGGGGTTGGCAATGTATAGGAACAGTTCGTTCACGTTACCGCAGCGTGCGATCAGTGTTAATTTCACTGAAGCGTTTCGATATTGCTTTGTTTGGAAGGCACAATGACAGAAGAGCTTTGGGATCTTTCAAAGTAATTATCATTTTTTTAAAATAATGCAGCCTTTAAATAATTCAAGGAAGGCTCTTTGTTGATCTTCGAGGGGAATGAAGGAATGCCTGGCGATAATGAATCAAGCCACCCGGTTGGGCAGGCGCAATGATATAATGAAGCAAAGACTGAATGGTCCATTCAGTTTGATCATTGCATTGCATAGAGAACAGACAGGGCGGGCTGCAATGGAATAATAATTTTAGCGGGAGTGAACAACATGATCATCATCATCAATGGACCTTCCGGTTCAGGGAAAACCACCTTGGGCAACTACTTTGGCGAACTGGGGCTGAAGGAAATTGTCTCCACCACGACTCGCCCCCCGCGGGAAGGCGAGATCGATGGGATCAGCTATTATTTTGTGACGGAAGAGGAATTTCTGGCTGCGGACCGCATTGAGGAATCCTTATATTCCGGTCATTATTACGGCGTAACCCGGGCAGAGGTAGAGGCGAAGGTCGGCGACGGGCAGAGTGCCTATGCCTCGCTGGATATCAACGGAGTCAAGCGTTTCAAGGAGCTGTATCCGGAAGACACCATTGTTCTTTATCTGAAGGTATCGCGTACTCTGATCAAGAAGCGGATGGCCCGGCGGGGCGATTCGGTGGAAAACATCCGGCGGCGGCTGGCTCACCACCGGCAGACCAGGGAGGATTTAAACCACCGGTTTGCCGACTATATTATCTACAACCACGGCAGTTTGAAGAATCTGAAAAACCAGGGATTGGAAGTGCTCAAGCGCGAAGGCATCCTTTAGACGTTTTCAAAAAAGGTTTCGTCACTAGGCAGTGGGAATTTCAATGAATAGCCATAGTTCCTTCACAGGCCATCCACCACATTCACACTTTTTCTCCGTATAATTTAGTTAAAGCTAAATAATTGAGAAAAGGAGTGATCCATTTGATGGAAAAGCAATACGGAATAACAATTGGATTATTCCTGATCTTTCTTTCGATTCTGTTGATTGAGATTGAGGACAAGCTCCGGAAACCGGAAATTGTCATTTATTTTATATCCGCCGTGCTGACGATTGGGGTCATATTACTGTTGTATTCCTTTGTCAAACGCAAGGATCGCAAAAAAAGACAGGAAAATTAGGGAATACAGGGACTCATCGATGGGCACGCGTGGAATATTTCGCGAAAACCGTTGGCGCATGGATGCCACGAACCAAGAAAATATGGATGACAGCAAATCAAAGCCCCATTCCAATCCAATATGCGATTTCTCAGAAAGCCCGCCGAGCCGTTGCGATGTTTCGTAACGGCCCGGTTTTTATAGTTTATTGGTTCTTGTGGAATGGTTGTCTTTTCAGGGTAGTTCGTGGATAATATGAGTGAAAAGAATGTCAACATGGTGCGGAATGAAACGAAAAACGGAGGCAGTACATGCATAAATTTTCTCAGATCCTCAAGGATGAACTTATTTGCGCTCTGGGGTGTACCGAGCCCATTGCTGTGGCATTGGCCAGTGCCAGGGCAAGGGCGGTGCTTGGATCCATACCGGCATCGGTAGATGCCTATTGCAGTGGAAATATTATTAAAAATGTTATGGGCGTCACAGTACCGAATTCCCAGGGAATGAAGGGGATTGATTCCGCGGTTGCTTTGGGAATCGTCGGCGGCAAAGCGGATCTGGGGCTCGAGGTTCTCTCAGGTGTAACCGAGACGGATCTGGAGACGGCTAGACAGCTCATCGCGGACAACGTCATCCGGGTGCATCTGAAGGAAGGCGTTCCCAACCTGAATATTGAGATCCATATGGAAGATGCCAGAGGCAATAAGGTGATTGTGGAGATTATGAACCAGCACAACAACATTGTCCGGATCTCCTTAAACGGTGAGGAATTCATGGAAGCCCAGGTGTTGGGCCGGGAATCGGAGAAGAATCTTTACGATGACCTGAGCATGAAGGCGATCCTGGATTATGCCGACACCGTGGACCTGGAAGAAATCCGGACCGAGCTGGAAAATCAGATGAAGCTTAACGCAGCCATTGCCCAGGCTGGCCTGACCCAGGATTTTGGATCATCCATCGGAAAGATTCTTCTGTCCGGAAACAATGACATCCGCACCCGGGCCCGGGCGAAAGCCGCTGCCGGATCCGATGCCAGAATGAGCGGCTGTGCCCTGCCGGTGGTCATCAATGCCGGTTCCGGCAACCAGGGCATCACTTGCTCGCTGCCCGTCATGGAATATGCCCGGGAAATGGGAGCGGATCAGGAAAAAACAATGCGGGCTCTGCTCGTGTCGAATTTAACGGCCCTCCATATCAAGCGCTACATCGGCCGACTGTCTGCCTTCTGCGGCGTGACCAGCGCGGGGGCCGCAGCAGGAGCCGGCATTGCTTATCTCCACGACTCGTCCAACCGGGATCTGATTTATCAGACGGTGGCCAACGCCCTGATGATCGATTCCGGCATGGTCTGTGATGGTGCCAAACCTTCCTGTGCCGCCAAGATCGCCTCGGCCGTGGATGCCGGCATTACCGGATTTGAGATGGCCAAAACCAATCGCAGCTTCAAAGCCGGCGAGGGACTCCTGAAAGAGGATATAGAAGAGACCATCCGGAGCATTGGCCGTTTTGCGGCCAAAGGTATGAAGCAGACGGATATTGAAGTGCTGAACATTATGCTGGATAAAACCGAGGATGTCTCATCAAAGGCTGAATAGAGTAAAAAATGAATCCTTCGTTCGGCGGCTGAACCGGACACAATGGGATCCAGCAGAATGACCTCCTCGGCGGTCATTCTGCTGGATCCCACTATTTTGCCACAATTTAGCCCAGGTTTGGCGATAGTATTCAGGATTCGGATGCCTCATAATGAAACCATAGAACAAAGGAACATTACCCCAATAACGACGGAATCAGATCTCATTCTGATCCAACACATAAACAAGGAGAAATGACAAATGAACAAAAGACAAATTGTTAGCTTCGTACTGGCCGCGGGATTGGTTGCAGGTGCTGGCTTTGGCCTCCGGGCCATGGCGGATGACACCAATACCCAACCATCCACTCAGCCATCGACTCAGACCGAGCAGACACCGTCCTCCCGATTCGGCAGAGGCTTCTTCGGTATGATGAAAGGCTTTGGCCGCATGGGCGGAGGCTGTTTCGGCGGAGGATTCGGCTTCAATTCCGATCTGACGGCAGAACAGCAAAAAGAATTGAATCTGCTCCGGGCAGAAGCGCAGAACATTAAGGTTGACTATCAGGCTCAGCTGAACACTTTGCATGAAGCGCTCAGAACCGCGATTGATGCCGGCAGCAAGACTGATGTTCTGGCTGCATGGGATTCCATCACCGGCGTGCATGAAGAGATCCAGACCAAGCTGGCTCCGACACAGGAGAAGATCAAGGCCATTCTGGGAACGGAAGCCGATGACTGGAACCTGTTCGAAGGACGCTGGGAAGACAGCTGGATGGCGGAACAGATGGAAGACCTGAAGAATGCGCAGACGGATGAGGCAGCCAAGGTGATCCTCGATCAGCTGAAGACCGGCCAGGGTCGCGGCGGCATGATGTATAACAAACCGCAGGGCAATGGCCGTGGCAGAATGCCTGGATTGGGCGGACGGATGAATAATCGGGGCCGCGGTTTTCAGAACGGAACCGTGAATCCCGGAAGCAATAACGGAAATACCAATTCAAATGGAAATTCCAACTCCAACGGCAACTAAGTTAGCAACAGAAGCGATACTCTGCGTACAACCGTAGACTGATGCCTGGGCCCCCAAGCCTGGAAAATCCGAAAATTCTTAAATTGACTCAATGCCCGAACGGATCCCCTCCCGTTCGGGCTTTCCTTGTGTCAGAAGTTCAACCAGGGGATCGGGCAGAGGACACATTGACAAAGCCTGGAGACAGGACAGTCTCCGGGTGGTGGGCTGCCGGGACCGACCAGTACAGTTTCTTGCGGGAGCCATTTTAAAACGGGCTTTGCACTGATACAATCACTGTAGATTTGTTGTACAGGAGGTTTTTTCACATGAAAGTCCAATCAGTTTCAAAGTTGACTCATTTAGGGCTGTTTGCTGCCCTGATTTTTGTAGCGACCTATCTGCTGAAGATTACCATGCCCATTGGCTACATCCATCTGGGGGATGGTATGATCCTGGCGGGTGCAACCCTGCTGGGTCCGGCCGCCTGGCTTCCGGCTGCCATCGGCTCTGCCATGGCGGATGTCATGCTGGCTTATACCAGCTATGCGCTGCCGACGTTTCTGATCAAGGGACTGGTGGGTTTTCTGGCCGGTTTGTTTCTGCAGAAAGTTCATCAGGTCAAGGGTGCGATCGGGATCTTTATCCTGGTGGAACTTCTCATGGTTGCCGGTTATTTTGTGACCGAAGCATTCATGTACGGGTTCAACGGAGCAATCCCCCAACTGCCTGCGAATCTGCTGCAGGGGGCGTCCGGCGTTGTCATCGGAGCGGTGCTTTTCCCATCCATCGTGCTGCTGCGTCAGCGGTACCAGTCTCGTCAGAGATAAAAATAAGCCTGCGATCGCGGATCGGCAGGCTTATTTTTATGCTTCGACGATATCTCAATGCAAACTCCAACTAGCAAAATTCGGGTTTCGCTCCAAGTTGGCAGAACAATTAGTTTTTAATTAATAACAATAATAGAACGTTTTCAGGCAGGGATTCCGCATTTCCTGACCGATGACCCGATAAAATGAAATAATTACAAACAGGTTCCTTCATTTCGGGAAAGTGACTAAAAAAAACGGCGAAATTAGGCTATAATTAAAACGGTATCAGTACTTTTCACGTAAAAGTACTTTTTATTCATATAACAAAACCCGAACATGGAAGGAGAATGAATATGGAAAACAAGAGAATTTTTAATTTCTCAGCCGGCCCCTCTGAATTGCCTTTAGAGGTACTTGAAACTGCTGCCAAGGAAATGACCAACTATAACGCATCCGGAATGGGTGTCATGGAAATGTCACACCGCTCCAAGGTTTACGACCAGATTTTCAAGGAAACCGAAGCCAAATTCAGAAAAGTATTTGCTGTTCCGGACAATTATAAGGTATTGTTCCTGCAGGGCGGCGCTACGATGCAGTTTGCCCAGATTCCGATGAATCTTTTGACCAAGAACAAGAAGGCTGACTACATTGTCACCGGCTCTTTCTCAGGCAAAGCGAAGCAGGAAGCTGAAAAGTACGGGGAAATCAATGTAGCCTTCTCCGGCAAAGCCGAGGGCTTCACACGGATTCCGCGCCAGGAAGAACTCAAGCTGTCCCCGGATGCGGATTATGTTCACTACTGCGACAACAACACCATTTATGGAACCAAGTGGGATTATATTCCGGAAACCGGCAATGTACCGCTGGTTTGCGACATGTCATCCTGCATCCTGTCCGAGCCGGTCGATGTATCCAAATTCGGCCTGATTTATGCGGGCGCTCAGAAAAACATGGGACCTGCCGGATTGGCTGTTGTCATTATCCGCGAAGATCTGATCGGCGAACCTCAGCCAGGAACTCCCGTCATGCTTGAATACAAGACCATGGCAGAGAATGATTCCATGTACAACACCCCCAACACCTGGGCGATCTATGTACTGGGACTGGTTCTTGACTGGGTGGAAGCCAATGGCGGAACCGCAGGCATGAATGAACTCGCTGTCAAGCGCAGCCAGATGATTTACGACTACATCGAACAGTCTGAAGGTTATTATAAGAACCCCAATGACGAGGCATCCAGATCCAAGATGAATGTCGTATTCCGTCTTCCCAATGAAGAGCTGGAGGCCAAGTTCGTCAAGGAATCGGCTGCTGCCGGTATGAGCAACCTCAAGGGTCACCGGTCTGCCGGCGGAATCCGCGCATCCATCTACAATGCCATGCCGGTGGAAGGTGTGGAATACCTGGTTGATTTCATGAAGAAATTCAAGGAAAACAATCCTGTCTAAGACTTGCCCCAAATAATACAGTAAAAACTGGAGGAAATTATAAATGATCAGAATCCTGGCAACGGACGGAATGGAAGCATCTGCCGTTGATAAACTGAAATCTCTTGGCTACGAAGTCATCGAAAAATTCTACGAACCGGAAGAGTTAAAGACTGCCGTGAAAGATGTCGATGTCATGGTCGTTCGTTCTGCCACAAAAGTGAAAAAGGACATCATTGACGCCGCGGCTGAAACCGGACGGCTCAAGCTGGTAATCCGCGGCGGTGTTGGAATTGACAACATCGACAAGCCCTACGCAGAAGAAAAGGGGATCAAAGTCACCAACACTCCGGCTGCCTCCTCCGCTTCTGTCGCGGAGCTGACCATCGGCCATATGTTCTCCATGGCCCGGTTCATTGGAATTGCCAACGCTACCATGCGCAACGGCGAGTGGAACAAGAAGAAATACGAAGGCATCGAGCTGGCTGGCAAGACTTTAGGTCTGATCGGTTTTGGCCGGATCGCCAAGGAAGTCGCAAAGCGCGCTGAAGTTCTGGGCATGAATGTTGTCTACAACAAGCGTTCCGGAGCAGAGGCAGAAGAAGAAACCGCTCGCTTTGTTGATCTGGAGACATTGATCAAGAATTCCGATTTCATTTCCCTGCATATCCCCAAGCAGAAAGACAAGGATTATCTCATCGGCAAGGAAGAAATCGAAATGATGAAGGATGGCGTATTCCTGATCAACACCGCCAGAGGCGGACTCATTGACGAGGATGCCTTGGTTGAAGCGCTGGATTCCGGAAAAGTATCTGCCGCCGCTTTGGATGTTTTCAAGGAAGAACCGACCAAGAACGAAAAAATTACCAAGCATGCCAAAATCTCCATGACTCCCCACATCGGAGCGGCCACCAAGGAAGCTCAGACCAGAATCGGCGGAGAAATTGTTCAGATTATAGAAGATTTCTTTTCAAAAGAATAAGGGAGGAGTAATTAATGAAAGTTAGACCTTTTAAAGCGGTTCGTCCTTCCAAGGAGCGAGCTGACAAAGTGGCTGCACTTCCTTATGATGTCATGGATTCCGATGAAGCCCGTGAGATGGTAAAGGACAATCCTTACTCATTCCTGCATGTGGACAAAGCTGAAATTGACCTGCCGCGTGAGATGGATCAGTATGATGATCAGGTCTACGCCAAGGCAAAAGCCAACATCGACAAGTTCCTGGAAGAAGGAACCTTCATCCGGGATGGCAAGCCGAATTTCTATATCTATCGCCTGATCATGGGTGATATTGAGGAAACGGGAATTGTCGGAGCTGCTTCCGTGGATGACTACATGGAAGACCGGATCAAGAAGCATGAATTCACCCGGGAAGCCAAGGAAAGAGACCGGATCCGCCACGTGGATACCACCAACGCCAACACCGGACCCATCTTCCTGACTTACCCGGAGAAAGCAGAAATTTCCGCTCTGGTGAATGAATGGACCGCGAAAACTCCGGAATATGACTTCACAGCGGAAGACGGCGTTCGGCACACCGTTTGGGTTGTCGACGAAGACAGCGCCATCGAAACCATCCAGAAGGCCTTTGATGAAATTCCTGCCCTCTATATTGCTGACGGCCATCACCGGGCAGCTTCTGCCGTTAAAGTCGGCAAGATGAGACGGGATGCCAATCCAAGCTACACTGGCGAAGAAGAGTTCAACTACTTCCTTTCCGTCATATTCCCGTCCAACCAGCTGAAAATCATGGATTACAACCGGATTCTCAAGGACCTGAACGGAATGACCGAAGAAGAACTTCTGGCCAAGCTGTCTGAAAAGTTTGAAGTGGAAGAATATAAGGGAGAAGGCCAGTACCGCCCCGAAAAGAAACACACCTACGGACTGTATCTTCCCGGCAAATGGTACAAGCTCACCGCGAAACCCGAGATTCTGCAGGACACTGATGTTCTGAAATCCCTCGATGTTTCCGTTCTGTCTGAGAATGTACTCGCTCCGATTTTTGACATCAAGGATCAGCGGACTTCAGAGCGCATCGACTTCGTCGGAGGAATCCGCGGACTGGGCGAGCTGGAAAAACGCGTGAACGAAGACGGCTTCGCCGCTGCCATCGCGCTGTATCCAACCGATATCGAAGACCTGATGAAGATCGCCGATTCCGGACGGGTCATGCCGCCAAAATCCACCTGGTTTGAACCAAAGCTCCGTTCCGGACTGTTCCTGCACGAACTGGACTAGACCGGTAAATTAATAAACCCAGAGCAGACTCCGTTGTGATGACCGGAGTCTGCTTTTTTAGATTTTGTAAATTACGATTTCCGGCTCAGGCTTCAAAAAAATGAAAAAACTGAGTTGAAAGGATTGACTATGACGTTAGGTAATAGTTTAATGTGATAAATGAAGTCAACCGAAACAAAGGGAAAGGAAGAGCGGCTTGGAATTGAAAATCAACGAACTGTCTCGTCTGGCAGGTGTCAGCGTACGGACGCTCCAATACTATGACCGGATCGGACTATTGCCTGCGGCAAAGCATCCAGGTAACGGGTATCGGATCTATACGGCGCAAACCATCGACCGTCTGCAGGAAATCCTCCTGTTCCGCTCCCTCGGTTTCGAGCTGAAGGAAATCGGAACCATGATCGGGGCATCGGCTTATCAGCGTCTGGATGCCCTGAAATTGCAGCGACAGCTGACCAGCCGGCGAATGGATGAGCTGGTTCAGCTGCTGAAGACCATTGATTCATCCATTGAGGAACTGGAGGAGGGAATAACCATGAAAAAGGAAGACAAATTCAAAGGAATGAATTTCAGAAACAATCCCTATGAGGAAGAGGCCCGGGAGAAATGGGGCAATGAGAAAGTAGATGAGGCCAATGCCAGAATCGGAGCAAAGACGGACGCCCAGTTGGGAACAATGCAGGATCAGATGAATGAAATGTTCGCCGGCTTCGCGCAGCTTCGGCACAGCGATCCGACCGGAGAGGAGGCAGTTCGATTGACGGAGCGATTCTATCACTTCCTTAACAAGGAAATTGGCAGCTTCTATAATAAAGAAGTATTCAAGGGTCTTGGTCAGATGTATATTGACGATGAACGCTTTACCCGAAACCTGGATCTTTGGGGAGAAGGGACAGCCAGGTTTATGCGTGACGCCATGGCAAACTATTCCGATCATTACCTCAAATAGGCTTATATAAACAGCAGCCTGAAGCATCAACCCAGAAGCGGCGATACAGAGAGATCAACCCGGAATCATCAACCCGGAAGCATCAACCCAAAAGCATCAACCCAGAAATACCAATAGTCCAATATCACGACAGAAGGTTCAAACTATAATGAACCATCAAAACAAGTCCAATCCGCTGTTACGGATCGGACTTGTTTTGATTTCCGTCAGGCAGTTCATGCGACGGTGTGTTATGCAAAAAAACCACAAACCTGGTTAGTTAAGGCGAAACCCAAATCAGTCAGAGGAATCACATTAGCCAGGGTCAATCAATCCTAGCCAGGGTCAATCAATCCTAGCCAGGGTCAATCAATCCTAGTCAGGGTCAATCACGGAAGATCATATTAATCATGGTAATTCCTGGCAAAGAAATGAACGAGAGCGGGATGCTCTCGTTCATTTGCTGCAGTCGGTGCGGAGATCAGCATGGTTCGAATTAAGGATTCGGCTCTGAATCATCCTCTTCATTGGGGTCTGATTCAGAATTTTCTTCCTCCGTGAGGGGGAGATCTTCAAATGTTTCCTCGGGCAATTCAAACTCTTTGCCTGGCTCATAGTTAAAGTCCTCATCTCTCATCAGCTCGGAGACGTTCTTGATCAGATTAAGCAGGTGGGAGGAATGGAACATGATCTGTTCCAGATCCTCTTCGCTGTATTCGCTGAACAGATCTTCGACGATGTGGGTATTGGCCGCCTTCAAATTCTCATAGAAGTGTTTGCCGGAGGCGGTCAGGTGGAGTCGAATCACACGCCGATCCTTCTCATCCCGGGTCCGTTTCAGATAGCCTTTCTTGATCAGGGCATCCAGGATCGGAGTCATATTCGGTTTGGAAATCTTCAGATATTTGGCAACGTCAGTTACTGAGGAATTGTCTCGCCGTCTCAGATAGAACAGGACCGAAAATTGTGCAGGGGTCAGGTGGATCGCCTTGGAAATCACCAAGGGATTGAAAATCTTCTTGTGCAGGATGATCATCAGATCATACAGGTAGGAGGTAACTTGGGGATAGTTCTTGCTCATATTTTTCACACTCCTCGGTTAAGAGACTGTTTGGAACCATCCGATGCAGCCTCTTGATTCATGAGTATTCATATCATTGTTTTGTTATATATATCATACTCAATTCAAAAGAGAAAAACAAAAGAAGTTTCGTGAACAGTATTAAAATAATATATGTTATACCACGTGAAACGGCGGATTGACGCCAAAAGGCGAGAAGTCTGAATATTCATTTTTGGGCCACGTAAGACTGATTTTTGGCAGCGGTTCAAACCGGCAGACAGCGATCTGTCCGCCAGGCTTTTTCCGGCAGAATGCAATGTTGGATTGATTTCGAGGGTGACGGCAGGTAAACTGAAGGTAGACTGCATCGAAAGTGAGAGAAAGAACATGCGCCAATCGGGCTTCTTTAAGAATCAAATCAGAATGACTGGGACCATTGTCCTGATCACGGCAATGGTCAGCCTGACCGGATGTCAGGGCGGACCATTAAGCATCGTTCCCGGTACCGGTCAGGCCACGACGGCCGGATCCCAGCCGTCAAACGCTTCCCAGGCGGGTCCTTCCAATACTTCGCAGGGAAGTTCCCAATCTTCTAACACCTCGGTTCCGGCTCCGCCTTCTCTTGCCGCTCAGGCACTGTCCAAATACCAGGCAGCCCGACAGGGACTGCGCAGCGAACGGATCACCCAATTATGGTCGGTGGAGAGCAATTATCCGATGAAAACCGGAAAGATCACCTTTGCGGCAAATTATGATCTGAATGGTAAAGTACAGACCGCCATGGGCAGCCGGGAAGAATCAGAAGGGGTGGATACCTCAATAACGACCTGGTATCGCACAGAGAGTGAGTATACGGTCGACCACAAGGGTACCGTGACCACATACTCCCTGGCCCAGGTTAAGGAATCACCGATCTTCGATCTGGACGCCTTGCTCACCCGGCTGCTGGAGACATATTCGGCCAGCCTGGAGGACGGCACTTACTATGTCAAGCTGGCAACCCAGGATTCCGGTCTGATCCGAAATATTATGGAAGATCTCGGGTATCGCAAGACCGAGGAAGATGCCTATGAGGGCAATCTGTATCTGGAAGCCATGATCAACGAGCGGACAGGCTATCTGGACACTCTGAATTACACTTTCAAGCACCGGATCGCCGGCTACACCGATAATGGGTCGATTTCAACCAGTGACCAGAACCTGCCGGTCGACGTTTCCGTTCCAAAGACTCCGGGCCAGACCAAACCCGGCGCCGGAACCAGCCAGCCGTAATGGTCGAATCCCGGTGCTGATGCCGCAGTTCACCATCAGGGGAAGTGAGAAGAGAAGCATGAATCAATGGAATCAGTGGAAGAGAATAGTGATCCTGCTGGCATGCGTCATCGTTCTGACGACCGGCTGCGGATTGGACGTCATGACGAAATTTGAACGCTGGTCTCTGGATCCGGTCATCGCCGCCAGGATTCGAGAGCTGGATGAAGCCTTCGAAGCGGGAAAGCCGGTGGAACATTATGTATCGAATCTGGCAGACCTGACCCATGATCAGATGAGATTTGAACTGTATTATCTCCTGCGTCATCTGGAGCTGGCCGGAACCGACCAGATCTCCAATGCCCGTCTGAATGATGCCAGTCCGATGAAGGACCTGGATCAGTGGATGATCGAGCTGGATCAGATCCAGTCCATGGATCAGTATTTCCGCTTTTTAAAGAAAGTAAGTGAAGCCTATCAGCCCCTTTACACCAGGGTGCTGCATCCCGGAAAAGTCCTGGAGGGCCTGCCCGCTTTGGAAAGCCTGGAGCAGGCAAAGTCAGTTCTTCCTCAGGAAGTCATCTGGGAAACTTACAACGGGTATCGGAATAAGCCGCAAGTTCTGCTGAACAACCAGCAGCTGCTCCAGCGGTTTGAAAATAAATCCGGGCTGGAATACCACAGCGACCTGTTTGAACGCGAGGAAGTCGTTTCCACGGGCGTGGCGGAAGACGGGAAAACCGCCTACCTGAAAATAGCCTCCTTCCAGATTCGTGGTACGGCTCCGGATGGGACGGTTCTAGGAGTAAAAGATTTTCTGTCCAGTCTCTACAAGTTCGATACCCTGATCATCGATGTTCGCGGAAACCATAGTCTGGACATATCCCCCTGGCGGGATGAGATTGTAGCCCGCCTGGTGAAAGTTCCGGCAAGAATCCAGACCTATATCGCCTTTCGTCGGACAGCGCCGGGTGAAGCCATGCGGCAGGAGCTGCTGACCCAGTTCTCTTTCGAAGCGGGTCGTCTGCTTTATGATGCCAGCCGGGGCAGTCGAACTTCGGCGGCGAATCTTGCACTGGATGGAACACCGCAAAGTCCCGTTTCAATGAATCAGGTGATTTATGACGATCGTCAGCAGCTGGGCGACTATGTCAGAATCCGGGATGTTGTCACACCCCGGGATCCGGTCAATTTTAAGGGAAAGATTTACCTGCTCACAGACAGTCAGGTCTATGGCAGCGCAGATTTGTTCAGCTTCTACTTGAAGCAGCTAGATCTGGCCGAGCTGGTCGGGAAGCAGAATCGGGGGGATGGCATCGCCCAGACGTTCGGTTTCTGCAGGATGCCTCTCCCTTATTCCGGGATCGTCTTCCAGATTCAGATGGCTTACGGATTCAACAAAGACGGTTCCCCCAACCATGATCGCGGAACAACCATTGATGTAGCGCGTGAAAATGGGGAAGAACTGGAATATGCCCTGAAACAGTCCATCCGGAAAATTCAGCCCGAACCCTGAAGCAGGTGCTGTCAGATCAAGGGACGCAGCAATAAGACAGGCTGAAAGCTTTCGCTTTCAGCCTGTCATCCGTTTTATTTGAAGATCATCCGTTTTATTTCGAAGACCTGTGTTTGATTGATCCACAGATCTTGCCGTCCCTACCTGATTCAGGGATCCTTTGTCTGTCCGGCGGGAGCAGACAGGAACCTGGTCAGGATCTGGCGGAATATGGACTATTCGGCTTACTTATCTTCTTCAGTAATCTCGGCGTCGACTACCTTCTTATTGAGCAGGGACTCAACCCGGGAGGTATCGTAGCTGTCCGTTTTGGAGCCTGGATAGGATCCCTGTTTTTCCACAGCGGGTTCAGCCTGGGTGGTGGGGCCGCCCGTGACGGATTTCAGCAGGCTCTGCTTCAAGGTATCTTCGATCTTGAGGAGTTCCTGTTCGGCAGCCAGACGGCGGGCCTGTCCTTCTTTCTGAATCTTCAGGGTTTCATCAATGGTGGTAATGAGGTCGTCGTTCACTTTCTTCAAGGTTTCCAGTTCCACGATGCCGCGTTCGGATTCCTTGGCCACTTCAATCGTATTGGTTTTCAGCATCTCTGAATTCTTCCGCAGCAGCTCATTGGTCGTTGTTGTGACGCTGCGCTGCATTTCGAGTCCGGCTTTTTGCTTGGACAGGGACAGTGCGATGACAACCTGGGATTTCCACAGGGGGATGGTGTTGAGGATGGCGGTCTGGATCTTGTCGACCAGGGCCTTGTCGTTGTTCTGGATCAGCTTGATCTGGGGGGCGGTCTGAATTGCCAAAGTTTTGGACAGTTTCAGGTCGTGGACTTTCTTTTCAAACCGGTTGACCGTGTTCTCAAAGTCGTTGATCAGCTGGCTGGCCATGGAATCGTTGGATTCCAGCGCTTCCTGACGCAGGCGGGGGAGCGTGACATCCCGCAGATCCTTCAATTTTTCCTCGCCGGCAAAAATGTACAGCTGGAGATCATTGAAATATTCGACGTTCTTCTGATAGAGGTTGTCCAGGACGCCGATATCCTTGAGCAGTCCCATGCGGGCTTTGTCCAGTTCGGATTCGATTTTGTCGATCTGAGTTTCCAGTGTCTGGAAGCGAGCCATGTACTTCTCGGTATTATTGGTCAGTTTGTTCAGGAACGGGATTTTTTTCAGGAAGCTGTCATCTTCGCCGTCGACATCGGCATCCCGGACTTTCGTCATCAGGTCCACCATGATATCGCCGACATAGCCGGCATCCTTGCTCTTGATCTGAGCGAGGATGGTTTCAGAGAACTGAGCAATGTTTTTCTGAGCGCTGACACCATACTGCTCGGTCATCTGAGAATCCATCAGGTCAATGTTGTTCTTGATCTCTTCGATCTTTTCCCGTTCAGCCGGGGTAATGCGCTCGACCTGCTGGGTCAGCTTGGCAATTTCCTGTTCTTTTTCGACTTGGGCAGTTTGGGCCTTGGCACTGCTTTTGGCTAAGCTTTGCAAGGTGATTTCGTCTGGCATGGTTTCTTCCTCCTGAATTGTGGATTTATGGCATGAATTGATATCTCGGTCCGGGGACGGTAAGGCGTCAGGCTGAGTCTGGATTCAGAGTGGATCAGGATCTCGACTGGATCAGGCTTACGGCTGATCCGGCGGATTGGTTTTTTGCAGCAGATCAATGTCCGCTTCGATATCGATCAGTTCATTGCTGGCTAACTGAATATACTGCTTTTTAAAGGCATCCTGCAGGGTGAGGAGCGCACCGGAGGTCTTGACCTCGATGTTGTCCACTTCCTGGGACTGGATTCCGGTGATCTCAAATTCATGATACTTGGACAGAATGTCTCTGGCCGTATCAAGGTAATATCCGAAGAAGCGGCGTGCCTTTGTGATCTTATGGGGGTTTCGCTTCAGGTATTCCATGATCTTCTCGCCAAGTCGGTACAGTTCCATGGCGTTGTCGGCCACCGGTTTGGACTTGACGTGCTTTGCAACAAACAGGACCTGGTCCATATCGGTCTGACCCTGTTTCATTAAGGCGTTCAGCTCAGCTTCCATTTTTCCGTCGATCGCGTCCAGAGTGGGGTACTGGTTCCGGCGGGCGCGGGCTGAGATCAGAGTAACCAGGAGCGTGACAGAGGTCAAAAGCAGCGTACTGGCGAGATCAATCCGCAGGATGAACAAGGTGAGGACAAAAACGAGCAGCGGGGGCACGAGCACCCCGAACAGGGTTTTCATTTGACGGTTCATGGGTTCCTTCCTTTTCGATGATTTGTGCGGTCAGCTGATGCAATAGGGAATCTGACTGAGAAGAGACAGCCGGCTGCTTCGGATGGTCTCTCAGGGAGAGCTCCGGGCTGCGGCATATTATGAAATAAATTTTAGCACACAATGATGAACAAAGATTGAAAGCAGGATTAAAACACGGTGGAATGGAGAAAGGGGAGGGTCCACCGCAGAGCTGAAAAATCGTGTGATGCAGGGGTGGTGGTTCGGTTGCGGATGTGTTGTGACTGGTTGCCCCAAAAAGGATTAAAAATCGATTAAATAGAACGCACGTTCCGAAGAAGTGATATAATATATTTAGCGACAAAATTAAGGTAGACATGATACAGTCTGACACATGGAGAAATTCATGTGAACTTTTCGTGAGGTGAAACAATGGATTACGAAAAATATACCAAGAATACCATCGGTGTTTTGAATAACGCGCTGAACAGCTGCGTTGAAAACGGCAATTCGCAGATTGAAGATATTCATCTGCTCTGGGGGCTGGTCAAGGATGAGGACAGCCTGATCAATAACATTTTCCGGAAAATGGGAATTTCGACGCCCAATTTCCAGCGGGACGTCAAAGCCATGATTGACCGCAAGCCCAAAGTGTCAGGCCAAAGTCAGCCAGGGATCTCCCAGGGATCGAACAAGATCATGCTGGAAGCGGAAAACCACGCCAAAAAAATGGGGGATCAGTACGTCAGCGTGGAGCATATCCTGATGGCGCTGTTCTCCACGTATGCACAGGACGTCAAGTCGGTGTTTGCCAAGTATGACCTGGCGCTGGACAAGTTCATGATGCAGCTCAAGGAAGTCCGGGGCAGCCAGCGGGTGACGACGGACGACCCGGAATCAACCTATGAAGCGCTTCAGCGCTTTTCCACCGATCTGACGGAGCTGGCCCGGCAGAACAAACTGGATCCGGTCATTGGCCGCGATGAGGAAATCCGGCACGCCATCCGGATTCTATCCCGCAAGACTAAGAATAACCCGGTCCTCATCGGTGAGCCTGGCGTCGGCAAAACCGCAGTGGTGGAAGGCATGGCTCAACGAATCATCAAAGGCGATGTTCCGGAAAATCTGAAAGAAGTCCGCATTTTTTCGCTGAACATCGGCAGTCTGCTCGCCGGTTCCAAATACCGGGGTGAATTTGAAGAACGGCTCAAGGCGATTCTGGATGAAATTCGGCAGGCTCAGGGCTCCATTATCCTGTTTATCGATGAAATCCACAACATCGTAGGTGCCGGCAAGACCGAGGGCTCCATGGATGCGGGCAATATGCTCAAGCCCATGCTGGCTCGGGGCGAGCTGCGCTGCATTGGCGCTACGACCCTGGATGAATACCGGGAATACATTGAGAAGGATTCCGCGCTGGAGCGGCGCTTCCAGCCGGTCATGATCGATGAGCCCACCGTGGAGGAGACGATTGCCATTCTGCGCGGACTGAAGGAACGGTATGAGATCTTTCATGGAGTGACCATCATGGACACGGCTCTGATTGAGGCCGCGGTCCTGTCCAGCCGCTACATCAGCGACCGGTTTCTGCCCGACAAAGCCATCGATCTGGTGGACGAGGCCTGCGCGCTGATCAAGACTGAGCTGAACTCGATGCCGACGGAACTGGATGCCATCCGGCGCGATATCATGGTCCTGGAAATTGAGGAAGCCTCCGTGCGCAAGGAAACCGATGAAGGTTCCCAGCGCCGGCTGAAGGAACTGCAGAAGGAGATCTCTGACCAGAAGGAGGAGTTCAAACGGCTGAAGGCGAAGTGGGAAGAAGAAAAGTCCTCCATCGACCGGGTCAATGACCTGAAGGAAGAGATTGAGCAGATAAACTTCCAGATCGCAGAGGCGGAACGCGCCTACGATCTGAACAAAGCAGCGGAGCTCAAGTACGGCCGGCTGCCCCAGGCCATACAGAAGCTGGAGCAGGCTCAGCAGGAGACTAGTTCCAAGGAAGCCGCCACGCTGCTTCGGGAGAAAGTGACCCCGGAGGAAATCGCGAAAATTGTATCCCGCTGGACCGGCATCCCGGTTTCCCGGATGCTGGAAGGCGAACGGCAAAAACTTCTGCAGCTGGAGGAAATCCTGCATCAGCGGGTCATCGGCCAGGATGAAGCGGTGGCCAAGGTTACCGAAGCAATCCTGCGGTCCCGGGCCGGGATCAAAGATCCCAAACGACCGATTGGTTCATTCCTGTTCCTGGGTCCGACGGGCGTCGGAAAGACGGAGCTGGCCAAAACACTGGCCGAAGTGCTGTTTGATTCCGAGACCAATATGGTTCGGATCGACATGTCCGAGTATATGGAGAAGCACACCGTGGCCCGGCTCATCGGGGCCCCTCCCGGATACATCGGCTACGAAGAAGGCGGTCAGCTCACGGAAGCCGTCCGGCGCAAACCCTATTCCGTGATCCTGTTTGACGAAATCGAGAAAGCGCACCGCGATGTCTTCAATATTCTGCTGCAGGTGCTGGACGATGGGCGCATTACCGACTCCCAGGGTCGAACCGTTGATTTCAAGAACACGATCATCATTCTGACCTCCAACATCGGGTCCCAATACCTTATTGAGGGAATGGACGCCATCGGCAATCTGAGACCGGAGGCTACCCAGCAGGTCATGGCAGAACTGCGCGCTTCCTTCCGGCCGGAATTCCTCAACCGGCTGGATGAAATCGTCATGTACAAGCCGCTGACCATGCCGGAGATCAGCCGGATCATGGACCTGATGCTCGCCGAGATCGGCCGGCGCCTGGAGGACAAGAACATCACGCTGAAGCTCTCGCCCCAGGCCAGAGACCTCATCGTGAAGGAGGGGTATAATCCGGTATACGGAGCCCGGCCTCTGCGCCGCTACCTGCAGGGAAGCGTAGAAACCCTCCTCGCCCGGGCCATTATCTCGGGAGAAGTGGATCAGAACAAGGATATTCTCTTCACGGTGAAAGACGGGACCCTGACCATGGAGGTCCAGGAACGGACCCCCATTCAGTAGTCCGCAGAAATCGGTTCCGACTTTAAAAATGACAACAAGCCTATTCCCCCAACCGGCTCTGAACCAATCAGGGCCGGTTTTCCATATCAGGAAATCAACAGACCATACCAGCCCGGGGGTCCAAACCCCCCAAAGCTTTGATCAGGATCCCAGAAGCGAAAATGGCAGTTGAGCAATTGAAGATAAAAAAAGACACCGAACCTGGGTTCAGTGTCTGAGCGGTCTGGCTGTTCTTGTCTGGCTGTTCTTGTCTGGCTGTTCTTGTCTGGTCTGTGTGTTCTGAGCTCCGTGATTCGAAGCTTGATTGATGGAAAGGAAGATTCGTCTTATTAAGGAAGAGCATTATTATTGAAAGCAAGCGCTGCCGAACGCGAGGGGGCAGAGATTGTCTGATCCGGTGACTCATCAGGATTTGGATTTCGGGGACTGGTCCGGGTCGGCGGGTGGGGATTGTTCGGCTGTCCGGTTTGGTGTCCGGTGATAGAGCGGGGTTCCGTCGGGTCCGATGCGGTTGCTCCAATGGTTAGGATTGCGGCGAACCACTTTTCGGGCAATGAAGAGGATCACGGCCAGAGGGAGCAGGACCGGCAGAAGGAAGATGATGCCGGAGATAACATCGACGGCGGTATCTGCCCAGTAACGCAGCCCCTTGCTGAAGTTATTTCTGAATCGATCCCAGGCGGACTCGGGCTCTTCGGTGGTGGCCAGTCCGGTTTCATCGGAGACCTGGACCGTGATGCGGGAGAACTGGGTGGAGTTTTTCAGAGCATTGAGCTGACCTTCGTAGGATTCAATTTCCTGTCGAGTCTGCTGCAGAGAACTCTCAATGGCCAGGATATCCTGGATTTCGGTAGCCTTGGCCAGAATCCCGATGAGGGTTTCTTCCTTGATCTTCAGTGTTTTAATCCGGGCTTCCGTATCGATAAACTGAGTGGTAACATCGGCCACATCCAGGGTTACATTACTGGTGGTTCCCAGTTTCTTGATTTCTTCGATGGCGGTGTCAAAGTTGGCGGTGGCGACTTTGATGGTGATGGTCAGGTAACGCTTTTCACTGGTCTGGGACTGCTGCATGTAGTAGACATAGCCGCTGTAGCGTTTGGCGATCAGGTCGATCTCGGTCTGGGCAGTCTGGATGTTCTTTGCGGTCATGGCGATGGTTGCTGTTTTCACGAGCTTCTGTTCATTGCCCAGCTCGACGGTCTTGTCGTTATTATTGTAGTCTGGCGGAACAAAATCCGGTTTCAGGCCCTGATCGGTCGGTGCCGTCACACCGCCTTCGCCGCTGGTGTCACTGGAGACGTTCAGGCGGTCATTGATGGCGCTGCAGCCGGTCAAAAGGCTGAAAAAGAGGAGGACGGCCGCAATGGCCCGTGTGGTTTTTGGCTTCATGATATAACCTCCCGGCATCATTATTCGATGATTATAGCTGTATTATATGCTACTGTCCGCCAAATGGATTACAACATAACTACAAAGGATGGGAAATACCTGCGGGATCTTCAATAAATTTGCGGAATCAATGCGTATTCAATACGTATGCAAGACGAATTCAATCAGTTCTTCGCTTAGATGGGAAGGGCTCCGCACTGACTGAGAAACGACGGACAAAAGCCCCGTCAGAAGGGTTCGACTTTCTGGATAATCTGAGCAAACTGCCCCGGCCAGCTGGCCGGGGCAGTTTGCAGTTTTCTTGCTGAGGGGCGGGGTCAGGATATTTCGGATTCCCCCTGTCCTTCGGTAACCGGCGTATCTTCTACGGGGTTGACCAGCTCGGGGCGGATCGTCACGACGATGGCCTTGGGTCGGGTCATGGCTTCAATCGCATATCGGATGCCTTGAGTTCCCATGCCGGAGTCTTTGACTCCCAGGAAGGGGAAGTGGTCCGGTCCGCGTTCCGGTTTGTTGTTGATCTGAACGGTGCCGACTTCCAGGCGGTTGGCAATGGTAAAGGCCTTGTCGATATGATTGGTGAAGACGGAAGCCTGAAGGCCGTACTGGCTCTCATTGGCCAGACGGATGGCCTCCTCGGCGGAGGAGACCCGCAGGATGGGCAGAACCGGACCGAAGGGCTCTTCCCAGGCGATGCGCATGTCTGGCGTGACCTGATCCAGGAGGGTGGGGTAGAGCAGGTTGCCTTCCCGGCGGTTTCCACTTAAGAGGACTGCTCCCTTGGCCAGGGCATCGTCGATAAGGCCCTGGACATAATCCGCGGCTTCGCTGCTGATCAGCGGCGTGATGGTGACGCCTTCCTCCATGGGATGGCCGCTTTTCAAGGCCTCCACTTCAAGGGTCAGATATCGGGCCAGTTCATCGCCGATGGAGCCCACGGCCAGAACCCGCTTGACGGCGGTACAGCGCTGACCAGAATAGGAGTAGGCACCGACGGTGATCAGCTGGGCGGTTTTTTTCAGGTCCGCGTCCTCCAGCACGATGGCGGGGTCCTTGCCGCCCAGTTCGAGAATCTGCGGGACCATACCGGCCAGGCCGGATATATGGCGACCGGTCTTGGTGGAACCGGTGAAATTGATGAAATTGATCCCCGGGTGAGTCGTCAGATAGTCGCCGATCTCCGAGCTTTTGCCGGTAACGGTATTCAGGACTCCATCCGGCAGACCGGCCTGACGGAACATTTCAGCCAGACACAGGGCGCTGATGGCCCCTTGCGTCGGCGGCTTCATGATGCAGGCATTGCCTCCGATCAGAGCGGGAGCAACCTTGGATACCGTCAGGTTGACCGGGTAATTGAACGGGGAGATGGCCAGTACCGTACCGATGGGCGAAGCCGTGACAATGGACAGTTTGTTCATGGATCCGCCGGGGAATTTGTCGCCGGAGATGGTTTCACCCTCAATGTTCTGACCGGCGTCGGCGGTAAAGCGGATAAATTCCGCTGACCGGATCACCTCATTCTGAGAGGAGGGCAGGGTCTTTCCGATTTCCATCGCCATAATCCGGGCGATTTCATCGGCATTCTCTTCCAGCAGATCCGCTGCCCGGTACAGGATATCGGCCCGTTCGGACATGGGCCGCAGCGCCCAGGTTTTCAGCGCGACTTTCGTATCAGCAATGGCCTGATCTACTTCACTCTGAGTCATTGCCTGGATATGTCCTACAACGGAGTCATCTACCGGGGATCGGACCGCGATGGTCTTGCCCGAAGTCGATTCAATCCACTGGCCATGCAGCAAGTTTCGATAGATCTGATTGACATGAAGTTCATTCAGCATAGCTTGCCTCCTTGAGGGATTACATGAAAAGTATCTGCAATAGTTTCTGTATTTGATTCTGCCTGGGATTCACATCGAGCCAGGGATGAATCGTGATTGAATGGCTTATTAGTTTGTCAGGAAATCCGAAAATTCCTCGGGAGTCATCTGGTTGAAATAGTCCTGGATGTTGACGATCTGCAGGGCTGCCAGGAGATCTTCCTTGGTATATTTGACATTCTTGAGGTGGTTTTCCAGGGTAGCGATATCTTCCCGGACAAAGTAATCCCCATACAGCTTGATGTTGGAGATCACGCCGTCCTTAACGTCAATTCTGGCATCCACGATGCCGAAGGGGAATTTTTCAGTTTTGGAAACGTTGAAGGCAGGGGATTTGCCGTAGTTCCATTCCCAGGTCAGGAACTTTTCCCGGACCAGCCGCTCATGGATGGCTTTCTCTTCAGCGGTCAGTTCGTATTCTTCCAAGGGATAGATCTCTCCGATGGTTTTGAGCAGGAGATCCTGGAACTGCTCGATGGTCAGGGATTTATCTTCCAGATATTCGATGATGTTCGTGACTCTGGACTGGACGGACTTGACGCCCTTGCTCTGAATTTTCAAAGGCTTGACTTTCAGCGCTTTGCCCAGTTCCTGCATTTCGGAGTTGAACAGGATCGTTCCGTGCTGGAGCAGCTTGCCGTTGTGGAAGTACTGCGCGTTGCCGGAGAACTTGCGGCCATCGATGAGGATGTCATTGCGGCCGGACAGTTCTGCCTGAATGCCGAGTTTGGCCAGGGTCTTGATAACCGGCTGGGTCAGGACGTTGAAGTCATTGACATTCTCCCGGGATCCCCGGACGATGAAGGAAAAGTTCAGATTGCCGTGGTCATGGTAAACGGCTCCGCCGCCGGACAGACGGCGCTGGACATGAATGCCTTTTTCCCGCACATACTCCTCATTGATCTCCTCCAGTGTATTCTGATGCTGTCCGATGATGATGGAAGGATCGTGGATATAGAAAGTCAGATAATCGTCCATGGGCAGATAGTTCATGATCAGGTCTTCCATGGCCATGTTGTAGGCCGGTATCCGATAGTCTGTCTTGATGTATTTCATAGTCGGCTCCTCTTCGTTGGTTTGATGGACTGATAATTACATTTTATCATATCGGTCAAAGCATAATGCCGGAAGATATACTGCCCAGGTGCGGCTGCGACCGGCAGGACTGCATCAATCCGGAGAACCAGGAAGTCTGAATCGAGCTGGTGTGGTTCAGAAAAACTGTTGAGACAAGAGGCAATGTATTACAGAAATTCGCAGAAACGACCAGTTTCAGGGGACAGTTTTTCTTTGGGATGCAGAAATAATGCTACAATTATAGTCAGAATAGAACCTGCATCGTCAGAGCAGATCGTGGAAAGGGGATTAATAATGATCACAAGCAAGATTGAATCACTCGGCGTGGAGCCTTCCAAGCTGGGGTATGGCTGCATGCGGTTTCCGACCCTGGAGGACCGTTCCATCAATGAAGAAGAGGCACAGAAGCTCCTCGACACCGCGATCGCCGGTGGCGTAACCTATATTGATACGGCCTGGCCCTACCATGAGGAGCGCAGCGAAGAATTTGTCGGTCGTGCCCTGCAAAAGCATGATCGGGATTCCTATTATCTGGCGACCAAACTGCCGGTCTGGAAGGTCGAAAAGAGAGAGGACGTGCGCTATTATCTGGAAGAACAGCTGCGCCGTCTTCGGACCGATCACATTGATTTCTACCTGCTTCACGCTCTGAGTAAGGAACGCTGGCAAAGTGTTCTGCAGCATCAGATGATTGAGGAGCTGGAAGCGCTGAAGGCGGAGGGCAAGATCCGGTTTCTGGGCTTTTCCTTCCATGATGAATTCGATGTCTTTGAAGAGATTATCCGTCACCACGCCTGGGATTTCTGCCAGATCCAGTTCAATTATGTCGATACTGAAATTCAGGCCGGACTGCGCGGTCTGGAGCTGGCGGAGTCCTTAGGAATTCCTGTGATCGTCATGGAACCCGTCAAAGGCGGATCCCTGGCGAAGCTGCCAGCGGCCATGGAAGCTTTTTTCCGGACGCTGCGGCCCAAAGATTCCGTGGCATCCTGGGCGTTCCGCTTTGTCGGCTCCCATCCCAATGTCAAGATCATCCTGTCGGGCATGACCACCATGGAACAGCTGGAGGACAACCTCAATACCTTCCGGACGTTCCAGCCCCTGGATGAAGCCGAAAAAGCAGCGATCGTGAATGTGACTCGTGAATACAAGGCCCGGCTCAACAACCAGTGCACTGCCTGCGGCTACTGCATGCCGTGTCCTTTCGGGCTCAAGATCCCGGCCAATTTCCGCATCTGGAATACCGGCGCGGTCTACGAAGATTTTGAAGGAGCCAAAGCCAGGTATTTCGAACTGTCGGAAGAGGAGCGGGCCTCCCACTGCCAGGCCTGCGGAGCCTGTGAACCACAGTGTCCCCAGGGGATTGAGATTATTGAAGACATGAAGAAAGTGGCAGCTCTGTTTGAGGGAACCCCGCAATAGCAAGTTGCAGCCGGAGTAAGTTATGACCGGAGCAAGTTATAACCGGAGCAAGTAGCTGCGGAAGCAAGCTGCACTCAGACCAATGGATCAGACGTCCAATGAAATATGCTGAAAACAAAGAGAGGAACCTGCATCAGGTCCTCTCTTTGTTGGATATGTGACAGCTTGTCAGGTCGTTAGATGGCGGTCTTTGACCGCAGCAGCAATGGGAGATATCCGGAAGTTCGATGGTGCAAGCCCGACCTGTCTGTTTCGAACTGATCCGGATCAGACTCTCTCCCGATGCAAGGCGATGAAATCGTCCCTCGAAATTTCATAGTCAACCGCACTTCGCCAGGTTCCTGACTGATCTTTCCATGCATTCTCCCGGATCCCAATCTTTCTGGCTTTAATTTTATTCTCATAGACAGTTTGAGCCCGTTTATTCTCAAAATCCGTATCCCATATTATTTTTTCGATCGGGAACCTGGAATTGATCGTTTTATCGCTGAATAGAAAATCGAAAAGCATTAAAATAATTTTTGTTCCATAACCTTGATTTTGATAGTCAGAGACACAGATTTTCCACCCGGGCCAGACGGTTCCGTCATCCTTCACGCGGTAGCTCAGCTCCCCTGCCGGTTTTCCCTGAATCTCAATCAGGCAGAGCTGGCTCAATTTGCCTTCCCATTGCCGAATATTGCAGATGGTATCATCCAGGGATTCTCCCAATCCATTGGGAAAACCTGCATGTGCCATTACTATTCCATCATTCCACCAGCTATTTAACTGAGCGGCATCATCGACAGTTGCACTGCGGATTACAACCTCACCTTGTTCTATTCTCATACTTTTCTCCCTCAGATGATGTTAAAGTTACTCGGAGTAAAGGTTCCTTCCCGGGTCCCGGTCGCAGGATCCGGTGAACTCATCCGTATGGATCAGTCATCTTTTCCGTATGGATCAGTCATCTTTTCCGTATGGATCAGTCATCGAATGCTTATCGATCGAGCCATCCCATTCCGTCGGATCATAATGATTCGACTGGATCTGTTTACGCTCTGGGCAGATACCGGCCTGAAATTTTTCTGTGAATAAAACAGCTCCGGGAATGTCCCGGAGCTGTTTTATTCATCGGGAGCAGGCAGCGCCAGTCCCTGGAATTCGTTTCGCTGTTCCGACGGATGGACCTTCACGGGTTATGCATTCTTCATGAGGATCGCGATGGCATCCTCGATGCAGCGCTCGCCTTCCACCGGGTCGGTGGTATGAAGGACAGAACGTTCAATGGGGCACATTTCCGTTCGGGTTCGGTTTTCAATCATGGGCACCCGCTCCATATAGAACAGGGGGATGCGGCTAAGGCGATTATAGGCGATGGCATTTTCGCTGGTCAGGGGCGTATAGATGGCGTCGATGCCCAACAGCTGGGCCAGCATCAGCGCACCTTTGCCAATGACCCGATCAATGAGGGTAAGCTGATCGCCTTCCTTGCGGGTGAAGCTCATCCGGCGCAGTTCGCGCAGCGGCTTAACGCCCAGGGCATCGGATTCATAAATGATGGTTCCGTGATTCATCAGAATACAGGTTTTGTTTCGCTCGTCCAGCAGGCTCAGATGTTGTTCAAGAAATTTGTGTCTCTCTTCCCGGTATGTCAGTTCCATGGTTTCTCCTAGATCCATTTTTCAGCATAGGTTTGCATTTCGTGGATCACGGGTTCCAGGGCCTTGCCTTTCTCCGTGAGCCGGTATTCGACTTTTATGGGGTATTCGTTCCGGACTTCCCGGATGACCAGACCTAATTGTTCCATTTCCTTGAGACGTTCGGTCAGGAGGCGGGATGAGAGTCCATTGACATTCTCGAGGACCTCACTGAAGCGGCATTCTCCCTCCAGGAGAACCCGAAGGATCAGTCCGGTCCAGCGTTTTCCAAGGAATGTCGCCAGCTTTTCGTATTTTGGACACATATGAAATTCGTTCATTGGGATCACCTTTCTTTGGGATGTGATGTTCGGCGGATGCTTCAAGAATTACCTTAAATAACCTTATAAGAATAAATTACCATAAGAAGGAAGTAATTGCAACGGAGCTCGTCCAGTGATCTGGAGCCGGTCCGGTGATCGGGAGTCCGGCTGTCTAATGGAGCTTGTCTGTTTTGCACGAGTGCTTCTTTAAAGATTGCCCCGATTCATGGCAGCCTGCCTGGAAGACTGGGGAGCCGTTGAAGCCCTTCTGATTGTTCGATCAGCCAGTATTGAGACTGAAACGGATGGTTCTGAATAAGTGGCAAGGATTTCCCTTGATTCAGGGACAAAGTGTTAAAGAGTTTCCTTCGATGCTATAATGAATGGAGATAAACACTGTTCCAAGTGTTAGAAAATTCTGAAATGAGTTGATTCAATGAATGATACAGGCATCGGCCAGCTGACATTCTGTGGCGGCTGAGATTCCAAGATCGGAGCAGGTGCTCTGTCACAGCTGGTTTCTCAACTGCCGGTGAATTATGATCCCAATCTTCTGGTGGGGTATGATTCCAGTGATGATGCAGCAGTCTATAAATTAAATGATGAAACCGCGCTGATCCAGACGCTGGATTTTTTTCCGTCCATGGTCAGCGATCCTTATCTGTTTGGCAAGATTGCCGCGACGAATGCGCTGTCGGATGTCTGGGCCATGGGCGGCCGGGTTCTGACCGCCATGAATATCGTTGCCTTTCCCGAGCGGATGGATCTGGCAGTCCTGGGGGAAATCCTCCGCGGCGGTGCGGAAAAAGTTCAGGAGGCCGGCGGCATCCTGTGCGGCGGGCATTCGATTCATGATACCCCGGCCAAATACGGGCTGTCCGTAACCGGCATCGTCCACCCCGATTCCGTTCTGGCGAACAATGGCGTTCAGGAAGGGGATGTACTGGTCCTGACCAAACCCCTGGGCACCGGTCTGATTTCAACCGCCGCCTCCGTCGGTGAGACCAGCGAGGAGGCCTTCCGGGAAGCAGTTCGTTCCATGACGACGTTAAACCGCTATGCGTCCGAGGTCTTCGTCCCGGCTCGTCCCCATGCCTGCACCGATGTGACGGGTTTTGGCCTGGCCGGTCATCTCCACGAGATGCTCGGAGGCCGCTTCAGTGCGCTTCTGGATCGGTCCGCCCTCCCGGTTCTGCCGGACGCGGCCCGCTGCGCCTCAGAGTTTCTGACCACAGCCGGAGCCCAGAAAAACCGGAACTTCATGACAGAATTCATGACCTTTGAACCGGCGGACTTTGCAACCGAGGAGCTCCTGTTTGATCCTCAGACCTCCGGCGGACTGCTCTACTCCATGACCGAAGCAGCCTGGGAGTCGATCCGTACAAAGACGGCAGGACTCCCCTTTGAACCGGCAGTGATCGGACGGGTCATCCCCCGGTCGCAGGATCCCCAGCGGGAGATCGTGGTCCGATAGTGTCCGGCCCGGGTGGGAGAAGCTCTTTACTGCGAGGACCCCTCTTACGCGGAGGGGCAGCGGTAACTACCTATAAAGAAAATTTCAGCAATAAGGAGACCGTATGAAAGAAATTAATGCAATGGGCAAGGTTTGTCCCCTGCCGGTGATTGAAACGAAGAAAGCGCTGAAAAGCGAAGAAGGAAAAGACGGTGTCAGCGTCCTGGTGGACAATCTGATCGCGACCCAGAATCTGTCGAAAATGGCCGACCAGATGAAACTGAGCCACTCGGTGGAGCAGATCTCGGCATCCGAATACCGCGTCCAGATCGGGGGAGTCGGGGAGGAACCGGTCAAAACCGTATCTCAGACTGCCCCCGGAAACGGGTATGTGGTAGCGGTGGGATCCGATGAGATGGGCATTGGGGACTCCGTGCTCGGGAAGAAACTGATCGGCAGTTTCCTTTATGCCCTGGCGGAGCAGGATGAAATGCCCCGCATGATTCTGTTCTATAACGCCGGCGTTCGCCTGACGGTAGAGGGCTCCGCCAGTCTGGAAGACCTCCGGGCGCTGCAGAGTGCCGGCGTGGAGATTCTCAGCTGCGGTCTTTGCCTTGATTTTTACGGGCTGAAAGAAACTCTGGCGGTGGGCAGTGTGACCAACATGTACCGCATTGTTGAGATCATGCGCACCCACCATACGGTAACCCCCTGATGGCTCAGGTTTATCTGATTGCGGCCTTTGCCTCGACCCATGACGCGATGAAGGCGGAAACCCTGATGACCCGGCACGAAATCCCGGCCCGCCTGATTCCTGTGCCGCCGGAGGTCTCAGCCGGCTGCGGCCTGGCGCTGCGCGCCCTGATCGAAGACCAGGCAAAGGTGGCGGCTGTTCTGGCAGAAGCCGGGGTAACCGTGGATTTTTATCAGTTACTGCGTGACGGCAGCAAGCGAACCGTCGAAAGGTTGGAACCATAATGGCAAATATCATCATTGGCACCGCCGGACACATTGATCACGGCAAATCTACCCTGATCAAGGCGCTGACCGGCATCGCCACGGATACCACCGAAGAGGAAATCCAGCGCGGCATGTCCATCAACCTCGGCTTTGCCTATTTCGACCTGCCTTCCGGCCGGCGGGTAGGCATCATTGATGTTCCGGGACATGAGCGCTTTATCAAGAACATGCTGGCGGGAGCCCAGGGCATCAACATGATCCTCCTGGTCATCGACGCCAATGAGGGCGTCATGCCGCAGACCCGCGAACATGTCAATATCCTGAACCTGCTGGGAATTGAAGACTACATCGTCGTCCTGTCCAAAGCCGATCTGGTGGAGGATGAAATGCTCGACCTGATGGAGGATGATATCCGGGAGCAGTTTGAGGGAACCCCCATCGAAACCGCCTCCATCGTCCGGGTGGATTCACTGTCAGGCCGGGGACTGCCGGAACTGGTCAACAACATTGACCGGCTGGCGGACCGGATCCGGCCCATGAATCTGACGGCGGAACCGCGGCTCAACATCGACCGCATTTTCTCCGTCAAGGGGTTTGGCACAGTGGTGACCGGTACCCTGCTGGAGGGAACTATTCGAACCGATCAGGATCTGATGGTGTACCCGGCCGGAATCCCGGTGAAAATCCGCAACATTCAGGTTCACGAAAAGAATGTGGATCTGGCCCAGGCCGGTCAGCGCACGGCGCTGAACCTGTCCGGGGTGAAAGTGACGGATCTGCAGCGCGGCGACATCCTGACCACCGAAGGCAATTTATCCAAATCCTATATCGTGGATGCCAGAATCCGGGTGCTGCCCGATTACAAGCGGCCGCTCAAGCTCTGGGACCGGGTTCGGGTCTATATCGGAACCGATGAAATCATGGCCCGGGCCGTTCCCCTGGGAACCGAGGAAATTCCGGCCGGCGGGGAGGGCTTCATCCAGCTGCGTCTGGAAGAAGAAATCGCCGCCAAGCCAGGAGACCGGATCATTCTGCGGGCCTATTCCCCCATGGTGACCCTGGGTGGCGGCCAGATCCTGGATCCGGCCACCGTCAAGCATGGCCGGTTTGACGAAACCATTCTGCGCGGACTGGAGCTGCGCGGCACCAATGATGTGGATGCCGTGATCCAGGATTTTCTGATGAACTCGGACCAGCCCCTGGTTTCTGAAAAGGAGATTCTGGACAACATCCAGGCCGACAAGTCAGATCTTCAGGACAAGCTGTCCGCCATGAAAACCACCGGCAGCGTGCTGCAGCTGGGCGGACTCTATATCGGTTCGGACCGGCTCGAAGAAATGCGCAAGGAATTCCTGCGGATTCTGAACGACTACCATCAGAAATCCCCCCTCAAGGCCGGCATGCCGCGGGAGGAACTCAAGTCCCGGATTAAATTCGTTGCTAAGGGCAAGCCCTACGATCTGATCCTGGAGCGCCTGGTTGAAGAGGGGACCATCCGGGTATTCGGCAGTCTGGCCAAGGCTCCGAACTTTGAGGTGGTATATACGAAGGAACAGAAAAAACTGCGGGATGAGCTGGAAACGGCACTGCTCGACGGTGCCTATACCCCGCCGTCCCTGAAGGAGCTGTGCCCGGACAAGAAATGTCTGGCCGTCATCGACTCCATGGAGGATTGCCTGGTGCGCCTGGATCAGGACATCGTCATTCACCGCCGGCACTACGAGGCAGCTCTCGCCCTGCTGCAGGAACACGCCAAGGCCCATGGCTCCATCGCCCTGGCTGACTTCCGCGACCTGCTGGGCACTTCCCGCAAATATGCCGTGGCTCTGCTGGATTATTTTGATAAGATCGGTCTGACCCAGCGCCAGGGCGAAGTCCGAATTCTCACCGGAAAGGAAGTCTGATCCCATGATCTATCTGGATAACGCAGCGACGACGGCGCATAAGCCGGAAGAAGTGGCCCGGGCGGTTTATGAAGCCATTGCCAGCGGCCATCTGGGCAATCCGGCCCGCGGTGCCCATGATTATGCTCTGGCGGCGTTCCGGGTCATTTACCGCTGCCGGGAAGCCGCCGCTGAACTGCTGGGGGTGGATGACCCGCTGCGAATCGCGCTGACCGCGAACGCCACGGACGGTCTGAACCGCGTTCTGAAGGGACTGCTGGGCAGCGGCGACCACGTCATATCAACGGTGACGGAACATAATTCGGTGCTGCGTCCCCTCTATCAGCTGGAAGCCCAGGGGATGGAGCTGGATCTGGTTGGCATTGACGCGCGGGCACACCTTGTCTATGACGATTTCGAGCGGTATCTGCGCAAGAACACCAAGGCAGTCGTGGCCACGGCGGCCTCCAATGTCACCGGGAACCCGACGGATCTTCCCCGGCTGGCCCGATTCTGCCGGACTCACGGCCTGCTCTTCATCGTGGATGCCTCGCAGGCAGCCGGGGTTTTTGATCTGAACATGAAACAGCTGGGGATCGACGTCCTGGTCGCCACCGGTCATAAATCACTGTACGGACCGCAGGGTACCGGCCTGGTGGCGGTGGGCCGGGACCTGGCTTTCCGGCCGGTATTTTCCGGCGGATCGGGGGCTCATTCCTTTGACCGGGAACACCCGGTCACTCTGCCGGATGTCCTGGAGTCCGGCACACTCAATACCCCGGGGGCGGCCGGTCTGACCGCCGGCATCGAATATCTGCGGACAACGGGTCTGGCAGACATTCGGGCCAGGCTGAACCGCCTGACCGGAGCATTCCTGGAGGGGGTTCGGGACATTCCGAATCTGCGCCTCTACGGCGATCCGGACATGCCCGGACGGGCGCCGGTCATCGGGCTGAATCTGGGCGATCTGCCCTCATCGGAAGTGGCGGCGCTGCTCAATGAAGACTACGGCATTGCCGTGCGCCCCGGCGCCCACTGCGCCCCCCGCCTTCATGAAGCCCTGGGAACCAGGGAACAGGGGATCGTGCGCTTTTCCTTTTCCCCATTCAATACCATCGAAGAAATCCATGAGGCCGTAGCGGCCCTCAAAGACTTGTCAACCATGACGGGAGGAACTACATAATGGCAAAAGTAAATATCATGAGACTGCTTCCGTCCGTTGATGAACTGTTCAAACACGAGAAACTGGCGGCACTTAATGAATCGATCCCGGCGGTGCGAATCAAGAATTCCGTTCGGGATGCCCTCACTGCACTGCGCGAGGAGTACCTCGCACGCAAGGATGATCCGGACTTCATTCCCTATGATGAAGACGAGATTGTCGAAAAGGTGTTGTCTCGCATCCTCGCCGACCATGAAACCTCGCTGAAGAAAGTCATCAACGGAACCGGAATCGTCATTCACACCAACCTTGGGCGCTCCCTGCTGCCCGAAGTCGTCCGGGATGCGCTGCTGGACGCCGCTTTCTCCTACAACAATCTGGAGTATGACCTCAAGAGCGGACAGCGCGGCTCGCGCTATACCCATCTCGAGTCCACCATCAAGGAACTGACCGGCGCGGAGGATGTCCTGGTGGTCAATAACAATGCCGCTGCCGTCATGCTGGCTCTCAACACCATGGTTCAGGGACGGGAAGCGATTATCTCCCGCGGGGAGCTGGTGGAAATCGGAGGCTCCTTCCGTGTTCCGGAAGTTCTGAAAATGTCGGGCGGTTTCCTGCGGGAAGTCGGTACCACCAACAAAACCCACCTGTATGACTATGAGGAAGCCATCTGCGAAGAAACGGGCATCCTGCTGAAAGTCCACACATCGAACTACCACATCATCGGTTTTACCGAAACCGTTGACGGCCGCGACCTGGCGGAGCTGGGGCGCAAGCACGACATTCCGGTGGTGGAGGATCTGGGCTCCGGTCTGTTTGTGGATCTGTCAAAGTATGGCCTGGAGTATGAACCGACGGTGCGCGATACCCTGGCCAAAGGTGTCGATGTGGTGACCTTCTCCGGGGACAAGCTGCTGGGCGGGCCTCAGGCTGGCATCATTGTGGGCAGGAAGAAGTACATTCAGGCCATGAAGAAAAATCAGCTGACCCGGGCCCTGCGGGTGGATAAGATGACTATTTCGGCTCTGGAGGCAACGCTTCGGCTGTACCTGGATGAAGACCGCGCCATGGCTGCCATTCCCACCATGCGGATGCTGACCCTGACGCTGGAGGAACTGGCTCACCGGGCCGAAGTACTCTACCGGAACCTGCTGCGCAAGGTGAAAACCTGTCACCTGGATGTTGTGGACTGTCAGTCCCAGGTCGGCGGCGGCTCGCTGCCGCAGGAGCGGCTGCCCTCGCGGGCCGTCACCATCGTGCCCATGAACATGAGTCTCAATGACTTTGAACGTCGGATGCGGCTGGGAAAGTACCATGTCATCGGCAAGATTCACAAGGAGCGGTATGAGCTGGATGTCCGCACCTTCCTGGAAGGCGACATGGAGAAAATCGTGGATGCCGTCAAGCTGGCTCTGAAGGACAATGGCAGAGCATCTGCCGAATAAGGCAATATCGGCCGAAGAAGACCGGATTCGTCACAGAATCCGGTCTTCTTCGGCATTTTCGGGGAATTGTTCGGAAGGAAACGGCCATTTTGCAGGCCAATCGAGTGAATCGTTCAGCAATTGACCGGATCGCGGTGAGACCGTTAACAACCGGTAAAAAACCTGACTGAATTATAAGTTCGTTAAAATTATTTGCTTTGGTTTATTAAATTTAAATTAAATCCTGAGAAAATCGAGGGTTAAAAATGAATATAAAAATAGAAGAGGTGAAGTTACGTAAAAAAGTTTCTGCATTTTTTGAAATTCATTTATTTATCTGATAAAAAACAATGAAGCAATGTAATCGTGCCCAACTGGTTGAGGTAACCCGGTTTCACGTTTCTGATTGGGGGATATGGCTCATCACAAGGATATTTCGCTTCCTGCAGCAGTGGATATGACGATTGTTCGACAAATGACGGAACTTCAAATCGTTATTTCATTATCAAAGTGTTTTCGACTCGAGTACGAAATGTTCGATCTGTATATTACAATTGCCAGTTTCATGATTGTATGCAATTAACTTGATTAAGGAGTGGTGATATACTCCAGTTGTTCATCGACATTATTTTTACAGGAGGTTTGTATGGACAACAAATTATCAAAAGAAGCCTATGGCGGTATTAACGGAAAAGACTATGTTCCGTATATCACATCAGGCGATAAAAAAGGTGGCAATCTCATTGTCATGATTGCCGGAATCATCCTTGCCGTTCTGTTTGCCGCATCCACCGCTTACTCCGGAATGAAGTCGGGTCTGACCGTCGCAGCCGGAATCCCGGGATCCATCCTTGGATCTGCCATCATCGCTGCTTTTGCCAAGCAGAAGGGAATTCTTGGTAAGAACCTTCTTCAGGGTATGTCTGCCGGTGGTGAATCAGTCGCTTCCGGATTGATCTTCGTTCTGCCGGCCGTTCTTCTGATCGGCGGAAAGATCAGCTTCATTGAAGGCATTGCCGTTGGCGCTGCCGGTGTCCTGTTCGGAATCGGGGTATCCACTCTGGTTCATGACTACCTGCTCGTGGAAGAACACGGCAAGCTGATGTATCCGGAATCCATGGCGATTTCCGAGACGCTGGTCGCTTCCGAAGGAATGGGCGAATCCCTCAAGTATATGGGAATCGGTTTTGGAATCGGCGGTCTGATTACTCTGGTAACCAGCTCCTTCCTCAACAAGGTAAATAATGTCATTTCCTACGTCAATGAGACATTCTACAAATGGCGGATGGAAGTTGAAGTCAGCCCGATGCTCCTGGGTATCGGATACATCGTTGGAATGGAAGTATCCCTGATGATGTTCGCCGGATCCATCCTGGCTAACTTCGCTGTACTGCCGCTGATCGGTTACTTCTCCTCCTTTGCCGCTGACGGAGTCACCGTCTGGAACAACCCGGGCGTTGCCATCAATGCCATGAAGGTTGGAAACATCGCAGGCAGCTACCTCCGTTACATCGGTGCCGGTATGATGCTGTCCGGTGGTCTGATCGGCGCGATCAAGCTCATCCCCACCATCATTACCTCCATCAAGAAGACACTGGGAGCCAAGACTTCTGCCGCAGGCAGCGAAGAAGGCGCCGGTGTCGGCCGGATCATCCTGCTGGCTGGTTTCATCATTTCCTTCATTGCCGGATTCCTGATTTCAGGCGGCAACGTCATGATGGCTCTGCTCGCTTCTGTGCTCTCGGTTGTCCTGGCTATGCTGTTCGCCATCGTTTCCGGACGTCTGACCGGAACCGTTGGAACTTCCAACCTGCCGGTATCCGGAATGACCATCGCCTCCCTGGTTCTGGTCACCCTCCTGTTCCTCGGTTTTGGCTGGACTTCACCTGAAAACAACAAATCCCTGCTCCTGTTCGGTTCCTTCATCGTTACCGCCATCGCCATGGCCGGAGGCTACACCCAGTCTCAGAAAGTCAGCATGGTTCTCGGTGGAAGCCGCAACGAAATGTCCAAGTACCTCGCGATTGCTTCCATTGTCGGTGTTGTAACCGTAGTTGGAACCATCATGCTGCTGGCTGATCAGCTGGTTCTTACCGGAGATCAGATGCAGTTTGCGCTGCCACAGGCCAACCTGATGGCAACCCTGACCGAAGGCATCATCTCCGGACGTCTGCCCTGGGGCATGATCATCACCGGTATCGTCATGGGAATTTTCTTCTACCTGCTGAAACTTCCGGTTATGACCGTCGCCATCGGATTCTACCTCCCCATCGCCACCACCTCCATCATCCTGATTGGAGCACTGATCCGTCAGTTCATCGAAATGACAGCAAAGACGACTGCTGACAAGGAAGCTAAGATTTCCAACGGAATCAGCTTGTCTGCCGGTCTGGTCGCAGGAAGCTCCATTATCGGTCTGATCGGTATCATCCTTCAGGTTACCGGAGTGCTGAAACTCCCCGATATCACCGGTTTCGCCGCTTCCAACAACATGGCCTGGATCCTTCTGGCGGTGCTGATTGGTCTGACGGTGGTGACTCTGATGAATGCCGGAGCCCGCAAGTCTGGTAAGTAATAACGTGTCAAATAAGTCAATGGGCCCGGATGTGGTTTACAAAATTGTAGACCCCATCCGGGTCACCCAAAATGAGGAAGGCATTGTCACCCTGAGCACGCCTCAGGATCATATGATTCAGCGCTGGGCGCGTGCCGTGGGGTTTAAAATACCCAGGGAGAAGCATCTGGAGCTGGACGAGTACGGAAGTTTCATCATCAGCCGGCTCGATGGAGCCGCAACCTTGGAGCAGATCGCCCTGTCTCTGAAAGAGCGCTACGGCGAAGCGGCTGAGCCGCTGCAGGAACGTCTTGCTGCCTATCTGTCACATCTTGAGAAAAATCTGGGCATGATCGAACCCGTAACGGACTCGACTCATGCATCAAACAATCGAAAGGGGTAATCTTATGGATTTCAACAACACCAAATGTCCCGCTGTGTTTCGTTTTTTTGAGGAAATGAACCAGATCCCCCGTGGATCAGGCAATGAGCAGGCCATCAGCGACTGGCTCGTCCAATTTGCCAAGGAGCGGGGACTGGAAGTCATCCAGGATAAAGCACTGAACGTCATCATCAAAAAGCCCGGCACGGCCGGCTATGAGAATGCCAGACCGGTCATCCTGCAGGGACACATGGACATGGTCTGTGAAAAAGAAGCAGACAAGGAGCACGATTTCCTGAAGGATCCCATTACTCTCATCGTGGAGGGAGACAAGATTCATGCAGATCGCACGACCCTTGGCGCGGACAATGGAATCGCCGTCAGCTACGGCCTGGCGCTGCTGGATTCCAATGATATGGCGCATCCTCCCATCGAGCTTCTGGTCACCACCTCCGAGGAAACCGGAATGGACGGAGCCTTTGCCCTGGATCCCTCACATCTGGCGGGCCGACGCCTGATCAACATTGATGCCGAGGAAGAAGGCAAGCTTCTTGTCAGCTGTGCCGGCGGAATCGGAGCTACGATCAGCCTGCCCGTTGAACGGGAAACTCCAGCAGCTGAGGCTGTCGCCATGGAGCTGAAGATCGACGGCCTGCTGGGCGGTCATTCCGGCATGGAAATTAACAAGCAGCGCGGCAGCGCCAATAAGCTCATGGGCCGGATTCTGTTCGACCTTGAGAAAAACGGCGAACTCCGCCTGGCGGCCCTGAACGGCGGATCCAAGCATAATGCGATCCCCCGCAGTGCCTCCGCGATCCTGATGCTTCTCCCCGCTGAAGTGGAAGCAGTTAAGGAACGGATCCAGACCTGGACGGCCGTTCTGGCCAATGAGCTTCAGGGGGTGGACGAAGGCCTGAAAATCACCCTGGAAACCGCGGCGGAAGGTGTCAGCGGTGTGTTCACCAAGAGCACCACACATCGCGCCATCGCGATCCTGCGGCTGATTCCAGCCGGCGTGATCAACATGAGCATGGCAATTGCCGGCCTGGTTCAGACCTCCAACAACCTGGGCGTGGTTATTACGGAAGCAGACCGGATTACCTTTGAAAGCGCAGTCCGCAGCTCCGTTCGCTCCCATAAGATGGCAGTGGCCGAAGAGCTGGAAATCATCGCAGAACTCACCGGAGCCAGCATTGAATACGCCTCGGTCTATCCGGAGTGGCAGTATGATCCGTCTTCAGAACTGCGCGATGCCTTTGTGGCAGTCTATCGTGACATGTACCAGGCTGAACCCGAAATCACTGCGATCCATGCCGGACTGGAGTGCGGTCTGCTCAGTGAGAAGTATGATGGAAACATCGACCTCATCTCCTTCGGACCCAATCTCTACGATGTTCACACCCCTCAGGAGTGCATGAGCATTTCATCCGTGGAACGCACCTGGGAATACCTCAGAAACGTTCTGGCAAAACTGAATAACTAAAACACGGATCAGCCCACCCCCCCCCGGTGCTGATCGCTAATCCCCCTTCGAAAGGGCACGAGTCGATCACAGTCGATTCGTGCCCTCTTTTTTTTCGCCCCGTCCAGTTGGATTGCTTGTGGAAAAAAAGAGGCGCAGAATTTCCTGAACATCACAAAGTACGGCGATGGTGAAATCACCGGTTTCAATTTGAAGAGCAATAATGAAATGAGACATGGGACTCGAAATGAAGCGACCGCTGATCGCCAAAGAAAACTCTATCAAATGGATGCTGAGGGGACTGTTTTTATTCCCATTCTGATGCTGACAGATTATTTTTACCGCCAGCATCGCTACAGCGGAAGTGTTACCGAGACCATATTGATGGTTTGTGTCATCATTTCAGTCTTCGGCGTGGTTCAGCTGTTTATCGGTATGTACGCTTGGCTGAAACATCGAATATTAGACAAAGAGCAAGGCCCTTTCTAAGGGTCTTGTCTTTTTTTGACAGATTCAGTGTTATAGTAATATCAGGAGATCATATGCGATATCACAGTCACCATTCACAAGATACTACAACCGACTCACAGCTCATCATGCAGACAATGTGCAAGGATGATCGAGATTATATTGGGAGAAAGGTCATGACAGCCAAACAATCGATCCATCGTGCTTTTCGTGCACTTCTCAAACAACTGCCACTCAGTCGGATCACTATCACCCAGATCTGTGATGAAGCGAATGTCAATCGTCAGACTTTTTATTATCACTATCAGGACATTCTTCACTTGGTCAAGGCGATCCTGTTCGAGGAAATCAGTGATGAAATTGCCAAGGGTCGAGCCTATGACACATGGAAACATGGCTTTTTGACGGCAACTACTTTTTTTCGCGATCATCACGCTGAATTCATGAATATTTATTATTCGAATTACTGGGAGGAAATCAACCGCCATTTTAGTCAACTATCTCATCAGTTGTTAACCGGCGTGATCGAAGAGTGCCTGAAAACAAATGCCTATCGGGTGAGTGAACAAGACAAAGACTTTATCATTCGTTTTTATCGACTGGCCTTTAACGGGGTGATGTCGGAGTGGGTGACCGAAGGTATGTCCAACTCACCGGAGGAATTATTAGCTCAACTCGAAAAAGTGGTTGACGGGACAATGTGTACGGCGTTGAGTCGCTTTAGCAAACGTTAGACATTTGATGGTGATTGTCTAAGGATATTCTGTTGAGAATCATTTAACATGGTAATAACGAAAGTTACTACCATGTTTTCTTTTTGAAAAAAACTCAGTGGAAGATCAAACTGACGAAACTATCTCAATACTGCTCAAAGCAAGGTATACTTACGCTTTCCAGGCGAGAAGAGCCTGGCAGACTAGGAGGACCAATTGTCAAGAACGATCCCCTTTGCAACGGATTACTCTCCGACCCGACGTTCGCAAATCCTGTTGGACTTTGCCAATCATATCAATCGAACCAAGCCCGGCTCGAAAGGTGCGCTGACTTTTGAGGACCCGGAATACTATGTCATGGAAAACATCGTCAATGATGACATGGCCAAAGTAGGCATGGGTGCGATGTTTAAAACTCATCGGAACGCACAGGAAATAGCTGATGCGACCGGCATTCCGCTGGAAGAAACCAAGCATCATCTTGAAGCTTTAATGGATGCAGGAGCGATGTTCTGGGAAAACGTGGATGGCGTGGATGAATACTGGCTGGAAGTCTGGGTGCCAGGTCACATGGAAATGATTGCCAATAACCGAAAGAACACGTCAAAGTATCCAGAGATCGCCTATGCGTTTGATGCTTATGGCAAGAAAAAAGGCTTGATCGCTCCCGGGGTTATGCCGATGGGAATGACTCCAATGCGAGTTATTCCGATCGAATCAGCCATCGATAGCAATTCCAGACGGGCCAGCTTTGAAGAAATCTCACATTACCTCGATGCTCATTCTGTTTTTTCGGTATCAGACTGTTCATGTCGAACCGTACGTGAAGTCATGCATGAAGGTTGCGGACATCTCAAAGAGGAAATGTGCATCCAATTAGGTTATGCGGCTGAGTATTACATAAGGACCGGACGCGGTCGTTCGATCGATCGGGAAGAAGCTAAAGAAATTCTTTTGAAAGCCGAAGCCAATGGATTGATGCATCAGATTCCCAACATGGATGGTTCAGGAGAGACACATGCCATCTGTAACTGCTGCGGATGCAGTTGTCTGGCGCTTCGCAACGCAACTATGTTTGGAAATCCTGACTTTAGCCGCTCGAATTATGTGGCTGTAATCGATGAGGACAAGTGTGTTGCCTGCGGTGAATGTGTTGAAAACTGTCCCGTCAACGCCCTGAAACTCGGACAAAAGGTTAAATCCAGGACCCCACTGCCAAAGGTCGACCCGCACCAGGATCGGCCGGATAATACGGCTTGGGGGGTCGAGAAATGGGATCCGGATTACCGGATCAATCGACAGGTCGTTATGAGTTCAGGCACCAGTCCGTGTAAATCGGAGTGTCCGGCTCATATCGGGATTCAGGGTTATATCAAGCTGGCTTCAGAGGGTCGCTATCGTGACGCCTTGGAATTGATCAAACAGGAAAATCCCTTCCCGGCAGTTTGTGGTCATATTTGTCCACGCTATTGTGAAAAAGCCTGTACCAGAAACTCGGTCGATGAATCGGTCGCAGTCGATGAAATAAAGCGCTTTATTGCCGAACAGGACATGAAGGAAGAACATCGCTTCGTACCGCAAAAGAAACATGACTATAGTGATATAAAAGTGGCAATCGTCGGGGCCGGTCCGGCGGGACTGTCTTGTGCCTACTATCTGGCGATCGATAACTATGATGTCACAGTCTTTGAAAAAGAAGAGGCACTCGGCGGTATGTTGACCTGGGGTATTCCCAACTTCCGTTTGGAGCGGTCAGTCATTGAGTCGGAGATCGATGTATTACGTGAGCTTGGCGTCAAGTTTCAAACCGGAGTCGAAATCGGTAACGACATAACCCTGAATGAACTGCGTTCTCAAGGATTCAAAGCCTTTTATTTGGCGATCGGTGCCCAGGGAGGAAGACGACTGAACATTGAAGGTGAGGACGCTCAAGGAGTCATGACCGGGATCGATTTTTTACGCCGAGTCAACCAGAGCGAGGAACAAATGCTTACGGGTCACACCATTGTCATCGGTGGCGGAAATGTCGCGATCGATGTCGCAAGAACGGCTATCCGGGCTGGTTCCGAAGATGTACGTATGCTTTGTCTCGAGCAGCCGGAAGAGATGCCGGCCTTGCCTGAAGAGATCCGGGAAGCGAGTCAAGAAGGCATCGTGATCGAAAACGGCTGGGGGCCAAAACGGATCGTGACCCGTGATGGGCACGTGGTTGGTGTTGAATTCAAAAAATGTCTCCGGGTCTTTGATGAAGACCATCGCTTCCGTCCGATGTTTGATGAGGAGTCGAGCTATTTTATCGAAGCTGATAATGTGCTCATTTCAGTCGGTCAATCGATCGAATGGGGAAATCTGTTAGACGGCTCAAACGCCAAGTGTAATCCCAATCAGACGATCCAGGCGGATGCCACGACCCTTCAAACAGCTCAAAGTGATCTATTTGTGGGTGGTGATGCTTATACCGGCCCCAAGTTTGCTATTGATGCAGTTGCTCAGGGAAAAGAAGGCGCGATCTCGATTCATCGTTTTGTCCATCCGGGGCAAGATTTGCTGTTGGGACGAACCAAGCGCGACTATCGGGCGTTTGATCAAGCCAATGTCGATCTGAGCGGATTTGATATGAAGCCACGTCAGCAAGCTTATGCAGTCCATGATGATTCGACCCGAAAAAGCTTCCGTGATTTCTCCAAAAGCTTTACACCGGAGCAGATCCTGCAGGAAAGTGATCGCTGTTTAAGTTGTGGCCGGGTGTATGTCGACCCGTATGTTTGTGTTGGATGCGGTCAAGGCACTACCAAATGTAAATTCGATGCGATTCATTTGGAAAAAATGACTGATGTCGAAGGCACCCATGTGACAAAGCTAAAGTCGTATGTAATTCGAAATGTCTTAAAAACCAAAAGCAAGCGGTTCATACATCAGACCAAGAAGCGACTGATGGGTGAGCGGAATGCATGAACTGGGAATCATGTTCGAGGTGATTAAACGGGTCGAGGCGGTAGCAAAACAGCATCAAGTCGATCGAGTCGAAAAAATTGTGCTTCAGGTGGGCGAAATCGCCACCGTTATTCCTCATTTTTTACGCGAGTGTTATCCAGTGGCTGTCGACCGGACCGACTTTGTTGATACGGAATTGGTGATCGAAATGATACCGGCTAATGGTTGCTGTCGTCAGTGCGATATCGTATATCACCTGATGAAGGATGAGGGCCGTTGTCCCAACTGTCATCAGATGAACTTTGATGAACTGAGTGGTCGGGAATTCTCAATTAAAGAAATAGTTGTGGCTGAAGGAGGAAAAAATGGATCAAGTCCGAATTATTGAAATAAAAGAAGGGGTATTCGAACAGAACAATCAAAAGGCACAGGAATTGCGTGATAGTCTGAAGCAGGAAAAAGTATTTCTGTTGAACCTGATGAGTGCACCCGGGTCGGGTAAAACCACCACCTTGGTACAAACGATCAAAGGGCTGCAGGATGAAATGAAAATTGGGATCATGGAGGCGGATATCGATTCCGATGTTGATGCCCGGACCATTCAACAAACCGGTGCTCGAGTGGTACAACTCCACACCGGAGGGATGTGCCATCTGGATGCCGAAATGACCCGTCAGGGAATCGATGCTCTGGGCCGCGAAGACCTCGACCTGATCGTGCTGGAAAATGTCGGCAACCTGGTATGTCCGGCGGAGTTTGATACCGGTTCGACCAAGAATGCCATGATTTTAAGTGTCCCGGAAGGAGACGACAAGCCCTTGAAGTATCCTCTGATGTTTGCTGTTGCCGATGTGGTCTTAGTCAACAAGATGGATGTAGCTGAGCATTTTGACTTTGATTTGGAGCGATTTAAAGACAATGTTCGATTTAGAAATCCGGAGGCGATCATACTTCCTATATCAGCCCGCACGGGAGAAGGCATGGAACCCTGGCTTGATTGGCTGCGCCAGCAGATCGAGCGACAGCAATAGAAATACGGCCTGAGGGCCGTTTTTTCGTGAGGATATTGCTCAAACCAGTGATAAAATAAGCCTGAGAGTATCAGACGTTTCAGTGATGGATTTGTTAGCTATAGGAAAATGAAAAATGAGAATGGAAGCTTTACAAGTATATTTACGCGACATGGTGCCGGACGATATCAGTATGCGGCGCCACTGGGAGCTGGTCGATACCGAGTGGAAAGAGTGGGATGCCCCCTGGGAATATGTTGATCTGGATCAGACAGAACTGGAACTTGAAAGTCAGGGGTATATACAGTCGCTTATCCGGCGAATGCAGCGGCTCAATTCAGATGAGAAAGGATTTCGATCCGGCTTTGAGATCATTCACAAACAAAACGATCGTCATATCGGCTGGGTCAACAGTTATGAAATCGATCATCAATTCGAGTGGACACCGGGCATCAATGTCCATGGAATAGCCATTGGCGTAGTCATTCCATCACGATCCGACCGGGGGCACGGCTTAGGGCAGGAAGCACTGCAAGCTTTTTTGACTTATTTCCGAAAAATCGGATATAAGGAAGTCTATTGTCAGACCTGGTCAGGCAATCTGCCGATGGTTCGACTAGCTCAAAAGGTGGGTTTTCGAGAAGTAGAACGAAAAAGACGGGCCCGTTATGTCAGGGGAGAAAGATACGACGCGATTACCTACCGGATCGAATTGGATTGAGCGACAAAAGCAGCCGAAGGGCTGTTTTTTCCTTAACAGAAAAATCCGGGCAACCCCGGATCATTCGAATAATCGTTGATAGTGTGGCTTCAGCCTTTCACGTTGATAGGGGATCATCTGCCTGTGAAAGAAATCAGCGAAAGCTGCCGGATCGATCCAACAATAGTCGATCGTCTCGCCGGCCTGCAGGACGATCTGATCTTTCGGCCAGTCTGTCAGACAAAAAAAACTGACAAAAATTGCTCCGACATCGGTCAACTGACGGCCCAACTCAGACAACTCACCTGAGGTGATGCCGGTTTCTTCGGCTAACTCCCTGCAGGCGGCTTCACGAGCGGTTTCTCCTTTTAACGCACTGCCTGAGGCAGACACTTCATACCATCCGGGAAATATCTGTTTGGTATGATCCCGTTGGACCAGTAAAAAGGTACCGTCAACATGACGGACGATCACTTCCACAACCAAATGGTAATAACCCTCAGGTATCTCGCGATCTCGGATCAGGTCGAATCCGGCCAGGCTGCCATCGGCGTATCGTGCGTCCCACAACTCCATCAGCGACGCTTCTTTCGTTTGTCCGACTTGAGACGTTGCCGCAGAAATCTCAGGACCAGCGTTCGTAGCAGGAATAGTGGGATCAGTAAAGCAGCCAGATAGAGGCTGAGAGTGAAAATGCTTCGTTTCACTCCGGTATTACCGGCGTCCTCAGGTGGATCAGACGGATCAGCGATCGATTGTTCGCTTGTTTCAGGCATTTCCGGTTCCGGGATGATCGGTTCCGGTTCGGGCTCAGTAACTACCTGATAAGCGACGTTTGGCGCCTGATAGCCGGCCAGATATTCACGCTCGAGGTCGACGATCAATCGACCGGTGTCGGGCACGGGGTTCGACGGCTGCAGATCAAAGGGAATATCTTGATTCTTGGGCACGGTATCATAAAAATCATCTTCGGTAACAATAGTCTGCCCGTTGATGGTATGTTTACCTTTGGGTAAAACCAGGCGGTATTCGTATTCCCGGAAAGCTTTTTCCAATAGAGAGTTGCCAATCAAGCTACGAACGGTCTCACTCTCTTTGATAAACCAATCGCCCACACCTAACACCACTTCGACCAGGCGGGTATCGCCTCGTTGAGCTGTTGTGGTGAAGTTGTAAGCTGCCGGTCCGCTGGAACCTGTTTTCACCCAAATTCCTGGGAATTCTATAGTCTACACTTCAAAGTGGAGAATGGTTTGAAGAAATTCCTCCGGTTCGATGGCGAACGCGCTAAGAATGTCCTTTTGTTTCCTGGTCAGTGGCTGGAGCAAACTGCAGCCTGATCCATAATCGGTCCGCTTGATCGTTCCCATCTGTTTGACCAACCGGTTGATGGATTTCTCCCCGCTGTTTTTCCCATGATTGGTCAAATCCGACCACAGAATAAGACTCAAAAAGGCGACAAAGGCTTTCCCTTCTGTCGTCTTTTCTGTGTGCGTCAGAAAGCGGTCATAGTCGATGCTGTTTTTTAAATTCTGGAAGGCCTTCTCCACCATGTCCCGTCGCCCATAAAGTCGTAGTGCCTCCTCTGCGCTCTTATCCTGGGTATTGCTCAGCAGGCAGAACATGCCGGCCAGCTCAATCATCTCGGTGATCTTCTCGTGATTGCGTTCGTACTCCTCAATCGGTGATGCATTGCGTGTCACATCATAATACTTGTTATACCGAGTAATACTGATGGGCTTCATCTGATTTTGCAGCTCTTCCTCGAGACGATCAACATGCTGGTAGATCCGGGCTTCTTCATCCGCCGCACTGGATGTGTTCAGGTAGATGTGGAGGGTATAGGGCAACTCATTGATCTGGATCACTTTGGACAGTCCATAGCAGCTGGTCTGGGGGATGTGATAACGAGAGTGACGGATCACCGCGGTTGCCTCGATTAATGCCTGACGATAGATTTTCTGGGATTTGGGAGCAGCCATCAGGAAATTGAGTTGGTTCTGGGCCATGAAGCTCAGATTGTCCAGGGTGAGAAAGCCTCGATCCATGATGTAGAACAAATCATTGAGACCGACCAATTCGCCCAATTCCATCATATAGGGGAAAAAGGCCTTGTCCACGATACTTCCGCTGTAGATCTCATAGCAAAGCGGGAGGGCTGTCTTGGTGCCATAGAGCATGCCGATGTTGAGTTGCGGTAGGGTTTCCTGATCCCGATTATAGCCGTACTCTGCCATTTGGATCTCCGCATAGGTCGATATGCTCGTCACATCATAAGCCAGGGTCTGTTCCTCGTCTTTGTGGAGAGCACTCCAGAGCTTAAAAAACCGAAAGCGCTGCTCTTCGCTGATCTGTGCAAACAGTTCGCTGCTGCGCTGGGAATTCAGACTGAGCCTTGTAGAAAGTAGGCTCTCCCGGATGAACAGATCCAGATTCATCATGACATTGCCTTCGCAGACCATATAGATGGCCATCGCCAAAAGCTCTTGTGCCTGCAAGGGAAATACCTGTTGTAAAGCCTTGGTCAATCCAATAGCCTCAGCTCGCTGCCACAACAGAGCGATATGACCAGCCGCCAGAACCTCTTGAGGCGGGGTCAGGGAAATGGCATCGACTGGCAGCGGATAGAACTCAGTGAATCGTTCATTGGGGATCATCCAACCGGGACGAGTAGGATCCTCTTTGCCAATGGCAACTTCCTTGGCTGTAGGGGTACCCAATGCGTTTCTGTAGCGTTTTTCGACATGATAGACGCGTCTGGGCTTATCCGGGCCATCTTTTTTGTAGGTGATGCGCTCGGTGGGAATTGGGATTGAAATATTGAGCATTGCCATAATATCCCTCCTCTGTAGACTACTTATATTGTAGTCTACAGAGGGGTAATAAGCAAGATAAAAATAAATTAAGTCACAGAGTCATCTCGTATGAAATCGGCTCTGTGACTTAATTCGAGGGAAATCCAACATCTATGTCACCCAATTGGGAGATCAAACCAAGGGTGTAGACTATACTATTTCCGGGAATTGGGGTTTTCAGACCATCCAGGCCCTCCAGACCGTAGGCAGCCCCTTGCAGGGAGTAATTAAACGTGGTGAAGGAGTCTTCCAGAGCTGTGCCCGGTCGGACAACCGTGGTCAGTTTGGAAGAATGATTTAACACCCGGGGGAATTCTTTGACCAATTGGCTCGAAAGAATAGCAAAATCATGCGCGTTAGATTGATTGTCCCCTTCCAGGGGCTTGCCCTTTGTTCTCTCCTAAATCTCTCTTGTTCTCTCCTAATTCTCTCCTTTTTCCAAAAAAACAGTCAAAATCTGCATTGATTCGAACTACTGATTTTTCAAGGTCTTTCAGAATTCAAGTCCTAAAAGCATTGAAATTACTAGGTCGGAAGGTACTTTCATAAGCTGTCATCTTCTTCTAATTTCCACTGTAGTGTGCATAAGACAAACGACTCGCTGTGCAATCAGTTGCTATACCACATTGCAAAGGAGTGTTTCCATGTCTCAGTCAGACCGTATCTTATTCGAACTTGAGGTGAAAGGGGTACTTCAGTATTCCGTTCAGATCATCCATTCGGCATTTCTTTCAAAGTAAATCAGTGTCCGGTGTCCGGAGCCAGTGTCCAGCTTCCAATGTCTGGATTTAGGCCTCCATTGTTCGAAGTCCAGTGTCCGAAGTCCAGTGTCCAGTGCAATGAAAGGATTGCGGATTAGTCATATGATAAAACATCCAGCGTGCGCTTGCCTTAAGGCTGAATGGAGGTCTTCTTTCATCAAAAAAACGGGCGAATTATTTGGATATTTCTCGGATCGATTATCTAAACGTTATCAAAAATCACGATATTATTCTGTCAATATTCCTCTCCCAGCAGGGGACAAGTGTGTCATCTGCCGTGCAGCTGTGCTGTCCCAATTAACTCTGATATTAGGATCCCGGGCAAAGCGAATCAGCTCCTCCTGCCCAGCTGGAATCGGGTTGAATCCATGAGGGCTTTTTCCCTGACGTTCCGATGGATCGATTTCGAGGTAAAACTGATCATGGAACCTGAATTGATCAAGGGCAGGTTCACAAAATGGGTGCTGGCTTCAGGAAATGGCTGTATTGGCTGATTCCAAACACTGAATCGGTGGAAGAGCTTGAATTATGCCATTCCTTGATTCTGGCTGTCGCAATTTAATTGCATGCAAGTGATTTGGCCATCTGATGGTGGTTGTTTGAAATATATGATTTGATAATAAAACGGGATTTTGAGTGTGGAACAATGGCCTAAATCCTTGCTAAATTCACAACATGATCAGGATAAAACGGTGTAAACGTGCTATAATTAGTTTGTACTATTTATTTGCGATGGAATTGAAACAGATCCGGTCAGAATCAAATAAAAAAGCCGCAGTCTGACGGTTTTTGACCGATCAGCTGCAGCTGTTCATTTAAACTGGCGGGAGTGTGTGGGAATCGAACCCACCCGAGAGGCTCCTAACCCCTCATACAGGTTTTGAAGACCAGAGAGCACACCAGAACTCATCCACCCCCATGCTTTGTGATTGTAAACCAGAATTTCCTGTTAGTCAATACTTTGAAACAAACAAACGAATGACTCCAGTTCCGGAAGATGAATTGCATGCAGGCGCATTGCCAGACTTTGATTTGATGAATTTTTTTGCAGGTCAGAACAAATTATCTACCTGAAACACAGGAATCTTTTGGTTCTTGTAAAAATTCCAGCCGCAATCTTATAGATTTTTAGCAATCCAAGTATTTTTTGCCAAAAGAACAGATTCGCGATGATAAAATCAATACTTTGTGAAACTTCAAATTTGAGTTGGAATTCTTCGAAAAAGATTATCAAAAAAAAGTCAAAGTGTGGTATTATAAGCATGGTAATTTATGGGGGCGAGATTTTAGACGTTCCATCCCATAAATGAACCCCGTACGGTGGCTTCACCGGCATGCGGTAAAAAACCAAATATTTCTGGAAGAAAGCTGGAAGAGAGTATCCCTTGAAAGATCAGGGACACCGAAGGGACAAGTCGTGATCTGCCAAGATCAATGGATGAAATTCTCAGGTACCAATATTCCTGCTGGACAGAACCTTGATTTAACTGGGGAAACACGGCAGTGTTTCCCCTTATTCTATTTTTGCGCACATTTTGAATGAATCCGGGCTTATTTCCGGAGAAGACAGGAGTACCCAATGAAACTTATTACAAATAATCCGATGGTCCGTGATTTCTTTGTGGGCCAGGATGACATTGAACTGGAGTATCTGGATGTCCTTGGCTACATGGATGTTCTGAAACGGGCCAGAGATGAAATTCATCTGGGGCAGGTATTGCTGACGCACCCGCTCTCCGGAAGCGTCAAGCCCAACGAGACTCCGTATAAGTCGGTCGCCATTGGAAAGGATTCGCTGCACGACATCGACTCCCTCTGGCTCATTGAACAGGCCATAGCGACCTATATTAAATTTGAGAAGAACAAAGCCATGCCACAGTGGACGGAACAGGTAAGAGAAGATTTCATGGTGGTTGACTTTGATCTGATAAAAAATGCATTAAGAAGGTAGGTAGAGTATGTCAGTTGTTTATGACCTCATCATTATCGGTGGGGGACCTGCAGGTCTGGCCGCTGGATTGTACGGCGCCAGAGCCAGAATGAAGACCCTGATCATTGAAAAACAGAAGATGGGCGGACAGATCGTCATCACCGACGAAGTGGCCAACTATCCCGGATCCGTGCACGAAGCCACCGGACCAAGCCTGATCGCCAGAATGCTGGAACAGTGCGATGAGTTCGGAGCAGAAAAAGTGTTCGACGATATCACCGGTTTTGATTTTTCCGGAACCACCAAGATCCTTAAAGGAAAACATAATACATACGAAGGCAAGGCCGTCATCGTGGCCACCGGAGCGAACCCGAGAAAAATCGGCTGCCCGGGCGAAAAGGAACTGACCGGCAAGGGCGTTTCCTACTGCGCAACCTGCGACGCTGACTTCTTCCAGGATTTGGAAGTCTATGTCATCGGCGGAGGCGATACAGCGGTAGAAGAAGCCATGTACCTGACCAAGTTTGCCCGCAAGGTGACCATCGTTCATCGCAGGGAAGAGCTCAGAGCTGCTAAATCCATTCAGGAAAAGGCATTCAGCAACGACAAAATCGGTTTCCTCTGGAACACCGTGGTGGAAGAGCTGAAGGGCGACGGAATCCTTGAAAAGATCGTCTTCAAGAACGTCAAGACCGGAGAAATCTCTGAAGTCGAAGCGGATGAAGAAGACGGAACCTTCGGCTGCTTTGTATTCACCGGATACCTGCCCCAGGCTGAAATGTTCGCAGGAACGCTGGACATGGAGGGTGGATACCTCAAGACCAACGACAACATGGAAACCAACGTGCCTGGCGTTTACGCCGCCGGTGATGCCAGAGTGAAGAGTCTTCGTCAGGTTGTCACGGCTACCGCTGACGGAGCCATCGCTGCCGTACAGGCCGAAAAATACATCGAACACATGGAGTAGGAGCAGCGGCACTGTGCCGAATGCTTCACCCATCATCGGAACCGTAAGGTTCCCCCGAAGTTTGCGTGTTATTCACAACACTTTGTTACCATTAACACACCTATTATTAAAGGAGGATGAGAAATGCTAGCACTGGACAAAGATACCTTCCAGCCGGAAGTACTCGAAGCAAAGGGATTAGTTTTCGTCGATTTTTGGAGCCAATCCTGTGAACCCTGCAAAGCTCTTATGCCGGATGTTGAAAAACTGGCTGAAAAGTATGCAGGAACCATGAAGTTCACCAACATGGATACCACCAAAGCCAGACGCGTTGCCATCGGTCAGAAAGTACTCGGTCTGCCCACTTTAGCGATCTACCGCGACGGTGAGAAGATTGAAGAACTGACCAAAGATGACGCAACCATCGAAAACATCGAAAATATGATCAAAAAGTATGCAGCCCAAGCTTAATAAAAGCTGCAAATAAAGAAAAGAAAGGGGATAAACTATGCGTCTAGAAATCGGAAACATCCTGATTAAGGATATCCAGTTCGCAGACACGACTAAGGTGGAAAATTCCGTTCTCTACATCAACAAGGATGAGATGATCAAGGAAATCAACACCGACGACAAAATTGCCTCCGTTGACCTCGACATCGCCAAACCAGGCGAAAGCATCCGCATCACTCCTGTCAAGGACGTGATCGAGCCCAGAGTAAAAGTTGCCGGAAACGGTGGCATTTTCCCGGGATTCCTTTCCAAGGTTGATCAGGTCGGAGAAGGCCGCACTCATGTCCTGAAAGGGGCAGCTGTTGTTACCACCGGTAAGATCGTCGGATTCCAGGAAGGAATCATCGATATGACCGGAATCGGAGCGGACTACACCCCGTTCTCCAAGACCCTGAACCTGGTTGTTGTCGCAGAACCCATCGAAGGACTCCTTCAGCATGACCATGAAGAGGCAGTTCGTCTGCTCGGCTACCGTGCCGCAAGATATCTTGCTGAAGCCGGCCGCAACATCGAGCCCGATGAAGTCAACGTATACGAGACCAAGCCGATCTTCGAACAGGCCGCTCAGTATCCGGAACTCCCGAAGGTTGCTTATGTCTACATGCTTCAGACCCAGGGCCTGCTGCATGACACCTACGTCTACGGCGTAGATGCCAAGAAGATCATCCCGACCTTCATTTATCCGACCGAAGTCATGGATGGAGCCATCGTGTCCGGAAACTGCGTATCAGCCTGCGACAAGAACCCCACCTATGTTCACATGAACAACCCCATCATCCACGATCTTTATGAAAGACATGGAAAAGACTACAACTTCATGGGAGTTGTCATCACCAACGAGAACGTTTATCTGGCTGACAAGGAAAGACATTCCAACATGGTCGCCAAGCTCGTTGAATGGCTCGGCGTTGATGCAGTCATCATTTCTGAAGAAGGCTTCGGCAACCCGGACGCTGACCTCATCATGAACTGCAAGAAAATCGAGAAGAAGGGCATCAAGACCGTCATCGTCACCGACGAATATGCCGGGCAGGACGGAGCTTCCCAGTCTCTGGCCGATGCTGATCCGATCGCGAATGCCTGCGTCACCGGCGGAAACGCCAACCAGCCGATCGTTCTGCCGAAACTTGACCGTGTCATCGGACACATCAACTTCGTCAATACCATCGCCGGCGGACACAATGAATCCCTCAGAGGAGACGGAACCATTGAAGGTGAGATTCAGTTCATCACCGGTGCTACTTCTGAAGTCGGATACAACAAACTGACCGCAAGAACCAAGTAATTCCCCTTATTCAAACCAAACGGGACTTGTCCCAATCATCGACCAAAATAAATCAAATCGAAGGAGAAATATTTATGAGCCGTTATGATGGTAAGAAAATCATCGTAATCGGAGATAGAGACGGTGTTCCGGCACCAGCTATCACCGAGTGTTTAAAAGATATTGACTGCGAAGTTGTCTTTGCGTCAACTGAGTGTTTCGTCTGAACAGCTGCAGGCGCTATGGACCTTGAAAACCAGAAGAGAGTTCTCGAAGCAACCGAAAAATTCGGTCCCGAGAATGTCGTGGTTCTCATTGGTGCATCAGAAGCCGAAGCTGCCGGTCTGGCAGCGGAAACAGTTACAGCTGGTGACCCCACATTTGCAGGCCCCCTGGCTGGAGTTAGCCTTGGGCTGAGAGTTTACCATTGTGTTGAACCTGAATTCAAGGATGAAGTCAATGCTGATGTTTATGAAGAACAGATCGGCATGATGGAAATGGTTCTCGAAGTAGACGAGATCATTGCTGAAATGAAGGGCATCCGCGAACAGTACACCAAGTTCCAAGACTAATTTAAATCGAAATACGAATAAGGAGGAATTGTACGAACATGAGTAAACTCAAAGTAGTACACTATCTGAACCAGTTCTTTGCCGGCATCGGTGGAGAAGATAAAGCAGACGTTGCACCTCAGATTCTGGAAAATCTCCCCCCTGTAACCCAGCAGCTGTCCAAGCTGTTAGGCGAAGATTATGAAGTAGCCGGCGCAGTTGTCTGCGGAGACTCCTACTTCAATGAAAATCTTGATACAGCCAGAGAAGAAGTGCTGAACATGATCAACTCATTCAATCCGGATCTCGTGATCTGCGGACCTTCCTTCAATGCCGGACGTTATGGTATGGCTTCTGCCACCGTTGCATCCGATGTCGAAGCGAAGCTCAAGGTGAAAGCCTTTGCCGCCATGTACGAAGAAAACCCGGGTGTTGACGTATTCCGCAAGAAGGTATACATCGTTAAGACTTCTGACTCCGCTGCCGGTATGAGAAAAGCTCTTCCCGCAGTTGTAGAGTTCGCAAAGAAGTATGTTTCCGGCGCAGAACTGCACCCGGAAGCCGATGGATTCTTCTCCAAGGGAGTCCGTGTCAATCAGTTTGTTTCTGAAAGAGGTTCCAAGCGGGCCGTTGACATGCTGATTAAGAAGATGAAGGGCGAAGAGTTCGTTACCGAATATCCGATGCCTGAATTCGACCGCGTTGATCCCAATCCGGCCGTTAAGGACATCACCAAGGCGAAGATCGCTCTGGTTACCTCCGGCGGAACCGTTCCTTTTGGCAACCCGGATCACATCGAATCATCCTCCGCTTCCAAGTACGGCGAGTATGACATCACCGGATTTGACAGCCTGAAGAAGGGTGAATGGGAAACCGCTCACGGCGGATACGACCCGACCTACGCCAATGACGTTCCAGACCGCGTACTGCCGGTTGACGTTCTGCGCGACCTGGAAAAGGAAGGCAAGATCGGCGAGCTCTACAAATACTTCTACACCACCGTTGGAAACGGAACAGCCGTTGCTTCCTCCAAGGCTTTTGCCGCTGAATTCAGCCAGAAACTGAAAGCAGACGGAGTGGACGCAGTTATCCTGACCAGTACGTGAGGCACCTGTACACGTTGCGGTGCAACAATGGTTAAAGAAATTGAAAGAGCTGGCATCCCGGTCGTTCACATGTGTACGGTCGTTCCGATCTCCCTGACGGTTGGTGCTAACCGGATTATCCCGACGGTTGCGATCCCGCATCCGCTTGGAAACCCGGCCCTGACTCCGGAAGCTGAAAAGGCGCTGCGGCGCAAGCTGGTCGAGAAGGCTCTCAAGGCTCTCGAGACTGAAGTTACCGAGCAGACTGTATTCGAAGACTAATTCCACATATACTGGCGGCCTCATTAAGCAGCTGGTGATTGAAACCATGGCTGCACGATCTCTTCGTGCAGCCACGATTTCAAAAAGAATTGTATAAATAATCAAATATTATAATTTTTAGTCAACCGACTAACTTGGAGGTAACTTAATGAGACCTGTATTGAAAAGCGCAAGCTATATCCTTGTCCATACACCTGATATGATCGTGCACAACGGCACGACGGTTCTGACCGAAAAAGTTACAAGCCCTGATTCCGAATTCCTCAAAACCGTGGAATCCAGAATCAGATCCTATGAAGATGTAATCAACTATGCCCCCAACCAGGTATACATCGGGAACATGAAGCCGGAGGCACTGCGCGACCTGGCAGAACCCTGGTGCAACACTCCGGTGGAAGGTACAAGAGAAGGAAAATACGGTTCGATTGTTCCTCAGGATGAATTCATCGCCATGATGAAAGTATCCGATGCATTTGACCTGGTATTCCTCAACAGGGAATTCACGGCTGATGTGAAGAAAAAAATGGAACAAAGCCCATTATATAATGCAACTGACCTGGCTGACCTGAAGGACGGCGCAGATCAGGCCGACATCGACAAGATGGTTGCCGACCACGGCGAACCGCTGATCCATGAAGGCAAAGTCATTGGTGTCATCAAGCGTGCACACGACATTGACAGCAACCTGACTGCACATATCATTTTTGAGAACCTCGTCGTGAAGGCTTCCGGAATCATCGCTGCCCGCGAGCTGTTCCTCAAGAGCGGCCTGAATCCTGAAGACGTAGAATATGTCATCGAGTGCTCCGAAGAAGCCTGCGGCGACATGAACCAGAGAGGCGGCGGCAACTTCGCCAAAGCCATCGCTGAAAAAGCCGGAATGGTCAACGCCACCGGATCCGACACCAGAGGATTCTGTGCAGCTCCGACTCATTCCCTGATCCACGCTGCCGCCCTGGTTGCTTCCGGAACCTACACCAACGTTCTCGTTGTTGCCGGCGGAGCTACCGCAAAGCTTGGAATGAATGCCAAGGATCATGTCAAGAAGGGTCTCCCGGTTCTGGAAGACGTTCTCGGCGGATTCGCCGTTCTGGTCAGCCAGGATGACGGAGTTTCCCCCGTTGTCAACCTGACCGCTACCGGACGCCACACCGTAGGCACCGGATCCTCCCCCCAGGCTGTTATTACCTCCCTGGTAACCAACGCTCTGGATAAGGCTGGTCTGAAGATCACCGACATCGACAAGTATTCCGCAGAAATGCAGAATCCGGATATCACCAAGCCGGCCGGCGCTGGAGATGTTCCGACCGCCAACTACAAAATGATCGGAGCCCTTGGCGTAAAGCGCGGCGAGATGGAGAAATCCTTCCTCAATGACTTTATCGTGAAGCATGGTGTTCCCGGTTTTGCACCGACTCAGGGACACATTCCGTCCGGTGTGCCGATCATTGGATACGCCATCGACGAACTGAAAGAAGGCAACCTGAACAAGGTAATGGTTATTGGTAAGGGATCTCTGTTCCTCGGCCGCATGACCAACCTGTTTGATGGTGTTTCCTTCATCATGGAAAAGAATGAAGGGGCAGCTCCTGCCGAAACCGGATCCTCCATGGATGAATCCAAGGTCAAGAGCCTCATTGCAGACGCCATGAGAAAGCTGGCAGAAAGCCTGTCCGAAGAGGTTTAAAACATATGGATGAGAGAAAATTAATCTCCAAGACGTTCCTTGAAATAGCGGACGCCCTGGAAAAAGGCAAGAGTCTGGGAGGTCACCGGATCGGTCTGACCACCTTAGGTTCTGAGCACGGCGAGAAGGCTCTGCTTCAGGGCGCTCTCCTGGCGAAGAAGCAGTTCCCGCAGATCGATGTGGTTCTGATCGGACCCAAGAATGATACCGGGCTGGAAACACTGGAAGCCAACAACGAAGATGAGCAGTACAAAGTCATGGAAGAGGCGCTGGACTCCAAGAACATCGAAGCCTGCGTCACCATGCACTACAACTTCCCCATCGGTGTTTCCACCGTTGGAAAAGTCGTAGCACCTGCCAACGGACGTGAAGTCTATATCGCAACCACGACCGGAACCTCCTCTGCCCACCGGGTAGAAGGCATGGTCAAGAACGCCATCTATGGCATCATCGCAGCCAAGGCTGCCGGCGTAGAGAAGCCAAAAGTTGGTATTCTCAACGTGGATGGTGCCAGAGCGGTGGAAATCGTTCTGAAAAACCTCAAAGCCAAGGGCTATGACATTGAGTTCGGTGAATCCGAGCGCGCCGACGGCGGAGCCGTTCTGCGGGGCAATGACCTGCTGATGGGCGCGGTTGATGTTGTCGTAACCGATACCCTGACCGGCAATCTGCTGATCAAGTTGTTCTCTTCCTTCACCTCCGGTGGAAAATACGAGACAACCGGTTCAGCCTATGGCCCGGGAATCGGCGAAGGCTACGACCGCAATGTCCTGATTCTGTCCAGAGCATCCGGTACCCCGGTAATCGCCAATGCCATCAAGTATGGCTATGATGTGGTTCACGGCGGCATCAACAAGCTCGCTGAGGCAGAATTCAAGAAGCTCAACGCCATGAACTGGCTGAGCCTGGTTAAGAAGGATGACAAGAAAGCGGAGAAGAAGGAAGCTGCTGAAATCAAGGCGCCCAATAAAGTGCCGGTAACCGGAAGCATCTCCGGCATCGACATTATGGAACTTGAAGACGCAGTGAAGGTTGTCTGGGCCGGCGGCATCTATGCCGAATCCGGAATGGGCTGCACCGGACCTGTTCTGCTGGTTCCTGAAGATAAAGTGGCTGAATCCACCGGACTTCTGGCGAAAGCCGGATTCCTGGCAGCCGAGTCTTCCATCTGTTAATATCCCAAAAGAATGCAGACTGCGGTCTGCATTCTTTTTAGACAAGCAGTCAGCGAATGTGATGTTCATACCATCGCTTCGCTGACTTTCTTTTTTTGTAACTACAAATCGCCCTTTTTTTGATATAGTAGTAATCATCGAAAGGTAGGGTGACTATATGAGAAAACGAGCTTATCAAATGACTGGTCTGATTTCCCTTGGCCTGAGTGCTATGATTCTGGCCGGATGCAATATAAATCTGCCAACCAGCCGGCCGGCAGAAACACAGCCCGGAGTTACTACCGGAGGATCCGCTTCCACCACAGCTGCCACCAAGCCTGGTACAAAGTCCAGCCAGACCCTCCCGGAAACTTCGCCGGTGACCACGGCTATCGAAACACAGCCGACGACAGTACCTGTCACAATACCTGCGACAATCCCGGCGACCAAGCCTGCCACCAAGCCGGTCACCAAGCCGGCCACCAAACCGGCGACCAAGCCGGTCACCAAGCCTGCGACCAAACCCGCCACCACGACATCAACGAAAACCACGACTTCCGGATCCACCGGAGCGTATGCCGATATTTCCAATAAACGATATGAGTGGAGCTACGGCTATCCCACCAGCTGGGTGACAGACTTTTCCGGACACTGGAATTACAGTTCCGGCAAACTCTATCTGACCATGGATCTGGGATACGAGATGGGCTATACCAATGTCATACTGGATACCCTGCGGGATAAGGGTGTCAAAGTAACCTTCTTCGTCACGACGGAGTATATCAAAGAAAATCCCGGAAAAGTCCGGCGGATGCTTGATGAAGGCCATAAAGTCGGCAATCATTCCACCAAGCACATCAACATGGTGAAGTTAGCGGAAACCAGTGAGGACCCACTGGTCGAGAATACGGAAAAGTGGGAGGCTGCCTATCAGGAAGCCACCGGTCGCACCAGTCATCTCTACCGCGCGCCGGAGGGCGTATTCAGCAAGCGCGGAATGGCCATTCTGGAAGATATGGGCTATGACATTATCTTCTGGGGAGCGGCCTATGCCGATTACGATGAAAACAACCAGCCCAGTATCGAGACCGCAAAGGAAAAGCTCTATAAATTCATCAGCTCTGGCGACGTCGTTCTGCTTCACCCATTCAAGACGAATTCAGAGCTTCTGCCGGAGTTCATCGATGACATGCGGGGGAGGGGCTATGATTTCTCCCTGGTCCCCTAAACGGGTCAGAGGCAGAAATTCATCACCAACAGATTCGACTCATATTCTGAGGTTCTGTAGTTTGCAGAGCCTCAGAATATTTTTTTAAATATTTTTCCGAACGTGTGTTTACGAGAAAATATGTTCGATTTTTGTCCCGACAAGTTCCTATACTTGAATCAAACCAACAAACAAAGGAAAAGGAGGGACAGCAGGGCGAGATTCAATGTCCCCTGCGATGAATATGAAAATCAAACTTCAATTTACATTAGGAATCATAATGGCGATGTGTCTCTTTGTCATCACATACCAGGCCTTCTGGCGGGCAGTGGGGTATCTTGTCGGGATTCGCCCATAAACCAGGCCGCAGAGTCTGAAATCGCACCAGAGGGCTCCTCAACGGGTTGTCAGGTCATCAGGTCGAATAAATCATCAGGGCAACTGGAAACCGGTCATTGACTGGAACGTTATTTAGGGTTCATTGAGACCAGAAAAAAACAGACTGCAGCCCGGGGGCGGCAGTCTGTCATTGCTGACATGTAACCTGTTCTCATTCTTCCTTTTAGAGGAGAATCAACAGGATGGGGGCAGTGACCAGAATGGAGAGAATGACTCGTTCCACCCAGAGAATGATGTAATCCTTCATCGTCAGGGGAATGTCTGTTGCCATCATGCAGGGGATGGAGGCTGAGAAGAACAGGATTTCGGATACGCTGACAACAGCGACCAGCATCCGGGTCATGAGCGGAGCTTCCACCACAAAGGCAGCAGGCAGAAGCATTTCAGCGATGCTGGTTGCCAGAGCCTGTGCGGTCAGGAAGGGTTCCGGCGTCATGGTCAGATAGGTAAAGGGAACGAAAATGTAGCCGATGATGTCGAAGATCGGAGTATATCTGGCGATCAGAAGACCGAGCATGCCAACACCAAGCAGTGACGGGGCAATATTCAGAGCCATTTTAAAGCCGTCAATGAAGTTGTTCAGCATGACTTTGCCGACGCTGGGCGATTGATGGAAAACATCCATAGCTTCGCCCATCGCGCGGCTGAAGGTGATGGGTTTCTGTTCTTCTTTTACTGCCGGTGAGCCATCGATGTAAGTATCAGGCTTTTTTGACAGGGGATAAATGTGCGTAGTGATCGCTGTGACCACAAAGGTTACGACGGCGGTCAAAATGAAGTAAAAGACCCATCGATCCATAATGCCCAGCGTCTTGGCCACGATGATCATAAAAGTGGCGGAAACGGTGGAAAAACCAGTGGCGATGATAGCGGCTTCTTTCGTTGTGTAGCGTTTTTCCTGATAAACCCGGTTGGTGATCAACAGAGCCAGGGAGTAGCTGCCCACGAAGGAAGCGACGGCGTCAACGGCCGAGCGGCCCGGAGTGCGCCAGATCGGACGCATGATTTTTTCCATATAGACGCCGATAAATTCCATCAGACCGAACTCAGTAATGAATCCCAGGAAAATTGATCCGATGGGAACGATGGTGGCGACGGATACCAGTATGCTGTTCCAGATGAGGGGCAGCATGCTTTTTTCATGAATGGCAGCCGGTCCCATTTTTGTGACAAACAGGAAGGCGAAAACCAGGGCAACCAGTTTCAGAATATAAAAAATCATGGCGGAGGTTGATTTGGCCCAGCTTTTTTTCATGGTCGAATAAACGACGCCGGCGATGACCATGATCAGACCAAAGATCAGATTGTAGTTGGGAATCTTCTTGATGGCGGTGACTATGTGGTCCAGGGGAATGCTGCTGGTGTTGTTAAAAAACACGGGAACAAAGAACATGAAAATACCAATGGCTGAGTAAAGTAAGAATAGCAAAACGTCGGTTGAACTGTAACTTTTTTTAGTGTTATTCATCCTGCTCACTCCTTTTGATATACCAGATTTTTGATGGGAATTCGGCAATGGCATGTTCAGTGTCAAATCACCTCCTGTTGACCGGTCCACAACCTTGCGCAGTGGGAGCCATGAGCATTGCCTATAGAAATCATATTACAATAATGATGGGCATAGCAAGGGGGCAGATGGGAATTTGGGATGAAACCGGGCTGTCATCCATGAAAATTGATAAATAAAAAATCACCTGACCTGCCAACTGGGCAGATCAGGTGATTACTTCTCTTTCATTCCGTTCCCGAATCATAGGGGTGATTGGGAAGGATTGGGGGAGTCAGGATGGATTATTACGGCTGGTCTGATGCCAGATCCTGTTCCGCTTCACTGACAAGTTCATTGATAAGATCCTGGACCTTGACGATTTCATTGACACGGTAGGCATTGCTGCCGGCAAACACCAGGCCGTTCTCTCCCTGAACTGAACTCATCAGGGCATCGGAAATGCAATAAGGTGTGGTCTTTGGATCGCAGGGAGCCAGGCATTTATAGCAGCGCCGAACTCGGATCCGGCCTTGGTCAAGGGTTCGGGTAAAGTCGTTCTGAATGGCACGTCCGGGCATTCCCACCGGGCTGCTGATCAGTCGGATGTCCTCTTTTTTGGCATTGACGTATGCCATTTTGAAGTTGAGATGGGCGTCGCATTCTTCCGTGCCGACAAAGCGGGTTGCCATCTGAACTCCGCTGGCCCCCAGCTTGAGGAATTTGGCGATGTCATGACCGGTGAAGATGCCTCCAGCGGCAATGACAGGTATTTTTATGCCGTATTTTTCTTCGTAGGGGCGGATCGCTTCGATGACTTCCGGAATTAACTGCTCCAGCGTCTTGTAGCTGCCGCTTTCCATTTCTTCTTTCTTAAAGCCTAAATGACCGCCGGCTTCCGGCCCCTCCACAATGAACAGGTCGGCTGTCCGCTGGAATTTCTTGTCATAGACTTTTGAAATCAGGCCGGCAGCTTTGCCGGATGAGACAATGGGAGCGATTTTGGTCTTGGTGCCAGCGACCAGTTCCGGCAGATCCAGGGGGAGTCCGGCACCGGTAACCACCAGGTCGATCCCTTCGTTGATTGCCGTCATGACGAGTTCCTTGTAGTTATTCATGGCAGCCAGGACATTAATGCCGATGATTCCATCCGTCAGTTCTCTGGCCTTACGGATCTGGGCAATGATGGACCGTCGGTTCGCCTCAAAATTATTGGTAACGAAATCTGGCTCCCGAAAGCCCGTCTGGACTCCGGAAATGACGCCGATTCCTCCGGCGTTGGCCACCGCGGCAGCCAGACCGGACAGGGATACCCCGATGCCCATGGCTCCCTGAAGAATCGGAACTTTCGCAACCAAATCGCCTATTCGTAGTTCATTTAATTTTTTGATGATGATCATTCTCCTGATATGTTTAATTTCATGGTTCAGTGCCTATTATATAGCAATTTAGTTTGATAATCAAAACATCTGTTGTCGGCGTGAAAATTTGGCAGGTCATTTTATCTGACGTGCTTCACTCCGCTATTTTGCCTCAACTCAACGGATTCTGGAGGACTCGGGAAGGGGACAGGTGAAGGAACGAATGACCAGATTCCGCACCTTGACTGAAAATAAGTTATTTTTTACGAAGGATTTTTGCTTGAATATTTGATTTCACGAGGCTATAATAGGGGTAATTGAATCAAGCAATTCATTGAACTGGAAGAGTACTTCAGTAAGGTTATTTTCAGAGAGTCCGTGGCGGTGGGATACGGACAGTGGACGACCGGAGGAATGGACCAGATAGAAGCAGTCCGAAATCGCAGGAGAGTAGTAACTGACGGATGCCCACCGATACAAGGGATAAGATATTTTACCGTATCTGACAAAGTGGGATCCATAGGGTCCAATTTAGGTGGCACCGCGAGCAGAGAGCTTCGTCCTATTCAGGGATGAAGCTCTTTTTTATATGCTCATTTTCTACGAAGGGAGGGAAACGGAGATGACCTGAAAGTCAGCAGAAACTCAAGATGATGAATCAGACTGGACCAATAATCGAACAAAGGAGTATTTTCTGATGAACACAAAAAAACTGGTAACCGCCGCTCTCCTCCTGGCTATGGGGTATCTCCTGCATATGATGATGCCAGGGCTTCCCTTGGGCAATATGAAGCCTGATCCCTTTCTGGCAATGATGTTTCTGGCGCTGATGCAAATGGAAGATTTGAAGAGCGCCTGCCTGATCGGCCTTGCCGCAGGTCTTCTGACCGCTCTGACCACAACGTTTCCCTTTGGACAGATCCCAAACCTGGTGGATAAAATGATCACGGCCCCCATGGTCTATCTGCTGCTGCAACAAGTCAGGCACCTTCGGCCGGTCAGCCGGCTGGTTCTGATTACCCCCATCGGGACGTTGATCAGTGGTTCAATATTTCTTTTCAGTGCGCAGGTCTTTTTTCAACTGCCAGCACCTTTTTCGGTTCTTTTGATTGGCGTGGTTGTTCCGGCAATGATCAGCAATACCATTCTGGCAGCAGTTGTGGGAAAAGCTTTGGACCGCCTCCGCCTGCCGATTCATACCTTAGGTTGATGAACAGCAAAATGGTCGATTGATATCACAGACGAGATAAAGATAAAAATAAGCTGAAACCGCGATAGTGATGTAATCACCCGGTTTCAGCTTATTTTGATTGATCTGGTACTCCCAACAGGGATCGAACCTGTATCTGACCCTTAGGAGGGGCCTGTTCTATCCATTGAACTATGAGAGCGGACACATCAGTAATTTTAAACTAAATCCAGCAGAGCGTCAAATTATTTGACATCCTGTGGATCTGTTTCGACCTCTGTCGGAGCGGGCATTTCCTTCGGCTTTCGGGTGTATTGATAGATCAGGTACAAAATTCCGAGGGAGCCCATGATGACTGAAATGAGCTGAGCGGTTCGAAGTCCGCCGACCCAGAGAGAATCTGTCCTCAGGCTTTCAATGAAGAAGCGTCCCAGGGAGTACAGGATCATGTACCAGGCCAGAATGGTTCCTTCATGGTGTTTCTTCCGTTTCCAGAATAAAACAATCAGCAGAATGCCCATCAGAATGTTCCAGGTCGACTCGTACAGGAAGGTGGGGTGGAAGTATTGTCCGTTAATGTACATGCCCTCTTGAATGAAGGCTGGGAATTGCTGGATGAATTCCTTCGTTACCGGTCCGCCGTGAGCTTCCTGGTTCATGAAGTTGCCCCAGCGGCCAACGGCCTGTGCCAGGATCAATCCGGGAGCGGCAGCATCCGCCAGCGACAGCATATAGGCAGTGGGCTTTTTCTTGATCACTTTGTAGAGAATAACCCCTGCCACCGCTCCGATCAGTCCGCCATGAATGGCCAGGCCGCCTCCGCGGATGTTGAGAATTTCAATCAGATGATCTTTATAGTTCGACCATTCGAAGGCGACGTAATACAGTCGGGCGCCGATGATGGCCAAAGGGAACGCATACAGGAACGCATCGAGAAAGTCATCGAAGCTGAGCTGCAAGTCGGCCCGAGTGGTATTGAATTTTGCGACCAGGAGTCCTAGAAGGACACCGGCCATGATCAGTACGGCATACCACATGATGTCAATACCGAAGAAGCGAAAGGCTACTGGATCCAAAGTAATGTTCCTCCTGTGATTTTCATATTTCTGATTATAGCACATAGCAGTGGGCGAACCGGTCGGTTCGAAGTCAGCTGTTCCGGCTGTTATTCTTCCGTATCGGTGGAATTCGGCGGAGTTTCATGGATGGGTTCGCGCTTCTGCCGTTTTTCTTGAACGGAAGCTTTTAGTTTCTTATACCCGTGTGATACCAGAATCACGGTGGGGATCATGGTCACAAGCATGATCATGCCGATGAGCAGGCTGAAATTATCCTTCATTCCAGGCAGGTTTCCAAAGAAGTATCCGACGGATATATATACTGTATTCCAGAATATGACTCCTGCGGTCAGAAAGGGCATGATGTGGGATGGCTCGGTTTGAGTAAACCCGGCAGCGAACGGCATGATTCCACGGAAGATGGGAATGAAACGGGAGAAAATAAAAGTTTTTCGGCCATTTTCCTCAAAGTAATCATGGGCCGCCTCAAAGTGATCCTGATTGATGAAATGGAAGCGGTGCTGTTTTTGATATTTCCTGCCGAAAAACCGGCCCAGATAGAAGCTTGTGATATCTCCCAGGAGAGTAGCGGATAAAAACAACGGGATCAGAACTTCAATCTGGACGTTCCTGGAGGTGGCGGAAAATGCGGAGCTGGCCAGTACAATGGAATTGCCCGGCAGGAAATTGAAGATCAGACCGCCGGTTTCCAAAAAAAGATTAATCCACAGAATCAGATAGGGGATGATTCCTGCCTGGGAAAACAGTTGATCCAGATGATACGGAAGACTGGATAAATAGTTTAGGGTTTCTCGGATAAACTGAATCATGAGCCGCCTCCTTTCCTGGATAAGTAACTACATTTTAGCTAAATTTGATTAGCCAGAAATGAAGAAAAAGGGAAATTTCAAAGAAACTGCAAATTTCTTTCATCTTTTCGACACCTTTGTTCAGTACGATGATAGTAGCTTCCCGAAGTTGACGGATTTTTTGCCGGCAGTTGGGTCAGTTGCAGCTTTGACTTCCCTGATTTAGATGTTGAACATCTGTTTCGGATTAGCCGTAAACCACGGACTTATGATCCTGCAAGGATTGCAAAGCCAGGTCATACTGTTTAATTTTTAGGAATGAGACGATACTATCCTGGAGGTGATAAACATGAAAGACGATAAAGAATTCAGTTATGAGATCAGCGAAACCATCCAGGTACTGTCAAAAAATGCCAAAGGATGGACCAAGGAAGTAAATCTGGTGGCGTGGAATGGCAGACAGCCTAAGCTCGATTTGCGGGAATGGAACCATGGTGAAGGCAAGATGGGAAAAGGTGTGACGCTGACCGATGAGGAAGGAGAACTTCTGTACAAGGCGCTGAAAGAACGTTACGATAAGAAATAAGAACGCCTGAGGGTGGAACTGACTCCAAGGATTCAAAATCAAAGATCCCGATCGAAGCCCGTTATTTCCAATCAGCCTGAGGCACTGAAGCAATCACAGTCGAGTGAGGTGAACATATGCGAGTGAGTAAAGCCCGGTCAATAAAGATATTCAATGACATGATCGGTAAAGCAGAGGAGATCATCAAGAACCCGGATCGTTTCAAGTCCATGCTGAAAGATGCCAGAGAAGTCATGGAAGGAAAAGGCAGCGGTCCCTTGCAGGATATCGCCAATCGCCTGAAGCTTCTCTGGATGATGCTTAATGACTATCGGAAGGGGGAATACCGCAGGCTTCCGATTCGAACCGTATTGTCCATTGTTGGTGTTTTCCTGTATCTGATCTCACCGCTGGATGCCATTCCGGATTTTATTCCCTGGTTTGGAATGATCGACGATGTGTTCATCGTTAATTTTGTGTGGAAGCAGCTGACTCAGGATCTGGAAGATTATCGAAACTGGCGACTCTTAAAGTCAGACCAGCCACTGTCCGCGCCGGGATATGAGGTTCCTCAATCTTACATCAACGTGGAATTTGAAACGCTGGACGAGACGGATCATTCCGATCTGGGGGATTGATTCCATTTCCTCCAGGGTTGAAATGCCAATAGAACTTCAGACGACAGAAGAGATGTCTGCAGTCTGAAGTTCCTTTCTTATCTCACAGGACTTCAAGTAAAAGAAATGATGGACTCACAGGGAACGGGAACGGGAACGGGAACGGGAACAGGAACAGAGAACAGGAACAGAGAACAGGAACACGAATAGGGACTGGAACAGGGAACAGGTTTTTGATTCAGGCAAGCGGACTCACATCTGAGAATGAACTTCTCGGGGATTGAGGGGATCAGAGACAGGATGGGAGATTGGTAGGGACTTGATAACTTCTGGCGGGGGAGAGGATATACCATGCCAGGGATCTGGGAAGAAATTTTGAGAAAGCATTGACACCGGGTCGGGATTTCAAGTATAATTTCTTTGTTGTCCATTTGGGATAACGTAAATACGGAGAGGTGTCCGAGTGGCCGAAGGAGCACGCCTGGAAAGTGTGTATAGGGGAAACTCTATCATGGGTTCAAATCCCATCCTCTCCGCCATAACCGTGCTAGATGGGGAACCAGCGATGCCCTGTAACCTGCGATCGCTACAGCAGGGTCGAATTCCCGGCAGAGGCCGTATGATTTATGCTGCACTCAGGAAGTGGTGTTGAGATCTTGGTCCCACGCAACATATGCCGGTGAACCTCGTCAGGACCGGAAGGTAGCAGCGATAAATCGGAATGTTATGTGTGCCGTGGCAAACCTGGGTTGAGCTAACCCTGGGCGACAATGAATCGTATTGGTCGAAGCCGGGTGCACGGTGTTCCCTATATAAAAAAAGTCACTGTTTCAGTGGCTTTTTTTATTTTCCGGAAGGAAGAGCATAAGCCGGGAACAGTTCCTGTATAATAGAAGAAGAGCAAGGAGGGATTGGATTTGGCCTATACCGCACTGTATCGTGAACTGAGACCGAAAGTATTTTCAGATGTCATCGGTCAGGAACATATCACTACGACTCTGAAAAATGAAATCATCGCCGGGCGGGTCGCCCATGCCTATTTGTTTTCCGGAACCCGGGGAACGGGCAAAACCACCTGCGCAAAAATCCTTTCAAAAGCATTAAACTGTCTGAACCTTGAAGGCGGAGAGCCCTGCAACCATTGTGAGAACTGTCTCCGGATTGATTCCGGCCTGTCATTGGACGTTGTGGAACAGGATGCAGCAACCAATAATAAGGTGGATGATATCCGCGATCTCATCGATGAGGTGCAGTATCCGCCGCAGGAAGGGAAGTACAAAGTCTATATCCTGGATGAGGCCCATATGCTGACGATGGGTGCCGTCAACGCGTTCCTGAAGACGCTGGAGGAACCGCCGGACAATACGGTATTTATTCTGGCCACGACGGATCCGCAGAAGCTTCCGATCACGATTTTGTCCCGCTGTCAGCGGTTTGAATTTCGGCGCATCAAAGCATCGGACATCGAAGAGCGTCTGCGCCAGATCGTCGATGAAAAAGGGATCCTGGCAGACAATAAAAGTCTGGCGCTGATTGCCCGGGTATCGGAAGGGGCAATGCGAGACGCGTTGTCGATTTTGGATCAGAGCATTTCCATGGGGCATGGGAAAGTGGATTACGGAATCGTCATCGGTATGCTGGGACTCATGGGGAAAGCCAGGATCTTTGAACTGACCGATGTCATCCTGAAAAAAGACATCGAGAAGGCTCTGATGGTTTTGGATACCATGACCGACAGTGGCAAAGACCCGTATTTTATAACCCGAGACTTACTGGAACACTTCCGCAATATGCTCATCACCAAAGTCATCCGGAATAATCCGGACGAACTGGTGGAGGCCGCGCAGGAAGACCTGGAGCGATACAAGGAGCAGGCGCTGATGATACGGGATCAGGAAATCATCAAGGTCATCCGCATCCTGCAGACCGCGGAAGAACAGAGCAAGCGGAGCTCCCAGGGACGAATCTACCTGGAGCTCGCCCTGATTAAGATCTGCAACGGCGAAATGGACTACGGCATGGATTCACTGCTGTCCCGCCTGAATCATCTGGAGGAAAAGCTCAAGGAGGGACTGGAAGCCGGACTGGCTTCGCCGGCAGCGCGGGCCAAGCCTGAAGCGGCCGTCGAGCGTCAGAGAACTCCCCGTCCGGAGCCGGCCAAGAGCGAACCGGAACGGACCGCCATTATGGAAAATCCCGAATCCAAGCTGACTCTGCAGACTGTGCGCAGTGCCTGGAATGAAGTCGATGAAGCTCTTCGAGCCAAACGCCAGATGGTGATCCGGGCTTCCCTGTTCGAAGGGGAGATCGCTTCGGTCAAAAATGGAGTGATCACGTTGGTATTCCCGGAGAAATACAGTCATAACAAGAAACGGCTGGAAAAGAACGAGTTTCGGCTTGTACTGGAAGATACGATTTCCATGATTCTGGGCGAAAAGATCCAGCTGGATTTGAAAGTGAAATCCGAAGGCGGCCTCGCCAGCCAAAGGCCCCTGGAGGAGATCATTCGGGAGCAGGAATTGACGGACATTGATATTATCCCGTAGCCTTATGCTATAATTTAGAAAGATTAGTTCAACGGAGGAATGGAAAAATGGCCAAATTTGGCGGTGGTTTCCCGGGTGGCGGAAACATGAATAATCTGCTGAAGCAGGTGCAAAAAGCACAGAAGCAGATGGAAGAAAAGCAGAAAGAACTGGAAAGCAAGAATTATGAAGGATCTGCCGGCGGCAACGCGGTGAAAGCGGTTGTGACCGGAAAAAAAGAACTGGTTTCGGTGACCCTGAATCAGTCAGTGGTTGATCCGGATGATATTGAGATGCTGCAGGATCTGATTGTTCTGGCAGTAAACGGAGCGATCAAGCAGGCGGAAGAGGAAGCGGCCAATCTGATGAGTGAATTGACCGGAGGCATGAACATTCCCGGAATGTTTTAATCATGGATTTTTACCCAGCAGCGATTGAGAAACTCATCGATGAGTTTGCCAAGCTCCCCGGAATCGGCTATAAAACCGCGCAGCGCCTGACTCTGCATGTACTGAATCTGCCGCAGGAGGAAGTCACTCAGTTTGCCGAAGCGCTGATTAAAGCCCGAGGCACCCTGAAATTCTGTTCCGTCTGCGGTAATTTCACGGAGAAGGATCCCTGTGCCGTCTGTTCCAACCCGAGCCGGGATCATCACACAATCTGCGTCGTGGAACAGCCCAAAGACATCATGAGCATCGAAAAGATCAGGGATTACAACGGCGTGTACCATGTATTGCATGGCAACATTTCCCCGATGCAGGGCAGAGGTCCTCAGGACATCCGGATCAAGGAACTGGTTGCCCGGATGGACCGAGCCGTTGAGGAAGTCATTGTAGCCACCAATCCCACCATTGAGGGAGAGGCAACCGCGATGTATATTTCCCGGGTGCTGCACCCGCTGGAGATCAAGGTAACCCGCATCGCATCCGGTATGCCGGTTGGCGGAGACCTGGACTATGCCGATGAAGTAACGCTATCAAAGGCCATGGAAGGCCGAAAAGAGATTTAAAGGAGTACTGAAATGAAAAAGAAAGCAATTTTAGTAGACAATGCCCCGGCAGCCGTAGGACCGTATTCCCATGCCAATGTAATTGGTGACCTGGTGTTTGTCTCCGGACAGCTGCCCATGAAGGACGGCGTTATGCAGGAAAACATTCCTGACGGAACCAGAGCCTGCCTGACCAATGTGAAGAACATTCTGGAAGGGGCCGGTTCCTCCATGGAACAGTGTGTCAAAGTCACCGTCTTCTTAAGAGATATGAACGATTTTGCTGCGATGAACGAAGTCTATGCGGAATTCTTTACCGAGAATCAGCCAGCCCGCTCCTGTTTCGCTGTGGCCGGTCTGCCGAAGGACGCCCGCATCGAAATTGAAGCGATTGCCCATATTTAACTAATATTTCACAAAGAACCGTGCGATTTTCGCACGGTTCTTTTTTAGTTGGTTTGACAGAGCACGAGGACTTTGATTTTGAATTAGGCAAAATGAAACGAATCGGAAGGGATAGTTTACGTAAGTTTCGTGATAAGTTACGTTCAGCCTCTTGAAGGATAAGCATCAGTTTAGGATGAAAAGTCCTGGATTTTGGATGTTGATTATCAATGTTCTCATTTGACATAAATGACATTAAAATGGGATAAATAATGAACGGAATAACACTAAGTGGACGGAATAACTTAATTTCATCAATTTCCATTTGCATTTACTCGAAAAATGTTAAAACAAGAATCAGTGTGAATATAATGAATGTAACCAACGGAATTATTTTCAAAAGTGAGGTGCAGTATGGAAAACAATTCAAGAGGCGCGTGGGGGTCGAGATTCGGCTTCATTATGGCGTCGGCAGGATCAGCCATTGGATTAGGCAATCTGTGGAAATTCCCTTATCTGGCCGGAGCCAACGGCGGCGGCGCATTTGTTCTGGTGTATCTTGGAATCGTAATCTTATTAGGTTTTACTATGATGCTGGGCGAACTTTCCATCGGCCGGGCAACCAAACTCAATCAGTATGGCGCTTATAAGAAGATCAATCCGAAATTTGGGTTTATCGGAGGAATTGGCATACTGACTGGATTCCTTATTCTGTCTTTCTACTCCGTCGTAGGCGGCTGGGTCATCAAGTACATCTTCCAGTACATCATGGGAGGAGTTCAGCAGGCGGATAAGATGGGATACTTCGTATCATTCATCACGAACCCCTATGAACCACTGATCTGGCACGGACTGTTCATGGCAGCTACTCTGTTCATCGTTTTGGGCGGCGTATCCGGCGGTATTGAGAAAGCATCCAAAATCATGATGCCCCTGTTATTCCTGTTCCTTATCATCATCGCGATTCGGTCCTTAACGTTGCCCGGCGCTATGGAAGGGTTAAAATACTTCCTGATCCCCAACTGGAGCAAATTCAATCTGGATGTTCTGGTGAAGGCGATGGGCCAGGTTTTCTTCTCCCTGTCGCTTGGCATGGGTACACTGGTTACCTACGGCTCCTACCTGGAAGGCCATGAAGACCTGCCCAGCAATGCGCTGACCATTCCAGCCCTTGATACCATGGCAGCTCTGCTGGCCGGTATCGCGATTATGCCCGCAGTTTTCGCCTTCAATCAGGAGCCGGGCGCAGGCCCTGGTCTGATGTTTGGCACTTTGCCCAATATTTTTGCCAGCATGCCTCTGGGCAATCTCTTTGGCCTGATGTTCTTTGTACTGGTATTCTTCGCCGCTTTAACCTCGGCAATTTCACTCCTGGAGGTTCCGGTATCCTGGGCAATGGATTCCCTGAAGTGGTCCAGAACCAAAGCGGTATGGATTTTTGCAGGACTGTGCTTCGTGATCGGGATCGGTGCTTCCCTGTCCAACGGACCCTGGGAACAGAAATTTTATTTCTTCAGCAAAGACGGACAGAACTTCTTTGATGTCCTGGACTACCTGACCAGCAACATCCTGCTCCCTCTGGGTGGAGTGTTCATGTCCCTGTTCATCACCTTTGTCTGGGGCTATGACAATGCCTTCAAGGAAATCAAAATTGGTTCCAAGAATAATTTCGCCATCGGCGGATTCTGGAAAATGTCCATGATGGTCGGTGTTCCTCTGATGATGGCGATGGTCTTCCTGCAGCAGACCGGAGTCTTGGCCAAGCTGATCGGCCAGTAATTCTCGGTCCGAATGGTTCTTTATGAACGGAAAATGGCACCTGACTAATGTCAGGTGCCTTTATTAACCCTTCATAAGGAGAAGTCGAACAGACTTCATCACCGAATCCTGGGGTCGAAGGTCATAAGTACCGGAGAACTGTGTGTGTGAATTTTTGCCTGGTGGAGCAGTTCGTATGCATCAGAAATCGGGTTGGCATGGAAACCGGTGGGAAATGGCAGGCGATCAATGATTCCGCCGAATTAAAACAGGCCAATTTCTGCTTGGCGGAGCTGGGAAATTGGTAGTTAAATTTTATCATATTATTCCTGCAGAGCCTGTGGAATGCAAGATTATCAGACGGTAAAGGATTTTTAAAATCGAATGTATAATTATACAGGAATTTGTTGAATTTATGGAATTTTAACTTTATAATCTGACATTGAACCTTATAATAGGTTATAGACTAGCATAATTATACAAGAGGTGAGTGAATTGAAAAAAGTATTAAAAACAGCATCCCTGATCATCGCGTCCACTATGGTCCTGGCAAGTCTTTCTGCCTGCTCACCCGCTGCAGCCGGAGACCGGCTCGATGCGGTAAAGAAGGCCGGTAAACTCCGGGTTGGTACAGAGACGACCTACCCCCCGATGGAATTTACCAATGATAAACAGGAAATCGTCGGGTTTGACATGGACATGATGCGGCACATCGCCGAAAAAATGGGCGTCACGCTGGAAATTGTGACCACAGAATTTGCCGGAATCACCGAAGGTCTGGCCGCTAACCGGTTTGATACCATCGCTGCTACCATGAATATTACAGAAGCCCGGAAAAAGAGCGTTCTGTTCAGTGAACCATATATCCCTGCTGTCGGACTGTCCATCATCGTTTCGCCGGACAACCAGGACATTAAGGGCTTTGCGGATCTGGCCGGCAAGAAGCTGGGAATTCAGCAGGGTTCAACCACTGAGGACTGGACCACAACCCGGACCGATCTGGGCGGCGTACAGAAATACAAACTGGTGGCCGAAGCGCTCCTGGATCTTTCCGCAGGCCGAGTGGATGCCGTTGTCACCGATAACGTAGTCGGCGCATACTATATGAAAACAGATGCTACAAACTATGTCATGCTGGATGAGCTTATGGAAGCCGGTCCGGTCGGGATTGCCATCCCATTGGACTCTCCCAAGCTGAAAGCCGAGATCGATAAAATTCTGGCTGAGATGGTGACGGATGGAACCATGGCTCAGCTTTCAGAAAAATGGTTCGGCATGGATATCTTCAAGTAGAAAATAGGAGGAAACAGTGATCATACTACACACGGCGGCAGCATCTCTGCCAGATCAGATCCTGAAATTCTTTCAGGATTATCTGAACTACTTTCCCCAGGTGTGGAAGGGAGCTCCGGTTGCGCTGACTCTCACGATCCTCGGCATTCTGTTCGGTACCATCATTGGAATGGTAGTCTCTCAGATGAAAATGTCCAAAGTCTGGATTCTAAAAAAACTCGGTTCATTCTATACCTGGTTTTTAAGAGGCACCCCCATGATGGTGCAGCTCTACTTCCTGTATTACGGACTTCCCAAAATGAATATCTTTCTCAGTTCGTACATGGCGGCGGTCATCGGGTTGTCCCTGAATATCGGCGCCTATATGGCAGAGATCATTCGCGGCGGCATCCAGGCCATTGACAAGGGACAGTTTGAGGCCGCCAAAGCACTGGGTATGAGCCACTGGCAGACCATGAAGCGCATTGTGATTCCCCAGACCGTCCGGATCATTCTCCCGACATTGGGCAACGAATTCATCACGCTTCTCAAGGATACCTCGCTGGTTGCGGCGATTGCTCTGACCGAAGTTCTGAAGCTGACGCATGAGATTACTTCCCGGGATTTCAATCCGATCCCGGCCTATGCCGTCGCGGCCACATTTTACCTGTTCTTCACCTCGATTCTGACTTTCCTGTTTGGCCGGTTGGAAAAGAAGCTGGCTGTGTACTAGGAGGAAGCAATGTCTGAATACAGAAACAACCCAGTCATGATTGAAACGGTCAACCTGACCAAACGGTTTGACGACCTGACGGTGTTTGAGAACCTCAATGTGAAAATCCATAAGAATGAGGCAGTTTGCGTCATAGGCGCCTCCGGTTCCGGAAAGAGTACCTTCCTGCGCTGTCTCAATAACCTGGAGACCCCGACCTCCGGTCAGATTTTTATTGCCGGGGAACAGATGGACCCCTATGACAAGGAATCAGTCAAGCGGGCGATCTCAAAAGTCGGCATGGTGTTCCAGCAGTTCAATCTCTTTCCCAATCTGACCGTCATGGGGAATGTCATTGAAGCCCCGATGACCGTCAAGGGGACGCCGAAGGAAGAAGCCATGAAGAAGGCGGAAGTCCTGCTCAAGAAAGTCGGTTTGTGGGAGAAGCGGGATCAGTATCCGTCCAAACTCTCCGGCGGGCAGAAGCAGCGGGTCGCGATTGCGCGGGCCCTGGCCATGGAGCCTGAAATCATGCTCTTTGATGAACCGACCTCTGCCCTGGACCCGGAGCTGGTTGGCGAAGTTCTTCAGGTAATGAAGGACCTGGCCTATTCCGGACTGACCATGGTGGTGGTTACCCATGAAATGAGCTTTGCGCGGGACGTTTCCGACCGAGTGATCTTCATGGACAAAGGAGCGATCGTCGAGGATGCCGTTCCGGAGAAGATTTTCACCAATCCGGACAACGAGAGAACCAGGACATTCCTTGCCAAGTATCTGAAGTCAACCCGGAAATCCGAAGAACCAACCGGTGCCCAGAAGAAAGAGTTCATTGACTAAGTCAGGATTACTCCCAGGGAATACTTTCTGATCCAAGTTCAAATCCAAGTACAAATGATTCGAGGACAAAAGATCCAAGTAAATAAGAACCGAAGGGATTGGAGCGATCCAGTCCCTTTGGCATGAGCAGAACCAGAGAAAGGCGACCAGCCCGGGTCAGTGGAAGTCGATCATGCTCTGTTCATGAGATTCGAGGGATGTCGGATGGTCCGGGATTCCAAAGGGTCTGATTTATGTTAAAATAGTTGAGAATTGAAGCAGATCACTGGGAGCGGACCGAACGGTTGGGAGGGTCTGTCTCGATGATTTGAGCTCCGGGTGATGCATTGCCCGGACCGGAAGGGGAGAAGTACCTTGGAACTGAGCAATAAGGACATCCAGCGGATCCGCACCATGTCATACTTTGTGGAGGCCGTGCATCAGATCATTGAATCTGAAGGCATTGAAGCTGTCACGGTACGGAAGGTCAGCAAGCTGGCCGGCTATAATCCGGCGACTCTGTACAATTATTTTGAGAATCTGGATTACCTGGTGGGGTTTGCCTCGATCAAGTATCTCCAGGATTACCATCAAAGCCTGAAGCATGATGTGGAGCCCATCAAGGAACCAAGGGTGCGATTCCTGGCCATCTGGGAGTGCTTCTGCTTTTATTCCTTCGAGCGCCCGAAGATCTACGAAGCGTTGTTCTTTAAGACTCCGCGGTATTCCCTGTGCGAGTTCTTTGAGTTTTATTTCAAGATGTTTCCGGAGGAGCTCAATGAGCACACGGTGGATATTCAGGAAATGATGAAGGGCTGCAGCCTGCCAACCCGGAACATGTCGGTACTGGCACCGGTCATCGAAGCCCATCAGATCCGTTTGCCCCAGTCGGAACTGCTGCTGCTCAATGAAATGATGATCGCACTGTTCCGGGGCAAGCTTTCCGAATGCATTGTCTCAAACTGGGATAAGGATAAGCGGATCCGGGAAGGGAAGAAACTGGTGGCCTTTCTTGGCTGGCTCCTGGATCGATCGGTATCATTCAAATCATCCTAGTTATACAAATTTCAGCTGCTGGCGCAGCTGTTTTTTTGTTTTTTGGCAGGAAGCAAACGAGAATGAAAAATAAACAATTTTATAAAATAAACATGTTTACTTTCGGGAAAACGTTTAGTATACTGTCCTTAGCAACGAACATCGTCTGTATTCCAGGAGGGAAATTGTATGAAATTACAGCTGGCCAACTACCAGGTCCAGGACGTCGTATTCGGCGACCGGACATTCTTCAGCAAGGGCATTCTCACAATTAACAAAGAGGAAGCCATCCAGTACGTCAAAGAAGATGAGCACATCACCGAGTGTGACATCGAAATCGCAAGACCCGGGGATTCCACTCGAATCGTTCCGGTCAAGGAAGCCGTCGAGCCACGCGCTAAGACCGACGGACGTCCCGCCTTCCCGGGAGTAACCGGAGATGTGGTTCAGGTCGGCACTGGCCGGACGAACTGTCTGAAAGGGGTTTCCGTTCTAGGCGTAGGCATGCACTGGGGATCCTTCGGAGATGGTATTATCGATATGAGCGGAGAAGGCGCCAAGCTGACTCATTTCTCCCAGCTCATCAACATCTGCCTGGTGTGTGATACCGATGAGCTCTTTGAACAGAGAGAACAGCAGAAAAAGAACCACGCTCTGCGCTGGGCGACCCACCGGTTTGCCGAGTATCTGGCTTTCTCTGTGGGCCAGGAAACGGAAGATGAGCTGGTAACCTATGAACTGGGTTCTGTTCGTCAGAGGGAAGCAGCAGTGGAAAACCTGCCGGCTATTGTCTATGTCATGCAGCCCCAGTCCCAGATGGAAGAAATGGGCTACAATGCACTGCTCTACGGATGGGATTTAAACCACTTCATTCCCAGCCTGGTACACCCCAACGAAGTGCTGGACGGAGCCATGATTGACGGTTCCTTCATGCCTTGTTCCTCCAAGTGGTCTACCTTCGATTACCAGAATAATCCGGTGATCACGCGGTTGTACGAAGAACATGGCAAGACGCTGAATTTCCTCGGCGTGATCATGTCCAACCTGAACGTATCGCTGGAGCAGAAACAGCGTTCCGCACAGGCAGTAGCCAAGCTGGCGAATATTATCGGCGCAGATGGAGCGATCCTTACGGAAGAAGGCTACGGCAATCCGGACGCGGACTTCATTGCCTGCTTCGTTGAGCTGGAAAAAGCCGGCGTCAAAACGGTTGGACTTACCAACGAATGTACCGGCCGGGACGGCAAGAGCCAGCCGCTGGTTGCCCTGGATGTCCTGGCAGATGCCATTGTCTCCACCGGCAATGTCTCGGAGCTGATTGAGCTCCCGGCCATGGACCATGTCATCGGTGAGCTGGAAGCAGCCGGCCGCGACGGATTATCCGGCGGATGGGCCTACGATGAGCTTCTGGGACCGACAGTCCGCGAAGACGGCAGCATCATTATTGAAAACAACAGTACCTTCTGCGGTGACCGGATCATCGGATGGTCTCCCAAGACCATGAAAGAATTTTAGGAGGATCGGGAAATGAAAAAAGTTCTGTTATACCTGAATCAGTTTTTCGCCGGCATTGGCGGGGAAGATATGGCGGATGTCGCTCCGCAGTTCCGTGAAGACATCAAAGGTCCTGCACTGGCCTATAAAGCCATGCTGGGCAGCGACGCACAAATCATCGGCGCCATCATCTGCGGCGACAACTACATGGGATCCAATACCGAAGCGGCACTGGCAGAGATCGACGCTCTGCTGGAGGGCAAATCCTTCGATATCCTGCTGGCTGGGCCGGCATTCCAGGCAGGACGCTATGGCGTGGCCTGCGGAACCGTAGCCAGACATATCCAGAATAAATATGGCGTTATGGCTGTTTCTTCCATGCATGAAGAAAATCCGGGTGTCGAGATGTTCAAGCAGGATCTCTACATCATGCCCGGCGGCAGAAGCGCAGCCTCCATGAAAGATGACGTTTCCGCCATTGTCGGTCTGGCCAAGCGCCTGCTGGCCGGTGAAACTCAGATTCTTCAGGAGGAAGGCGGTTTCTTCCTTCGCGGCATCCGTCACCAGGTATGGCTGCCGGAGGGACGTCCCGCTGTGGATCGCGTCATTGACATGCTGCTGAAAAAAGTCAATGGCGAAGCGTTTGAGACCGAACTGCCCATCCGCCTGAAGGAACGCGTTCCCGTGGCGCCGGCCGTTCAGGATCTGACCAAGGCAAACGTTGCCCTCATTACCACCGGCGGAATTGTTCCGGTGGACAATCCGGACCGGATTCAGTCCGCTTCCGCAACCCGCTGGGGACGATACGACATCTCACAGATGGATCGTCTCAAGGGAGGAGAATTTAAAACCATCCATGCCGGATTTGACCCGGCTGCCGCTGATGCGGATCCCAATGTCATCATGCCCGTGGATGCCATGAAGCATTTTGAGAAAGAAGGCTTTATCGGCAGGCTTCACCCCTGGTTCTATTCCACCGTCGGAACCGGCACCACCGAAAATGAAGCTGCCCGCATGGCGAAGGAAATGATTCCATTCCTGAAAGAAGACGGCGTCACGGCCATCATCATGACCAGCACGTGAGGCACCTGCACACGTTGCGGTGCAACGATGGTCAAAGAACTTGAAAAAGCCGGATTCCCCATTGTTCAGATGTGCAACCTGATTCCGGTTGCTTCCACAGTGGGCGCTAATAAGATTGTTCCTACCATTTCGATTCCCTATCCGCTCGGAGATCCTGCGACCTCCGCGGAAGCTCAGTGGAAGCTGCGCCTTTCCAGAGTCCGGACTGCCCTTGAAGCTCTGACGGATGACATTTCCGAACAGAAGATCTATGCGGTGAAGTAAAATGGAAAAGGATCGCCAGGGCTCACTGGCCCCCAAACAAGACAATACGGTATACTTCGTTTCCCTGGTTATCGTCCTGGCGATTTCTGCCGCAGGGCTGCTGTTCAGCGGTCCCTTCGGCAAGTCCATGGATACGATACTCCAGTTCCTGCAGGTTCATTTCGGCTGGCTCTATCTCTTTGCCATGCTGGCCTTCGTCGTTGTGGCGCTGGGCATCGCCTTCTCCAAGTATGGCAAGCTGAAACTCGGACCGGATGACTCAGTGCCGGACTATTCCACCAAATCCTGGTTTGCCATGCTCTTTGGCGCCGGAATGGGAATTGGGCTGGTATTCTGGGGCATTGCGGAACCTCTGTCCCATCTGGTAGCTCCCATGGGCCTGGAACCAGGCTCCAATGAAGCGGCAACCTTTGCCATTCAGGCCTCGTTCAAGCACTGGGGCTTCCACCCTTGGGCGAACTACACCATCATCGGTCTGGCACTGGGATACTTCCAGTTCCGCAAAGGCTATCCCGGGCTGATCAGCTCCATCTTTGTCCCCCTGATCGGAGAAAAAGGCGTGCGCGGCCCCATCGGCAAGCTCATCGATATCCTGGCGGTCTTTGCCACTGTAGCCGGTGTTGCCACCTCCCTGGGACTGGGTACGATGCAGATCAACTCAGGCCTGAACAAGGTCTTTGGCATTCCCAACAATTCGACGGTACAGCTCATCATCATCGCCGTCATCACCGTCATTTTCATCTGGACGGCGGTGGCTGGCATTGAAAAGGGAATCGCGCTGCTGGGCGATATCAACCTGTACCTGGCAGGCGCCCTGCTGGTGGCCAGCTTCCTGGTCGGACCCAAGCTCCTTACACTGAACACCTTCACGGAAGGGATGGGTGCCTATATCCAGAACTTCATTTCTGATTCACTCCATCTGAACCTGTTGGGAGACAATGGCTGGATCAATGGCTGGACGGTCTTCTACTGGGCCTGGTGGATTGCCTGGGCACCGTTTGTCGGATCATTTATTGCCCGGATCTCCCGCGGCCGGACCTTCAAGGAATTCATCCTGGGCGTTACGGTGGCCCCCGCCGTGACCTCCATGGTCTGGTTTGCCATTTTTGGTGCCATGGGCATCGATATGAAGAACAAGATCGGGCTCGAGAAAATGGCGGAAATCGCCAAAGTTCCGGAAACGGCACTGTTCGAAGTCTTCTCCCAGTATCCGCTGGGACAGGTCCTGTCCTTCATCGCCATCTTCCTGCTCATCACCTTCTTTGTTACCTCGGCCAACTCAGCCACCTTTGTGCTGGGAATGTTCACCCAGGGCGGAGACCTCAATCCTTCCAACAGCAAGAAGATTACCTGGGGACTGATTCAGTCCGCGCTGGCGACCTCACTGCTTCTGGCAGGCGGCCTGGTTCCGCTTCAGACCGCTTCGGTTATCGCAGCTTTCCCCTTTATCTTTATCATGTTCTTCGCCATTGCCTCTCTGTTCAAGGCTCTGCGCGAGGAAACACTCTAGCACTTCAGAACGCACCGGAAAGTCAAAGCCGGAGACAACCGTTCTGAATGAATAAAGGAGCAGCCGGCCCGGGAAGACTTCCCAGGCCGGTTTACTCATTCAGGATATGATTTAATCTGTTCTTGGCTGGCTTTATGCACTCCTCCAAGGATTTCTTTGCACTCAGCCGAAGGCCTGAGCTGTCTCAGTTTTCAGTTGATGTTGATGTTGATGTTCCGGCAGTTATCCAGAAAAGGAACTTGCACAGCCGATCGTGAGCCATGGAATTTACTTTTTCAATTAAGGTTCGGGCACGGAGTTCCATGCCCTGCAGATTTCCTATTGACGAATGCGCTCAAACAGTGGTATGATAAATTCCGTTACCACGGCCCCATGGTCAAGCGGTCAAGACGCTAGCCTCTCACGCTGGAATCAGGAGTTCGATTCTCCTTGGGGTCACCATAATAAAGAAATGGAAGCAATCAATTGATTGCTTCCATTATTTCATTGCTTTCATTTTTTTAGGAGCTAGGTCATTACCCCGTGAGGGCACAGGAATTGATTCCGGCTGCTACTTGCTGTCCTTCTCCATAGCGGTCAGGACTTTCTGGTAGATGTCCCGGATGCTGGGAAAGATCTCGCCGCTGGTTTCCAGGGTGGGGATGGAAACCAGCTCTGCGCCGGTTTCCCGGGCCAGCGTTTCGGAGACTTTGGGAGAGGCGGTTTCTTCCACAAAGATGGTGGTAATCCGGTGTTCTTTGACAAAATCCACCAGCTCTTTGATTTTCTGAGGGGTAGGTTCTCCTTCGCCGAAGGGGCCTTCCACCGCCATTTGCTCCAGACCGATGGAGCGGGTCAGGTAACCGAAGGCCTCATGACCGGTGACAAAGGCTTTCCCCTGATAGGCGACGAATTTGGGATGGAATTCATTGGCGAGGGCATCGGCTTCCGTATTGAACTTCTTCAGATTCTCCTCGAAATCGGACTTATGCTCGGGAGCAATCAGAGTCAGTGCCGTCGCTGTATTGGCAGCCATCAGTTTTAACTCGGGCAGACCCAGCCAGACATGGGGATCCACTTCCCCCTCATGGGTGTGATCTTCACCCTCTTCATGTTCATGGCCTTCGGCCAGGGGAATGTAATCCAGCCCGTCTCCCAAAACCATGAGCTTGGTAGCGCCCGTAATGGCACCGTCCGTGGCCCATGGTTCCATGCCCAGGCCGTTAATGAAGAGCACCTTGGCTTCCTTTAACTTTGCCATGTCCTTCGCCGTGGGTTCAAAGTCGTGAGCATCCACTCCCGGCTTAACAAACATCGTAGTCTCCACCAGATCTCCGCCAATGGCTTTGACCAGCTGATCAATGGGGTGGATTGAGGTCATGACCTGAATCTTATCAGCGGAGCCGGATGTGGCGGCCCCGGCCGTGGTTTGGTTCTGAGCGGGGGTGCACCCCGTGATGAGTAAAAGGGCGAGCAGCCCTGGTAATATTTTTTTCATAAGATCCTCCTGACAAATGCGAATGATTTGCATTTACATCTTAATATTCGATTGGATCAATGTCAACTTGTCAGAGGTGAATTTTTCATGAAGAGAATATGGCATCAGGATTCAGCCGGTCTTTTCTTTATGGTCGGCGGACATGACCTTCTTCCGATCACAAGGGAATGAGATATCCGGTATGAATCGAAAAATGATATAATATCCAACGGAAAGAAGAGGATAAAATGATTTTTGACAAGCCAACCAAAGAAGTGGTGTTCCTGCGCCGGCCCAATCGCTTTCAGGCTTACATCGAGCTGGAAGGAGAAGAGGTACTGGTTCATGTGCCGAATACCGGTCGCCTGCGCGAGATCCTGATCCCGGGCTGCCGGGCTCTGATCCGGTATGAATCCGGAGCAAAGCGAAAGACCGCTCATTCTCTCATTGGTGCCTGGAAAGGGAACCAGCTGATTAATTTTGATTCGCAGATCCCTAACCGGGTGGTGGAAGAAGCCCTGCTGGAGCGAAGAATCCCGCACCTGGCGGAGTATACCCAGGTCACCCGGGAAAAGACCTTCGGCAAGTCCCGGTTTGACTTTAAGCTGAGCCGGCCGGATGCTCCGGATTACTATCTGGAAGTCAAAGGGGTCACGCTGGAAGGGGATGGCGTTGTCTCATTTCCCGATGCGGTGACGGAACGGGGGGCGCGTCATCTGAGAGAACTGGTGGAAGCCCGGAATGCCGGGTTTGGGGCGGGATTGATCTTTCTGGTCCAGCTGGAAAATGCCAGTTACTTTACCCCGAATGCCGCCATGGACCCATATTTTGCGGAATCGCTGCGTTATGCAATGGAACATCAGGTAGAAGTTGCGGCATATACCTGTCGGACTACCACTGAGTCACTGACCCTGGATCAGGCGATCCCGGTTCGAATAGAAGGAGAATAAAATGAATGAACGAAACGAAGCGCTGGACAGCGCTCTGAAAAACTGCCGGCACTGCCCGCTGTACGGCAAGTCCTGCGAAGGCCATGCCACGGACTGTCTGTGCCTGCGCTGCCCCAGAAATCTGGGCCAGTGCATCAAAGTGAAATATTGCCGTGAGACGGAGTCAGTCCTTGATTTTACGGAAGCACCGGAGCTGCTTTCCGAAACGGATCTGAATTCTCAGCTGGAGCTTTATTTCAAGCGGATGGAGTAAGCCGATGAATGAAATTTTTTCAAGAACGCGCATGTTGGTAGGGAGCCAGGGCATGGATCGGCTCAAAGCCGCCAAGGTTGTTGTGCTTGGTCTGGGCGGCGTCGGTGGAGCCTGCGCGGAGACATTGGTCCGCAGCGGGATTGGCACGCTGATCATTGCGGATCATGATGTGGTGACTCTTTCGAACTTGAATCGGCAGATCATTGCTACCATGGAAACCATCGGGATGAGAAAGACACAGGCTGCCAAAGCCCGGCTTTTATCAATACACCCGGAGTGTCAGGTCATCGAAAAAGATGAGTTCATCCTGATGGATACACTGCCCGGCATCATTCCGCCGGATGCGGATTATGTGATCGACTGCATCGACACGGTCACTGCGAAGCTGGATGTTGCGCAATGGTGCCATGAGAAGGGAATTCCTCTGATCTCCAGCATGGGGGCAGGAAACAAACTGGATCCAACCCAGCTAGTTTTTACCGACATCTATAAAACGAACGTCTGTCCCCTGGCGAAAGTCATGAGACGGGAACTGAAAAAACGCGGAGTACCGACCCTGGATGTGCTGTATTCGGAAGAAGCAGCGCTGGAGCCGGAGGATGAGATGATTTCCTCCGTTCAGGATGCCATTCAGAGTGAATTAAAGCCCAAGCGGAAAACCCCGGGATCCGTGGCATTTGTGCCGCCGGTCGCTGGAATGATGCTGGCCGGCTATGTTATAAGAAAATTGACCGGCCGTTAAGGACCGGTCAATTTTCGATTCATCGCAGTCTTCATATGTGCGATCGGAAGAAGCCGGGATATCCCGGCGGGAGTGTCATGGGGAACAGGACGAACAGGACGAACAGGCGTTGGCCTGGAGAGAAGGATGTTGTGGTCTGGAGATGCCTTCTGATTCAGAAACCGGCTGGATCAGCGAAACTGATTCGTCTCCGGGTGATAGAAGAAGCCTTGCTGTTCCATATACCTGGAAAACTGATCCAGATCAAGGGCCTGATCCTCACAGAAATCAGTCAGTGAGGAATTGGTGACCCGCAGCCGCGCATTGACGATGCTGTACAGAATGTTCGGATCCATGGTTTGAAAGTTTTTCAGATCCATATTTATTCACCTTCCGATCCCGTTTTTTAATTTCAGTATATTATAATATTCATTGATAGCAAAAGTATGGAGGAAAATTCATGTTAAGTTTTCAAAAAACCCGCATCGGTGCCCTGGAACTGAGAAACCGCATTGTGATGGCCCCCATGTGTATGAACAGTGCCGATGAAGAGGGTCATGTCAGGAATTTCCATGTCATCCATTATGGCAACGCAGCCATTGGGGGACTGGGGCTGATTCTGGTGGAAGCGACTGCGGTAACGCCGGAAGGCCGCATACTGGGACATGATCTGGGGATCTGGAATGATTCACATCTGCCGGGTCATCAGAAAATCGTGGAAGTTGCGCATGAATTTGGTGCGAAGATCGGAATTCAACTTGCGCATGCCGGCCGCAAATGTGCCATTCCCGGCATGAAAATTCTGGCTCCTTCCGCCATCGCCTTTGATGAGACGTATGAGCTTCCGACCGCCCTGGATCAGGCCGGGATCAGCCGAATCCGGGCAGCGTTCACCGACGGAGCCCTTCGGGCGGTGGAAGCAGGCTATGATCTCATCGAAATCCATGCGGCTCACGGCTACCTGCTTCATGAATTCCTCTCCCCATTGTCCAATCATCGAACCGATGAATACGGCGGATCCCGGGAGAATCGGGCAAGGCTCCTGATGGAAGTGATCGGGGATATCCGGGAAGTCATTCCGCGGGAGATGCCTCTGATTGTCCGGATCTCCGCCACGGATTATTATGAAGGCGGCATTTATCTGGAAGAAATGGTGGAGCTGGTAAATCTGTTCAAGCCATTGATCGATATGGTTCATGTGTCTTCCGGAGCCCTGGTTGCCCAGGCGAAGGTCAGCTCCTACCCCGGCTACCAGGTGCCGCTTTCCGAAGCCATCCGGTCCCGGTGCGGAGTTCCCACCATCGCGGTGGGGCTGATCACGAAAATGGAGCAGATTGAGGAGATTTTGAACAGCGGCCGGGCCGATCTGGTTTCCCTGGGACGAGTTCTGCTGCGGCATCCTTATTTCCTTTTGAATAAAGCAGAAGGCGAAGTGGAGATCCCGTATGCCATCCAGCGGGGATTTCCCTTCCTGCGCAAGCGAAAATAGGCCGATGGACTTGGGCTGGCTATGATCGGGAATTTTGAGAAAGACCAGCGGGGGTCAACGAACCCCGTCCATGAGATGCCTTACCCCGAAACAGGGAATAAAAGCGAAAGGAGCATCCAATGATCAGTCTGACATATGCGGATATTGCCATTCGTCTGGGTGTGGCCATCCTGACCGGCGGCATGGTGGGATACGAGCGGGAAAAGAAGGGACGGGATGCTGGGTTTCGCACCCATATCCTTGTGGCTGTAGGTGCTTGTCTGTTCGCTCTGATTGAACTGGAAACGGCTATTGCGGTGTTGAAAATCGTCGGCACGCAGGAGGGGGCCTCCCAGGTCCTGAACTTCAGTGTGCACCGGCTGACTGCCCAGGTGGTCAGCGGCATCGGTTTTCTGGGGGCCGGGACGATCATGCTGACCAAGCGAAGCATCAAGGGCCTCACCACGGCTGCCTCCATCTGGGTCTGCGCGGCCCTGGGCATTGCCTCCGGCATGGGGTACTACGTCATCGCTGGGGCCGGCGCTCTGGTCATACTGCTCACCCTGGTTGTGGTCAAACGGATTTTTTCATTCCCCCACATGAAAAAGCTCACCATTGCCTTTGATGGCTCCGATGAGCTGATGAAACAGGTGGAGAACCTGCTCCGGCAGAGCAATGTAAGAATCCTGGGAACCGACACCAAGATTAAGCTGGAAGAGGAAACTGCCGAGTATCTGGTTGAGTACCATATCGATGCCCGTCACATAGCGGATTGCGCAGAATTTCTTCACTCCGTCCATTCCATGGGACCATTCCGGAGGGTTCTGCTTCAGGATCTGGGGGATGATTTTTAGCAGTCAATTCAGGTTCGCTTCGATTGAGGCCGAACCGTCTGATATGAAAGAATAAACCACCGTCCATCGGCCGGGTTGTCGTCAGGGGCTTGTACAGAGCCTGAATCTGGCGGCGACCGGTCTGGGGCGGTGGTTTTTGCTTTATTCGGATTCGTGCTCTGCGAATGTCTCATCCGACGGATCATCCAGATCATTGAGATATCGGTACAGGGCCGGAGCATAGTTCAGCTTAAGGATCAGATTCAGAATTTCAGCCTCCGCCCGATCACTCCGTCGGCCGGTCCGACTGGCCCGGATCATCAGGTTCTTCGGAGTTTCCAGAGGTGAGATATACTCCATAATGGTGGTGTCGTAGCCTTCCTGTTCGAGAAGCAGACAGCGAACACCGTCGGTGAGGACATCGGCCAGGCGGCGCTTGAGGATTCCGTGCTTCAGCATGGATTCAAACGGCTCATAGCTGAACTTGCGATTCATTTCAGCATGGCAGCAGGGAACGGCGATGATCAGATCCGCCTTGTTGCGGATTCCGAAGTTCAGTGCCAGATCCGTGGCGGTATCGCAGGCATGGAGGCTCATCACGATGTCGGGCCGCTGTCTGGTTGTCAGCGTTCGGATATCCCCCTGGATAAAGGTCATGTTGCGATAACCAAGGCGATCAGCCATTTGGCGCGATGTTTCAATCACTTTTTCTGAAATGTCGATGCCGGTGAAGGTGGTTTTGATTTTCATGACCTCGGTCATGTAGTAATTCAGGACAAAGGACAGGTAGGATTTGCCGCAGCCGCAGTCGACGACATGGACCGTGTGCTTGGCATTGCGGAATTTCTCCAGATCCTTCTGCAGAATCTCCACATAGTGGTCGATCTGACTGTATTTGCGAATTTTGTCATTGCGCAGTTTCCCGTCCTGGGTCAGGATGTCGAGTTCTGTCAGCAGAGCCCGGGCTTTCTGATGGTTGATCAGATAGGTTCGGTTCAGCAACGGGGAGGTTTCCGGAAGTTTCGCCGGCTCAGCAGTGATTTCACGGTTCTTGACCCGTACATCCCGGTCGTCGGCTTCTATCTCCATGACCGATCCGCGTTCCTCGTAGATCAGCTTCAGGGAATCATAAGCCGGAGCCTCGGCCAGAACGCGATCCAGGATGGCTTTCATCCCCAGGGTTTCGGCGGCTCCCTTGAAATGGTAGCGCAGACCATCCCGGGCTTCGACTCTGCCGGGGAAGGATTTCAGTCCGGATTTAAAGGAAAACCGGATCTCTTTAAAGAGGGCTTCGTTTTCCGCATAGCGGGTGACGAGCCCGGAAAAAAACAGGTTCAGTTTCTGGATGGTTTTTTGATTCATTTTTTATTCTTTCCCGGCTGATTGCGCGGATCAAATTTAGCATAGCCGGCCGCGAAGTCGCTGGCAGTGATTTTTCCTGCCAGTTCGGCTATCAGGTCATAGGGGATGTGCTCTGGTTTTTTAAAGCGCAGGCAGCTTTTGCCTGCATCCAGTTTTCGGCCGTAACGAGTTTCATACTCTGACCGAAACCATTCCATCAGTTCGTCCTCTTCACCATAAATCCCCATATGGTAAACGGCGTAAAAGTTTTTTTGAGCGGCGATGCCCATAAAAGGAAGCGGTACTCCCGGAGTGCAGTGATATCCTCCCGGGTAGACCGACAGCGGGACAACCCAGCCCATCATGCCATATTGCATCATTTCCTCAAAATCATCCGGAATATGTTCCGCAATCACCTGACGCAGCTTCATCATGACGATCTGGCGCTCCGGCGGCAATTCGGCAATGTACTGATCAGGAGTAACAGCCTGGCTGATCATTTTCATCTCTCCTTATTTTTTTATAGATTCAGAACGGATCGGCAGAGGCAGGATTTTCTGATTATGCAGCGATCCTGAAAAGAGCCCCTGGATAAGTGTCCGTGGAACAGGCTTTCAGCCCAATGGAGGGCGGGGGCCGCGGGATCAAGAGTGAGCCTCCGGCTATTGCGGGCAGGAGTCAGGGATCCTTCGGTACTTCCATTATATCTGAATCAGTCGGTCAGACCTATTGGAGATTGGGTGAAGTTCGTGATAACATTTTAAGAACAGGATCAGACCGTGAAATCAATGGATTCTGAGGAAGGCGAAGTCATGACACTGGTACATATTGAGGAACAACAGCATTCACAGGGACGGGAATATGTGATTTCAGACAAAAACAGAATACAGTTTGCCCGTTTCTTTATTTTGGAAGCAGATAAAAAACGCAAGCACGTCCTGCTTCGGCTGCGTTTTCAGCGCATGGCCGATGATGAGGAAATGACGGAGCTGCTGACCAAGATCTATTCGGCATTCACCAAGCGGGGGGATTATTTCAAGATCTCCATCATCACATCGGATGATATCAATGTCCGCCCCTTTTCCCGGCTCGGATTCATGCTGGAAGGCGTCCTGCAGGATCACGTTTACCGCGACGCGGAAATCCGGGATGAGTACGTGTTCGGCGTGACAGCCCTAAGGTTTCGGCTGGTCAGACAGCCCAAGCTGCTGGAGGTGCCGGGCGAACGGATCTGCCTGAAACTGGTCGGACCGGAGGATGCTCAGCTCTACCTCGATTATTATCGCAAAAACAAGGAGTTTCTGGCGGATTTTGAACCCTATAAGGAGGATAGTTTTTTCACTCTGGAAGGGCAGAAGCAGGAACTCACGGAACGGTATCTCCAGTATCTGAATGGCAGCACCATAAATTTCGGAATCTTTCAGCGAATGGAACTCATCGGCAAAATCCGACTGTCCAACATCATACCGGGGTCCTTCAAATGCGCGACGATTGGCTATGCGCTGTCCCATGACCGGCAGAACCAGGGGTTCATGAGCGAAGCGGTTGGCCTGATCTGCCAGTATGCCTTTACGGAAATGGGGCTGCACCGGCTGGAAGCATCGACGCTTCTGGATAATGTCAGGTCGCAGCATGTTCTGCTTAATAATGGCTTTGAGCTGTTGGGATTGAATCCGAAATACCTTCAGATCAACGGGAAGTGGCAGGATCATTATACATACTATCTGCTCAGGGAAAACTGGGAGAAGCTCTGCCCGGCGAATGCTGAACTCAACGCAAGGCAGCGCTGATCCGGCGGACCTGCTCGGGATTCCAAAGCGCTGAAGCTCATCAAAAGAGAACTCATATAGGAAAGGATGAGATAGGAGGTAATCCGAACCAGATGAGATTAAGCCATGGTTTTGTGCAGTGCCTGTCCGGTGCTGCAGGAGGACAGCGAACTCTGAAAAGGTGAAGGGGCTCCTGTGATATAATGAATCGAGAAACAGGATCAGAATCCAAACGATCCAATCGATACGAAAATACGAAAACATACAATCGAAAGATGGAGGAACCAAATGACCTACAACGGCATGATTATATTCGGTGAAATGGGATCAGGCAAAGATACGCTGGCGGACCGGATTATTGAGGCGGACGGACGTTTTAAGAAATACGGACTGGGCGATATTATTCGACTCATTAAAAAGGTCAGTACCGTGGATCCTGCCTGGTTTGGCAACGAGAGAACCTTCATGCAGCTGGCTGCCGATAAGCTGAGAGAAATTGACATGGATATCCTGAATCATTTTGCTTTGGCAAAAATGCTGGAAGAAAATCTTGGGGACTTCACGTTGACCAAAGAAGCCTACCGGGAGGATCTCAACCGACTATTTGAAAAAATATTGCGTGACCATAATGTAATCCCCATGATTGTCGGCGGCAGAACCTGGAAAGATTATGATTACTGGACTGGCCGCGGGTTCCTGGCAGTGGGCATCGAAGTGGATGCTCACAAGCGGATGGAGCGTCTGGTGCTGCGTGATGGCCAGGAAGTAGCGGAGAAATCGGACAGCACACATAATACAGAAAAGGATGTCCGGGAAATTATTGAACGCTGCGAATTGAAAGTCGACAATAATGGTTCATTGGAAGATCTGGACCGGGAAGTGAAACGCGTCACCCAGTATTTTTTTAAAGCCTGATGACCATGGCCGCGAAATCCAGCGACCGGCAATAACAGAGCAATCGGATGTTACAAAGCAGTTAACTTCACAACAAGTTAACCGCATGACCGCATCATGGTATGTTCTAAGAACCTCATAATCGATTAAGTGCTATAAGGCATACACAGCTAACAGGACATTACCAGCACATAAGACATATATAGCATTAAGGACATTACAGGCATGTAAGTCATTCAGGCATTACAGTCCTATATGCCCTATATGGCATATAGGGCAAAAAAGGCGTTTGCGGTGATAGGATCTGAATGCCTGAAACCGATCGGTACAGTTTTTAAAAGCTTGACCCGGGAGTCGAAAGACTCCCGGGTTTTTATGCCCATAATTCTAATATTTCTATATTGTATGGGGATTATAGGGGGAAGGAATTCGGATTCCGGAGGTAAGTCGAGTTATCAGTACAAACAGAATTGAATGAAAAAACCTCGGGTTAAACATTTTTTTGCAAATCTGTGTTATAATTTCGGATTGTGTGACTAAGAGAAAAGGAAGATTGAAATGATTACTGTAAATAATGTCTCTTTACGTTATGGAGGGCGAAAGCTCTTTGATGATGTCAATTTAAAATTCACCCCTGGAAACTGCTATGGTGTCATTGGAGCCAACGGTGCGGGGAAATCGACGTTTCTGAAGATTCTGTCCGGGGAGCTGGAGCCGAATACCGGTGAAGTCAGTCTGGGAAGCGGCATGCGGATGTCCGTGCTGAAGCAGGATCATCATGAGTTCGACCAGAACCGGGTGCTGGAAACCGTAATCCGCGGCAATGAAAAATTATATGCCATCATGGTGGAGAAGGATGAAATTTACGCAAAACCTGATTTCACCGATGAAGACGGCATGAGAGCGGCTGTCCTGGAGGGGGAGTTCGCTGATATGAACGGCTGGGAAGCGGAGGCAGAAGCTTCACTGCTGCTCCAGGGACTTGGTGTTGATACAGGCCTGCATGACAAGCTGCTCAGCGAGCTGGAGGATGATCAAAAGGTCAAAGTCCTTCTGGCCCAGGCTTTGTTCGGGAAACCCGGCATTCTGATCCTCGATGAGCCAACCAATAACCTGGATGTCCGGGCGATTACCTGGCTGGAAAACTTTTTGGCTGAGTTCGAAGGAACGGTGATTGTCGTTTCCCATGACCGGCATTTCCTCAATATGGTCTGTACCCATATCTGTGATGTAGATTTCGGTAAAATCAAAATTTACATGGGCAACTATGATTTCTGGTATGAATCCAGCCAGCTGATTCAGCAGCTGCTGCGGGACCAGAATAAAAAGAAGGAAGAAAAAATCCGTGACCTGCAGAACTTTATTGCCCGATTTAGTGCCAATGCCAGTAAGTCAAGACAGGCAACATCCCGTAAAAAACTGCTGGATAAAATCAGCCTGAATGATATTCCCACGACCTCCCGCCGGTATCCTTTCGTTGGTTTCAAGCCTGAACGGGAACCGGGCAATGATATCCTGTTTGTTACCGACCTTTCCAAGACCATTGAAGGGGAAAAGGTTCTGGATAAACTGAATCTGACCATACTTCCGGGCGAGAAAGTTGCTTTTACCGGATCCGATGTCTCGATCACTACGCTGTTCCGGATCCTGGCTGGCGAAATGGAGCCGGATGAAGGGGATTTCCGTTTCGGCGTTACCATCACCCAAGCCTATTTCCCCAAGGACAATACGGATTATTTCAAGGATTGCGATCTTTCACTGGTTGACTGGATGCGCCAGTATTCCCAGGATCAGACCGAAACCTATATCCGGGGCTTCCTGGGCCGCATGCTGTTCTCGGGCGATGAGGCGTTGAAAGAGGCCAAGGTTCTCTCCGGCGGTGAAAAAGTCCGCTGCATGCTTTCCCGGATGATGCTATCCTCGGCAAACCTGCTGATGCTGGATCAGCCGACCAATCATCTGGACCTTGAATCCATTACGGCAGTCAACGATGGACTGATCAACTTCAAGGGAGTCATCCTGTTCACGTCTTATGACCATCAGTTTGTGCACACCATCGCGAACCGAATCATTGAACTGACGCCTTCCGGCATCGTGGACTTCCATGGCACCTACGATGAGTACCTGGAATCCAAGGAAATTTATAATTAACTTTGAATCACTCAGCTGCCGGCTACCATCACCAGGCTGCCGTCACCCGGCGGCAATCACCCGAATGGCCGGTGTTATAAAATGTTCATCTAAAAAACCGCAAGAGCAGCCGATGGCTGCTCTTGTGGTTTTCTTAGAAGAATGATGTTTGTTCACCCGGAGCCAGCTCAATTCTGAGACCTCGACCCCAGGGGCGAAGCTGTGACTGGATGGCCTTGAAGGGACGTTCCGGATTCAGATAATCCTTGAGGGAGGATTCTTCCAGAAGGACCGGCATCCGGGGATGAATCGACTGCATTTGCTGATCGGCATCCGTTGTGAGGATCACGAAGCGGCTTTTGGGCTGGCCTTCTTCCTGCCAGGTCCGGTACAGACCGGCCATGAAAAAGAAGGGGGCTTCAGTAGAAATGGAAAATTTCCGCTTATTGTTCCACTCGTAGAAAGCGCTGGCCGGTACCGCGCAGCGGTGGTCGTGGACCAGGGATCGAAACATCGGTTTTTCATCAATTGATTCGACGCGGCCGTTGAAGACCAGTTTCTTCTCCAGGGGGAATCCCCAGGTCTGGAGCTGGATGCCTTCCGGCGTCAGAACCGGAGCTTCACTGCCGGGGTAATAGTCACGGCCGGGCGAACTCAGATCCAGTTCATACCGTTTGTAGCGCTTGTCGATTTCCTCAATCAGCCGGTAGAATCCGATGATGTCCTTGGGGGAGATTTCGATTCGGAATCGGCCACACATGGCAATGTCTCCTTTGTTATTTTTTTACAGCCTTCTGGTACATATCGGCAATCTGGTTTCTGGACACTCGATCCGGGTGATTGGTCAGCTTTCCCTGATTGTTCAGCATATTGCGAGTGTAGACTCTGATTTCATCTTCGGTCAGGTCGAGCCGGTAGTCCACAATACGGTCAATATATGCCATTAGTTCTGCAGTTGACGCAAAGCCCAGAATGCTGAGCATGCGCGAAAGTTTCGCCTCATCACTGTAAAGCCCCAGATAGCCCTTGAAAATTGCTGCAGTCGCAAATCCATGCGGGATCTTTTTCTCATAGGTAAGCACGTAACCCAGCGCATGCGGGAGACTGGTGCCGGTCTGGGATATCACCATGCCGCCCATGGTCGAAGCCATCAGCAGCTGATCGATCTGATCCGGGCTCAGGCTCTTGCGGATGAAAGCTTCCTTCAATTCTCCGAACAAAGCCAATCCCTTTTCTGCGATGATGTCGGTCATGAGATTGGCATTGACATTCAGGTATCCTTCCACCAGGTGGCTGAATGCGTCAAAGGCATTATGCAGGATGCTGTTGAAGTCAGCGGTATAGATGTAGCGGGGATCCAGATAAGCCAGTTTCGGGAAACTTTCCTGACCAAAGTCCTTCTTAGTTCTCAGCTGATGGTCTGTCACAATGGAATAGGGTGTCACTTCACTGCCGGTTCCGGCTGTGGTTGGAACGGCAACAATCGGAATGGACCGGAGATTCTTCATGTTGAAGGCTTCGCGGGCAGAGATCCCGCGATGACGAAACAGTACGCCGATTGCCTTGGCTGCATCAATGGGTGAACCTTTTCCCAGGCCGACAATAAAGGAAATTCCTTCCCGTTCATTTTCGTTGAATGCCTGCTGAATCAGCTCAATCGTGGGGTTATCATCAATTCCGTCGAAAATTTTATAGCGGATGTTTTCTTTTTCCAGTGCAGTGATGACATCATCCAACGACCCGTTCAGTTTGCTGGAATTGACACCAGTGACAATGAGAGCCTTTTTACCAAGCCGTTTTAAGTAGTGACTGTGCTTGATCAGGCAGTTGGGTCCCTGGATCAATCGGGTTGGCAAATAGAACTGAAAATCATTTTCCAAGCAGATGCCCTCCTCATCTTATTGATATACATCAATTTTAACATAAGAAGTCTTGCAGTTCGGAGAAGACGAACGGAATCATGGAATTATTTAAAGGTTTACAACTTCGCCCTTATGGCGGTATAAAGAAGAACAGGAATAGGGAGGCAGGGAAATTTTTTTACTGAATGGTCCGATTGGGTTTGATTTTTCAGCGGGAAACTGTCATAATCATCAAGGACGCTCATCGGTAGCGGACCTTCACTTCAGAATCTTGCCAGTATTTTTCGGATGTATTCTGGGTAGATCCGCTGTAGCGAAACCGATCAGAGTCCAAAGAAGAGACTGATTTAGCGGGCTTGCATGGAGTTTGAAAAAAACTGAAAGGTTTTTTCAAAATGTTGTTGACATGTGACAGGCCCGGCCATATAATAGTCTTTGTCAGTAAAACTGATATCCGGTGTTTATGACTGTAAGGGCTACACCCGTTTCCATCCCGAACACGATGGTTAAGCCTTATGGTGCTGATGATACTGCACGGGAAGCTGTGTGGAAAAGTAGGTTGACGCCGGTTAATCTGGTCGACTAGCTCAGCTGGCAGAGCACGCGACTCTTAATCGTGGGGTCCAGGGTTCGAACCCCTGGTCGACCACCAGATGAAAAAAAGACATTCAAGCAATTGAATGTCTTTTTTTCATTTCTTCATCCATTACAGTAGAATAGAAGTATGTCACGTATCATCTTCAAGGAGGAAATTAAGCTTTGAATCAGGATAATGTGGATCCGAGGATCCTTCAGTATAATGAACGATTGAAAAATACGCTGCAAGATGAGCTTCTAAATTACAAGGAACGCTTTCCTGAGGAACGTGAGCCGGATCAGGTTCTGGAATTTATCGGAAATCAACTTAACCTGTTCGGACGGGATTCACGGGAAGGACATATTACCTGCAGTGCCTGGGTTGTCGATCCGCAGCGTTCTGCGGCGATACTGGTAAGACATCGTCGTCTGAATAAATGGGTACAGCCCGGCGGCCATATCGAACCTTTTGAATCCCCTTTGTCAGGCGCGGTTCGTGAGGCGGCGGAAGAAACAGGAATCACGGATTTTGTGATTCTGGATGAGCGGTTGTTTGATGTCAGTGTGCACTGGTTTCCGGAAGGGAAAGACGGTCCGGCTCATTTTCATTATGATCTGAGGTATTTATTGCAGGCTCCAGTCAAAGCAGATCTCTATGCCAACAATGAAACAGATGGAGCCGCCTGGATCCCGCTGGAACAGCTTCAGAATTACTCCGGAGAGGAAACGGTCCTGAAAATGGCTGAAAAAACATGGCGCTGGTCACCTGCCGGGAAGCATGTTCGGGAATGAATAGGACCATAAGAAAATTTCTGCCGCATCTGGCGGCACTGGTAACCATGTTTTTCTGGGGGTTATCTTATTTATCAACCAGAATCCTGATTCAGGAGATCCCGCCGACCTTGGCGGTGTTTTATCGGTTCACACTGGCGTCGGTCCTCCTGTGGCTGCTGCTGCTCCTTCGCCGAAAAAAGATCAGGATACTCAAGGAAGACATTGTCAAGATTCTTCTGGCGGGACTGACGGGAGTCGCGTTGAACTTTACCTTGGAAAATATCGGAGTCAAATATACATCCACCGCCAATGTCGCTCTTCTGGTTGCGACGATTCCGGCGATGACCCTTCTGTTTGAGAATTATCGGCTGGCGCGGAAAACCGGCTGGAAGGAAATGGCCGGAATCCTTGTCAGTATGACAGGCATTGTTTTGATTACGCTGGGTGACAAAAGCAGCCAGTTTACCTTTTCGCTGTATGGGGATGCCATGGTCCTGCTCTCGAGTGTGGCCTGGGCAGTGTATACTTCTCTCGTGGCCGATCTGAAAGGCGACTATGATTCGATGGAGATTACGCTGTACACGAATTTTTCAGGAGCTGTCTTCATGCTGCCGACTTTGGGGTTTACCGGGATCCGAATTCCCAAAGGTGATGCGCTTCTTCACTTGATCTATCTTGTATTGTTCTGTTCGATTCTGGCTTATGTGCTGTATATGTGGGCACTGAAGCGTCTGGGTGGCGTTCGACTGAACTCCTACATCAATCTGCAGCCGATCGTGGCGATTTTCGCCTCCATCTTTCTGCTGAAAGAAACCATGACGCCGATCCGTCTGATCGGCTCACTGATCATCATCGCCGGTGTCTGGATCGTGAATCGGGCTCTCCGGGCCATCACCGTTCCGACGCAATAGCCAAGGACATCATCTCGGTGGTCCTGCGCAAGGATGAGGTATTCGTGTCACCAATCTGCGCCTGCCGGCTGGAACGGTTGGAATAAGGCATTGTGTCTGAGCGGGGAAGATCAAAAAAATAAGGGACCGGAAACTTTGAGTTTCCGGTCCCTTATTTTTGAAGGATGGACGGCGCTGTGAAAGGTAGGGAGAGAGGCTATTCCCAGATAATCGTGACGACTTCTGTTCCGCCAAGCTCCTGATTGAGATATCGGGCTACCGTGAAAAGATAATCGGACAGGCGATTGATGAACTGGTAGGAATGGGGATACTGCTTTTCGCCGATTTCATCAAGGTATCGGACGAAGCTTCGTTCGGCCCGCCTTGCGAGAGAACGGGCGACATGTATTTCGGTCGCCTCCAGAGTGCCGGAGTAAAGGATGAACTTTGTCTGGGGCGGCATCTTAACCGTAAGTTCATCCAGTTTGCGTTCCAGAGAATCGGGGTGCTTGGCTTCGAATCGTATAATTGTAAAGTTAGAGGATACCTCAGTGCCGAGATTATAGAGTCCGTTCTGGATCCATTCAATGGTTTCGATAATGTCGTTCCTCTGCTCAAAGTCATCGGTCATTTTCAGCGAAGAGGTGCAGACTCCGAGATAAGCGTTGAGTTCATCCAATGTGCCATTCAGTTCTATAAGAGAAGATCCTTTGGACACCCGTTCTCCATCCAGAGTTCCTGTAGTGCCCTGATCACCGGTTTTTGTTACAATACTTTCCATGTATGTTTCCTCCATTGATAATCAATATCATATAATCTATTCTAAGTCACTCAGCAGTAGGACTCAAAGAACGAATCATGAACAATCATGAACAATTGGTCAATCCTGACAAGCCGGTGCGAGGTGATCACTCGCGGTGTTCCAGGGTCATCCCGCAGACTCGATTCTATGAGAGTTCGAATCCTCCGGAAGGGACTGCACTGGAGCTGCCGCCTGCCTGGTTCTTACTGGCCGCAATTTTCGAAAAAAAACGAGGATTTTGTCGAATTTAATATTGGAATTTGGTCCACGGTGTAGTAATATAGTTCTTACCCGCTGCGATGCCGTAGTGAATGAAATAAACGGTCAACAAAAACTTTAAAAAACTTTAAAAAAAGTCGTTGACAAGGCGATGCGCAGTTGGTAAGATATAGAAGTCGCCTAAAGCGGCAACGAAACGAAACAAAACAAACTGTTCTTTGAAAATTAAACAGAATACAAGGTAAAACAAACCAGCAATTCATTTTGAGTAGTCAGACAAGACTAAAAAATCGACTAAAAGCTAGTTCAAACTTTTTAACATGAGAGTTTGATCCTGGCTCAGGACGAACGCTGGCGGCGTGCCTAACACATGCAAGTCGAGCGAGGTGTATACACCTAGCGGCGGACGGGTGAGTAACACGTGGGTAACCTGCCTCAGAGAGGGGAATAGCCTTCCGAAAGGAAGATTAATACCGCATAATATACGCATTTAGCATTATGAGCGTATCAAAGGAGAAATCCGCTTTGAGATGGGCCCGCGGCGCATTAGCTAGTTGGAGAGGTAACGGCTCACCAAGGCGACGATGCGTAGCCGACCTGAGAGGGTGATCGGCCACATTGGAACTGAGACACGGTCCAGACTCCTACGGGAGGCAGCAGTGGGGAATATTGCACAATGGGGGAAACCCTGATGCAGCAACGCCGCGTGAATGATGAAGGCCTTCGGGTCGTAAAGTTCTTTGATTGGGGACGATAATGACGGTACCCAAAAAACAAGCCACGGCTAACTACGTGCCAGCAGCCGCGGTAATACGTAGGTGGCGAGCGTTGTCCGGATTTACTGGGCGTAAAGGATGCGTAGGTGGAAACTTAAGTGGGATGTGAAATCCCCGGGCTCAACCCGGGAACTGCATTCCAAACTGGGTTACTTGAGTGCAGGAGAGGAAAGCGGAATTCCTAGTGTAGCGGTGAAATGCGTAGATATTAGGAAGAACACCAGTGGCGAAGGCGGCTTTCTGGACTGTAACTGACACTGAGGCATGAAAGCGTGGGGAGCAAACAGGATTAGATACCCTGGTAGTCCACGCCGTAAACGATGGGTACTAGGTGTAGGGGGTATCAACTCCCCCTGTGCCGTCGTAAACACAGTAAGTACCCCGCCTGGGGAGTACGGTCGCAAGATTAAAACTCAAAGGAATTGACGGGGGCCCGCACAAGCAGCGGAGCATGTGGTTTAATTCGAGGCAACGCGAAGAACCTTACCTAGACTTGACATCTCCTGAATTACCCTTAATCGGGGAAGCCCTTCGGGGCAGGAAGACAGGTGGTGCATGGTTGTCGTCAGCTCGTGTCGTGAGATGTTGGGTTAAGTCCCGCAACGAGCGCAACCCCTATTGTCAGTTGCTACCATTCAGTTGAGCACTCTGGCAAGACTGCCCGGGTTAACCGGGAGGAAGGTGGGGATGATGTCAAATCATCATGCCCCTTACGTCTAGGGCTACACACGTGCTACAATGGCAGGTACAAAGAGACGCGATCCCGCGAGGAGGAGCAAATCTCATAAAACCTGCCCCAGTTCAGATTGCAGGCTGCAACTCGCCTGCATGAAGTCGGAGTTGCTAGTAATCGCGAATCAGCATGTCGCGGTGAATACGTTCCCGGGCCTTGTACACACCGCCCGTCACACCATGAGAGTTGGCAATACCCGAAGTCCGTGAGGTAACTATTTATAGAGCCAGCGGCCGAAGGTAGGGTCAGCGATTGGGGTGAAGTCGTAACAAGGTAGCCGTAGGAGAACCTGCGGCTGGATCACCTCCTTTCTAGGGAGTCACAGCCATGGCAACATGGATGAGATAAAAGGATATCCATTCACGGATATCTCCCATAAAAGGATTACTGATTTGTACATCCAAGTATTCTGTTTAATCTTGAGAGAATAACAATATTTTCTCGTTTGTGGGGGTATAGCTCAGTTGGGAGAGCACCTGTTTTGCACGCAGGGGGTCAAGAGTTCGAGTCTCTTTATCTCCACCACAGAAAAGGGTCTATAGCTCAGGTGGTTAGAGCGCGTGCCTGATAAGCACGAGGTCGGTGGTTCGAGTCCACTTAGACCCACCATTTATTTTTCTCAATTGTTCTTTGAAAACTGCATATATTCTTAAAACGTAAAGCAAAATTGTAGAAAAAACAATTTCGTTGAGAAGTTAGTCATTAACTGAAAAGTTATTGACAACAATTCAAAAACGTCAAGGGGGGCGAAAGCTCCAACCTTGAGCCAAAAATTAACTTGAAAAAAGATCAAGCTATAAAGGGCGCATGGTGAATGCCTTGGCATCAGGAGTCGAAGAAGGTCGCGATAAGCTGCGATAAGCTCAGGGTAGGCGCACATAGCCAGTGATCCTGAGATCACCGAATGGGGCAACCCGCCGAAAGGCATCCATAGAGGAATCCATACTCTATAGGAAGACACACCCGGAGAACTGAAACATCTAAGTACCCGGAGGAAGAGAAAGAAACATCGATTTTCTTAGTAGCGGCGAGCGAAAAGGAAAGAGCCCAAACCAGGGAGCTTGCTCTCTGGGGTTGCGGACACTCAAGAAAGGGAAGAGGCCCCTTAGCCGAAGCTGTTGGGAAACAGCGCCATAGAAGGTGACAGACCTGTAGGCGAAAAGGGAAGACGGACCGAGAGTGATCCAGAGTACCACCGGACACGTGAAACCCGGTGGGAAGCAGGGAGGACCACCTCCCAAGGCTAAATACTACCTGATGACCGATAGTGAAGCAGTACCGTGAGGGAAAGGTGAAAAGAACCCCGGAAGGGGAGTGAAATAGAATCTGAAACCGTGTGCCTACAACCGGTCAGAGCACCATAAGCGTGTGATGACGTGCTTTTTGTAGAACGAGCCAACGAGTTGTGATATGCAGCAAGGTTAAGCACTTCAGGTGCGCAGCCGAAGGGAAACCGAGTCTTAACAGGGCGTCTAGTTGCATGTTGCAGACCCGAAACCGGGTGACCTATCCATGGACAGGTTGAAGCGAGAGTAAAATCTCGTGGAGGACCGAACCACATTGGTGTTGAAAAACCATGGGATGAGCTGTGGATAGCGGAGAAATTCCAATCGAACTCGGAGATAGCTGGTTCTCCTCGAAATAGCTTTAGGGCTAGCGTTGGATGATGAGTCATGGAGGTAGAGCACTGAATGGGCTAGGGGGCATATCGCTTACCGAACCTTATCAAACTCCGAATGCCAAAGACTTTAATCCGGCAGTCAGACAGTGACAGATAAGTGCCATTGTCAAAAGGGAAAAAGCCCAGATCGTCAGCTAAGGTCCCCAAGTATAGGTTAAGTGGAAAAGGATGTGGGATTTCTAAGACAACTAGGATGTTGGCTTAGAAGCAGCCACTCATTAAAAGAGTGCGTAATAGCTCACTAGTCGAGAGATCCTGCGCCGAAGATGTCCGGGGCTAAAACCTATCACCGAAGCTACGGGTGTATATTTTAATATACGCGGTAGAGGAGCGTTCTTAACGGGGCGAAGCAGTACCGAAAGGAGCTGTGGACTGTTAAGAAGTGAGAATGTTGGCATAAGTAGCGAGATGCGGGTGAGAATCCCGCAGGTCGAAAATCTAAGGTTTCCTGAGGAAGGTTCGTCCGCTCAGGGTTAGTCGGGGCCTAAGCCGAGGCTGAGAAGCGTAGGTGATGGACAATCTGTTGATATTCAGATACCGGCATGAAGCGTTAACACGATGGGGTGACGCAGGAGGATAGGGTAACAGGCGGTTGGAAGAGCCTGTCGAAGTATTCGAGGGAGTCAGAGGAGGCAAATCCCTTCTGGCATATTCTGAGATACGAAAATACCCGAGTTCACGCTGCCAAGAAAAGCCTCTAAGGAGCGACATGCTGCCCGTACCGCAAACCGACACAGGTAGATGAGGAGAGAATCCTAAGACCATCGGAAGAATTGTTGTTAAGGAACTCGGCAAATTAACCCCGTAAGTTCGCGAGAAGGGGTGCCATGGCGACATGGCCGCAGTGAAATGGCCCAAGCAACTGTTTAACAAAAACACAGGTCTCTGCAAAAGCGCAAGCTGAAGTATAGGGGCTGACGCCTGCCCGGTGCTGGAAGGTTAAGGGGAATGCTTAGCGCAAGCGAAGGTATGAACTTAAGCCCCAGTAAACGGCGGCCGTAACTATAACGGTCCTAAGGTAGCGAAATTCCTTGTCAGGTAAGTTCTGACCCGCACGAATGGCGTAATGACTTGGGCACTGTCTCAACAACAAATCCGGCGAAATTGTAGTGCCAGTGAAGATGCTGGCTACCCGCGATTGGACGGAAAGACCCCGTAGAGCTTTACTGTAGCTTAGCATTGAGTTTCGATATTTACTGTACAGGATAGGTGGGAGACGAAGAACCATGGTCGTCAGGTCATGGGGAGTCACCGTTGGGATACCACCCTGTAGATATTGGGATTCTAACCGGAGACCAGGAAACGGGTCACGGGACATTGCTAGGTGGGCAGTTTGACTGGGGCGGTCGCCTCCTAAAAAGTAACGGAGGCGCCCAAAGGTTCCCTCAGGACGGTCGGAAATCGTCCATAGAGTGTAAAGGCAGAAGGGAGCCTGACTGCGACACCTACAAGTGGAGCAGGGACGAAAGTCGGGCTTAGTGATCCGGTGGTACCTCGTGGGAGGGCCATCGCTCAACGGATAAAAGCTACCTCGGGGATAACAGGCTGATCTCCCCCAAGAGTTCACATCGACGGGGAGGTTTGGCACCTCGATGTCGGCTCGTCACATCCTGGGGCTGAAGTAGGTCCCAAGGGTTGGGCTGTTCGCCCATTAAAGTGGCACGCGAGCTGGGTTCAGAACGTCGTGAGACAGTTCGGTCCCTATCCGTCGCGGGCGTAGGAAATTTGAAGGGAGCTGACCTTAGTACGAGAGGACCGGGTTGGACCAATCACTGGTGTACCAGTTGTCGCGCCAGCGGCATGGCTGGGTAGCTATATTGGGACGGGATAAACGCTGAAAGCATCTAAGCGTGAAGCCCACCCTGAGACAAGATTTCCCATGGAGTAATCCAGTAAGATCCCTTGAAGAACACAAGGTAGATAGGTGAGGGGTGTAAGTGCAGCAATGCATGCAGCTGACTCATACTAATAGATCGAGGGCTTGATCTTAAACAAGTTAAAAATGATGAATTACGTTTGAAGAACTATATGCAGTCTTGAGGGAACAATAAAACCTCAAACCAATCCGGTGTTTATGACTGTAAGGGCTACACCCGTTCCCATCCCGAACACGATGGTTAAGCCTTATGGTGCTGATGATACTGCACGGGAAGCTGTGTGGAAAAGTAGGTTGACGCCGGTTTAAAAGTATCCTGATGTTTCATCAGGATATTTTGCATGGATCATTAGCTCAGTTGGTTAGAGCAGCCGGCTCATAACCGGTCGGTCCGGGGTTCGAGTCCCTGATGGTCCACCATTATATGGGGGTATAGCTCAGTTGGGAGAGCACCTGTTTTGCACGCAGGGGGTCAAGAGTTCGAGTCTCTTTATCTCCACCACTAAAAGTCATGTGAGAGCATTCACTCTTGCATGACTTCTTTGTTTATTGGCAGAATCAGAACCTGAATCGGATCGCTGCAGTTGAATCTTCAGCGAACGCTCAGAGAATGAATGAAGTTTTCTATTTTGGTTGAATTGAGAAGTTATCGCTGAGTTGAATTGAGAAGTTATCGCTGAAGTGTAGCAAATACTTATTATTAAAGTGCATTTTGTATTATTGGTCTGATAACAATAGTTAATGTACATTTACTAACCAGGGATTTTTTCAGGGCGATACCTATATTTAATCCCTAATATTAGATCCAATCTTAAGCTGACTTGACTCTTAATAATGTTCAAAGTATAATTACAAAGGGCATTTTGCTTATTTTTCAAAATTGCCCTTTTTCTTTATCCATTTAAGATAGGGCAGTCTGTCAGTGCCCAGATGGTATTGGTCAATAGATCCTGATCCATTCCATACTCTCATAGATAGAAGACAGAAGCTGTATTCTCTTTTTTCTCACGAATCATCATTTGGAGGCACCCAATTTGGAAGAAATTGATTTAAAGGAACTATTTCTGATCCTGTGGCATCGTATCTGGATTATTATCCTGGTTACCATCCTTTCAGGCGCTGTAGTATTTGGATTCACTCGTTTTCTCGTTAAGCCCAAGTATACATCATCCATA